>NZ_JAGIOC010000001.1:3346567-3650800 GCF_017876515.1 Brachybacterium fresconis | reverse complement strand
GACCAGGAGGCCCGCGATCACTCCTTGACCACTGCGCGGGAGTCGGCGCACGCGGCCCTGCGGGACCTGCGCTCGATGATCGGGGTGCTGTCCACGGAGGAATCCGGCACCCTGCCCGCCGTCACCCTGGACTGGCCCTCGCTGAGCACACGACTGCGGGGGCGCGATGGGGAGGCCCGGATCCGGATCGACCCGGCGGCCACCGATCCCGCGCGGGTGGAGCCGTCGGTGCAGGCTGCGCTGCTGCGCATCGCCGCCGAGGCCTCGACCAACGCCGTCCGCCACGGTCAGGCGCCGATCTCGCTGACGGTGCAGGTGACCGACGACGCCGTGACCCTGGACCTGCGCAATCGTCGGACGGGCTCGGCGGTGCCGCGCTCGGGCGTCGGCCGCGGAGCGATCGCAGATCGGGCGACCGCCGTCGGCGGCAGTGCGACTTCGGGGCCCGCCCCGGAGGGCTCCCCGGAAGCCGGGACCTGGCGGGTGCTCGCCCGCCTGCCCGCACGCGCCCGCAGCGCTGAGCCCAGCGCCGACTCGACTCCGTCGAGCTCCGACTCCGGCTCCGCTCGGTCGGAGTCCGACCCCGCCCGACCGGACTCCGACAGATCCGTCTCATCTCTCACCGCCCCGACGCCCACCCAGGAGGCCCGCCCGTGACCGATGCGCCCGCGCACGACCCGATCCGTGTGCTCGTCGCCGACGATCATCCCGCCGTCCGCTCCGGCCTGGTGGCCCTGCTGGACTCCGCCGACGACATCACCGTGGTCGCCGAGGCCTCCGACGGGGCCGGCGCGGTCGCCGCCGCCCGGGAGCACCGGCCCGAGGTGGTCCTCACCGACGTGCGCATGCCCGGGGCGACCGGCATCGAGATCACCCCGCAGCTGCGGCAGACGGGCGCGCACGTGCTGGTGATCTCCGGCTTCGACCTCGACGACTACGTGCTGGGCGCGCTGGCCGCCGGGGCCGATGGCTACCTCGTGAAGTCCGAGGACCCGGCGCGCATCCTCGCGGCGGTGCGGGACGTCCATCGCGGGGACGCGGTGCTGTCCGCGGCCGCGACCCGGGCCGTGGTCGGGGCGCTGCGGGGACGGACGGCGCCCTGGAGCGCTGGACCGGGGGCGGGAGCGTCGTCAGTGTCGGGGGAGCCGTCTGCGCCGGGGTCGTCGGGGGCGTCGTCTGCGCCGTGGTCGTCGGGGGCGTCTGGGGCGGCTTCGGCGCCGGGGGCTCTGGGCGCGTCAGGAGCGGCGGGGGCGCAGGACGCGAAAGTTCCGTCCGCTCCGTCGACCGCCGGCTCCACGTCATCCCCGGCGCGGACGGCCGGCCCCGTCCCGACCCTCACGCGCCGGGAGGAGGACGTGCTCGCGCTGGTCGCGCAGGGGCGCTCGAACCAGCAGATCGCCTCGCAGCTGTACGTCGAGATCACCACGGTCAAGTCTCATCTCTCCCATGTGCTGGCGAAGCTGCAGCTGGACTCCCGCGTGCAGGCCGCCCTGTGGTGGCAGCAGCACCGCGGGTGAGTCGGCGTCGGCCCGACTGGCATCTCGTCGGACGCGCCGGACTCACGCCGATCCCGTCAGACACGCCCGATACCCGCCGATCCGGTCAAACACGCCCGATTCCCGCCGATCCCGTCAGACACGCCCGATTCCCGTCGATCCGGTCGGACGTGCCGGAATGGGCAGGGCTCAACGACACGTCCGACAGGATGGACATGTGATCCGAGGCGTCGCTCCCGTCAGGACCACCTCGGTCCGGCACCCGAATGCGTCCCGCTGACGGCGCCCGAGTGCGGCACTCCTCACAGGGCCGGAACCTGCAGTCCATGAAAGAATCTCCATGGTTCCGGGCCCCGCCCGTCGACCGCGCCGGATGGTGACCCGTCCGCTTCGCCCGCGCGCGGAGAGAAGGGGTTCCGGCCCTCCGGTCCCTCGAGGCAGAAAGTACGCCACCCCATGACCTCCACCCGTCAGCCCACGGGCGAGTTCCCAGCCGTCGAGTCTCCCGGAATCGTCGCCGGCGGAGCCGCCTCCGCCGAGGCCGAGGCCGCCACCCGCGACGGCGCCGACGATCCGGACACCACTGTCACCGATGGCCGGGCGCCCGCCTCCTACAAGGTCGCGCCGATCATCGCCGTCCTGGTGGTCTCCGCCTTCGTGATGATCCTCAACGAGACGCTGCTGTCGGTCGCTCTGCCCACCCTGATGGATGACCTGTCCATCTCCGCGGTCACCGCGCAGTGGCTCTCGACCGGCTTCATGCTCACCATGGCCGTGGTCATCCCCACCACCGGCTTCCTCATGAAGCGCCTGTCGGTGCGCGCTGTCTTCCTCACCGCCATGGGACTGTTCCTGGTCGGCACGACGATCGCGATGCTGGCACCGACCTTCGGGGTGCTGCTGGGAGCTCGCGTGATCCAGGCGGCCGGCACCGCGATGGTGCTGCCGCTGCTGATGACCACCGTCCTGGCCCTGGTCCCCATCTCGAAGCGCGGCCTGGTGATGGGCCTGGTGGGCGTGGTGATCTCGGCGGCCCCGGCGCTCGGCCCGTCCATCTCCGGGTTCATCCTGGAGCACTGGTCCTGGCACTCGCTGTTCGTGATGATGCTGCCGATCATCGTGGTCGCCCTGGTGATCGGGCTGCTGTTCATGCGCAACTACACCGAGCCGGAGAAGGTGCGACTGGACCTCGTCTCCGTCGCCCTCTCCGCGGTGGGCTTCGGCGGCGTCATCTACGCCCTGGCGTCGATCAGCCAGATCGTGGAGGGCGAGGCCCGCCTGATCCCGCTGATCGCGGCCGGCGTCGGCGTGCTCGCGCTCGCGGTGTTCTCCACCCGCCAGGTGCGCATGCGCACCCGCGGCGAGGAGCCGCTGCTGGATCTGCGCCCCCTGCAGGTGCGCACCTTCACCGTCTCCGTGGTGGTGATCCTGATGGGCTTCGCGACCATGCTCGGCACCGTCGTGGCGCTGCCGCTGTACATGACCGGATCGCTGGGCATGTCCACCCTCGATGTGGGCTTGACGATGCTGCCCGGTGCGGCCGCCTCCGGTGTGCTCGGCCCGTTCGTGGGCACCCTGTACGACCGTCTGGGCCCGCGGCCGATCGTGGTCCCGGGCATGGCGCTGATGGCGATCGTGTGCTGGCTCGAGGTGTTCCTGCTGGACGCCGATGCCGGCCAGGGCATGGTCATCGCGCTGAACGTCCCGCTCGGCATCGGCATGGCCATGGTCATGACCCCGCTGATGGCGCTGTCCCTGGGTGCCCTGCCGCGCGAGCTGTACGGACACGGGTCGGCGATCCTGAACACGCTCCAGCAGCTGGCCGGAGCACTGGGCACCGCGGTGTTCATCGCCCTGCTCACGCTCGGTGCGGTCGTCGCGACGGAGTCCGGGGCCGCGGCGCAGGTTGCCCAGGCCAGCGGCGTCGGCTGGGCGTTCGCCTTCGGAGGCGTGATGACCACGATCGCCGTGGGCCTGGCGCTCACGCTGCGGGCGAATCCCGCCGAGCAGGGTCCCGCTGCCGACGAGTCGACGCAGGCCCCGGCCGCCGGCACCGCCTGAGCAGCGGCGCCGGCGGCAGACCGGCGGACCAGTGGCGCAGGCGGCGCGGGCAGGGAGTACGACGAGGGGCACGCGGAACCGCACCGGGGGTGCCCACCGTTGCGTCCGAGGGTGCCCACCATTGCGCCCAAAGGTGCCCACCGTTGCGTTCGCGGCGCTCTCGGGGCTCCGAAACGCCATCTGTGCAACGGTGACGCAGCGCGCCGCGCACCCGATCGTCGGCGCTGCGCACAGTGCACACGCCGCACCCCACCCCGCCGCACCGCACCGCACCGCACCGCACCGCACCGCACCGCACCGCACCGCACCGCGAAATTGTGGTGGCACGGCCGTGTCGCTACGGTGATCCCATGCCGAAGCTGATCGACCATGCCCGCCGCCGCGAGGAGCTCGCCGAGGCCGCCTGGCGGGTCCTGCTCCGGGACGGCGTCGGGCGGGTCTCGGTGCGCAGCGTCGCCACGGAGGCGGGGCTCACCGTGAGCTCGCTGCGCCACGTGTTCTCCAGCCAGGACGAGCTGCTGGCGTTCTCGCTGCAGCTGGTGCTGGACCGCGTCGGCCGTCGCGTCGAGCCCATGCTCCCCGTGGCCGACCGTCGAGGCGTCGAGGCGGTCGCCGCCCAGTTCCTGCCGCTGGACCCGGAACGCTGCGCCGAGATGGAGGTCTACCTCAGCCTGTTCATGGCGGCCAGGGCGAACCCAGAGCTCATCCCACTGCGGGAGGAGGCCCAGGCGGCGTTGCGGAGGAGCTGCCGGAACCTCATCGGCGCCTTGGACAACGGCTCGGATCTCGCCCCCGGGGCCGATCTCGAGCTCGAGGCGCGGCGCCTGCACGCCCTGCTCGACGGGCTCGCGATGCACCTGGTGTTCGAGGGGGGCGACGGCGATCCGGACGGGGCCCGGCGCCTGCTGCGCGCCCATCTGGACTCTCTGGCGGCCTGACTCCTCCGTCCGGAGGATATTCCTTGCCCCCGCCCTGGGGCGTTGGTACGTTCACGACCGTGAGAACACAGTCGTACCACCAAGATATCCCTCGTCGTCGCCCCCTCGTCCTCCTCCTCGCCCTTGCCGCGGTGGCGATGCTGTGCGCCCCAGGGGTCGCCGCCGCCGATCCCGGTCGGCGCGGGCCCGAGCTGGAGGGCGTGGGCCCGCTGCTCGACGAGCTGGTCCCCGCGCAGCTGGCCGAGGGGCAGATCCCCGGCGCCGTGGTGACCGTGGTGGCCGCGGGCGAGACCGTGTTCTCCTCGGGCTACGGCGAGGCCGATCCCCACGCGCACACGGCCATGGACCCCGATCGCACGGGCGTCTACACCGGGTCGATCGCGAAGCTCTTCACGGCGACCGCGGTCCTGCAGCTCGTCGAGCAGGGCGAGCTGGACCTCCACGCGGACGTGAACCAATACCTCACCGACCTCGAGATCCCCGAGACCTACCCCGGGCACCCCGTGACCCTGCACCATCTGCTGACCTACTCCGCCGGCTTCGACGACGACGTGTACGGCTGGTCGCAGTGGGACCGACAGGAGCTGCCGAGCCTGGCGGAGTTCACGGCGCACGAGCTGCCCTCCCGGGTGCGTCCGCCCGGCGAGCTGGTCGCCTACAACAACTTCGACTACGTGCTGGCCGGGCGCCTGGTCCAGATCGCCTCGGGACAGGACTTCTCCGAGTACGTCGCCGAGCACGTGCTCGAACCCGCCGGCATGACCCACACCTCCGTCGGCCAGCCGCACCCCACCGACGAGGTGACGACGGTCGCACCCGGGTACCGCCCGACCGAGGACGGGCAGACCCGGGCCGGCGCCCAGCTCAGCCCGGCCACTCCGGCCGGTCCCGATGTGCTCACCACCGGAGCGGACATGGGCCGCTTCATGATCGCCCAGCTGGAGGCGGACTCTCCGCTCGGAGCCGACGTCCCCTCCGTGATGCAGCAGGAGCAGTTCTCCGCCCACCCGGATCTGCCGGGCATGGGATACGCCTGGGAGCAGCGCTCGATGCACGGCCAGCAGGTGGTGACCAAGGACGGCGATCAGCCGGGCACCCACCACAACATGGCGCTGCTGCCTCAGCACGGTCTCGGCATCCACGTCGCCTACACCGGGGACGGGACGGATCAGGCCGCCTTCTGGGGCGGCGAGGAGCTGGTCCGCGCCGTGGTCGCGGAGGCCTTCGAGGTCGGCGACGGGGCCTCGCCCGGCGACTCGACCCCTCCCGGCGACGCCGCCGCAGCGACATCGGGGCAGGAGGCGAGCGAGGCCGTCGCCGGCACGTATCGCTCGGCGCGCACGTCGCACGCAAACTTCACCAAGGTCTCCTCGCTGACCGCGCCGGTGACGGTGGAGGCCGTCGGACCGGGGCGCATCACCACCGTCGGCCTCTCCCACGACCCCGACGTGACCGCGCAGACCTGGGTGGCGACCGCGCCGGACCGCTTCGTCCTCGAGGGCGGCGGGGCCGAGCTGGGAGTCACCGGCTCCGGAGACCTGGTGACCACCCAGATGCCGTCGAGCTCCTTCGAGCCCCTCCCCTGGTATCAGTCCCCGGCGCTGCACCTGGCGGTGCTCGCCGTGTCCGCCGCCGTGCTGCTGGCGGCATTCGTCGTCCTGCCCGTGCGACTGGTCGTCGGGAGACGCGGAGGCCGCGTCACCTCGCCCGCCGGGACGCCGCCCGTCGGAGCGCGGATCGCGCAGGTGCTGGCCTGGATCGCCGGGCTGTGCACGGTGGTCTTCGCGGTCGGGTTCGTGATCGTCACGGCCGACGCGAACCTGCTCGCGCAGATCCCCCTGACAGGGAGCCCGGCGCTGTCGATCGCCCTGAACACGATGTCGGTCCTGGCCCTGGTGGCGCCGGCGATGCTCGTCCTCGCGATCCTGGCGTGGGTGCGTGGATGGTGGAGCCCGCGGGGACGGGTGCTCTACGGCGTCGTGACCGCCTCGGCCTGCGCATTCGTGGCGGTCGCCGTGTTCTACCGCCTGATCGGGGTGCCGCTGACCCTCACCGTCTGAGCCTACGAGCCGACTGAGCCCCGAAGACCTTCACCCGGATCACCGCACCGCACCGCACCGCACCGCACCGCACCGAGGAGCACACCATGTCATCACCTGATCTCACCCCGACCACCGCCCACTCCGGCTCCGACCGGCACGACCCTCCCCCACGGGCTCCCGCCGCGCTGCGCTGGCTGGTGGTCGGCATCGGTGCCAGCATCGTGCTGCTCGTCGGCCTTCCCGTGCTCATGCTCGTCAAGCGCACCGAGCTGGTCGCGGCGATCGAGCGCGAGACGCCCGGCACGCTGAGCGAGGAGTGGATGGGATGGGTCGTCGTCTTCGTCCTCGCCTACGCGATCGTGCTGCATCTGGTGGACGTCATCCTGCTGCTGTGGCTGACCCCGAAGATCCTCCGCGGCCGCCACTGGGCGCGGATCACGCTGACCGTGTACCTGGTGGTCGCCACCGCCGGCAGCCTGTACTCCGCGACGATGGGCGGGATGTACCTGGCCGTCGTGATCCCGACCGACATCCTGCACGTGCTCATGGTGGCGCTGCTGTGGGCGCCGCCGAGCGTCCGACGGTTCTTCGCCGCCCATCGTGCGGCCCGGCGAGGTGCTGCAGTGTGAGTGACAGCAGTCCGGTCCCCGGTCCGCCCCGCCGCCGCGGACACGGCGGGGCGGACGACGGGTGATCATCAGTCGACGGGTGCGATCCGGATGCGGTTCCCGTCGGGGTCGGCGACGACGGCGGTGCGGCCGAAGACCGCGTCGTGCGGCGGCTCGAGGACGGTGACGCCGAGGTCGGCCCAGGTGTTCAGCTGCGCCTCGATCGCCTCGGCGCCGCCGGGCAGGCACAGGCAGACCTCGCTGGTGCGCACGACGTCGTCGGCGAGCGCGACGTCATGGGCGGACCACAGAGCGAGGTCGACCCCTCCCCCGAGGGCGAAGGTCGCGAATCCGGGGCTCGGGAAGAACTCCGGGGTGATCCCGAAGAGCTGTCGGTAGAAACCGACCGTGCGGGCGACGTCACTGACGTACGTGATGAACATGTTCGGACTGGTCATGGAACATTCTTTCGCTATGCGGGGTGATGAGGCCTCAGGATCCGCCGCACCGGCGACAGCCGTGTGTCGGGGTTTTCGCAGGAGGATCTTCCACCGCGGGCACCGGCTCCCTACGCTGGGTCGATGCGACGCAGCGAACGGCACCACGCTCTGCTCGACGTGCTGCGCGCGAATGCCGAGCGCCCGGTCTCCGTGCCGCGGCTGGCCGCCCGGTTCGACGTCAGCACGCGCACGATCGAGCGGGATGTGCGCGCTCTGCAGGAGGCCGGCGTGCCGCTGTACGCCGTTCCCGGACGCACCGGCGGATACGCGATCCGTCGGGACTACTCGCTGCCGCCGCTGGCCTTCACCCCGGCCGAGACGACCGCGGTCGCGGCCGGGCTCAGCGTCATGATGGGATCACCCTTCGCCGAGGACGCGACCCGGGCGATGGACAAGGTGCTCGGGTCGATGCCGCCCGAGCGTCGCCAGCGATCCCGCGCGCTGGCGGCCCGGGTCGCGGCGATGGCGCCGGAGGGCCCGACGGATCCGCGCATCGCCGAGGTGGTGCGATCGGTGCTGGAGGATCCCCGGGTGGTGGTGCTCGAGTACACGCGTCCCGAGACCGGCGAGCGGACCCGGCGGGCCGTCGAGCCGCTGGGGCTGATCACCGTGCGCGGCGGCTGGATCCTGGTGGGCTGGTGCCGCCTGCGAGGCGGCGTGCGGGGTTTCCGCACCGATCGGATCCTCGAGATCACCAGCACGCAGGAGGTGCCGCCGCAGCGCCACCCCGATCCGCTGGGCGAGGACCTCTCCCGGTGGGACTTCCGGGGCGTGGATCGATGAGCGCGGGTGCCGGTGCGCTCGGCCCCGGGGGTCGAGCGCCTCCACCACGAACTGTTCGACCTTTCATGCCCTCCTCGCCGCCAGTTCGTCCCGGGGCCTGCTCCGCCGCAGCGTCTACGTCCCCTGCACCACAGCGCGGTGACGCTGCCGGATCCCGGCAGCTCCGTACGGGTAGTCGTCCATGGTCGGTGCGCTGACCTCGCCGAGGCGCGTGAGCTCCTCGTCGCTCAGCTCGATCCCGGAGGCGCCCATGTTGTCGTGCAGCTGCTCGACGGTGCGGGCCCCGATGATCACCGAGGTCACGGCGGGCTGCGCGGTCGCCCAGGCCAGGGCCACTTGCGAGGGCGAGGCACGGTGCGCGTCGGCGACCGCCCGGACGACGTCCAGGGTGTCCCAGGTGCGCTCGTCCGCGTTGCGCTTCTCCCAGGCCTCCATGCCGCGCTGGGGGTTCTCGCCCAGCCGGGTCGCGCCCGTCGGCGTCACGTCCCGCTCGTATTTCCCGCTCAGCCAGCCGCCGGCCAGCGGCGACCAGGGCAGCAGGCCCATGCCGGCGTCGAGGCTGGCCGGCACGATCTCGTGCTCGATGTCGCGCACCAGCAGGTTGTACTGCGGCTGCAGGGTCACCGGCGTCGGCCACCCGTGCGAGCGCGCCAGGTGCACCGCCTTGGTGAGCTGCCAGCCCAGGTAGTTCGAGAAGCCGTAGTAGGAGATCTTCCCGCTCGCGATCGCCTCGGCGAGGAAGCCCAGCGTCTCCTCGAGCGGGGTCAGCGCGTCGAAGGCGTGCATCTGGTAGAGGTCGATGTGCTCCACCCCGAGACGTCGCAGGGAGGCGTCGAGGGCTCGGCGCAGGTGGCGCCTCGAGAGGCCGACGTCGTTGGGTCCCTCGCCCATCGCGGCCCGGCCCTTGGTGGCGATCACGACCTGATCGGCCTCGGTGGGGTGCGCGGCGAGCCAGCGGCCGATGATCTCCTCGGAGACGCCGCGGCTGTACACGTCGGCCGTGTCCAGCATGTTCCCGCCGCCCTCGACGTAGGCGGTGATGATCTCGTGCGACGCGGACTCGTCGGCTTCGGCGCCGAAGGTCATCGTGCCCAGCGTCTGCACCGAGACGGAGGTCCCGCTGTGTCCCAGCAGACGATGTTCCATGGTCACTCTCCCGTGAGCTCGTCGGAGTCGGTGGGCTCCGAGTATCCGTCCCGCCGCGCGTGGCGTCCAGGGCGCCGACCGAATGGCAGGAGGGACATCAGGTCACGGAGCTGGACGGCGCGTCGACACCTCGCCGGTGCCGCCCGTCGACCCCTCGGCGGGAACGGGCCCCTCCATCGCATTGCGGCGGAGCAGGCGGTTCGGTGTGTGCCACAGGGCGTCGGCGAGCCAGTTCGCGCCGAGCCCGAGACCGGCGAGCGCCTGCAGCTGATGCGCGTAGGAGTACGGGATGCTCGGAAAATCGGTGCCGAGCACGACCTTTCCGTCGAGGCGTGCGAGGGTGCGCGGGTAGTCGGGCGGCATCGGGAACAGGGCGTTCATGTAGTCGGTGGCCACCATAGTGGTGTCGAGGTGGACGCCGGGATGCTCGAGGGCGAGGTCCGCGAACTGCTGGTACTCGGGAAGCCCGGCGTGGGCGATGACGAGCACCAGGTCGGGGTGCCGTGCGAGAAGGGCGCGGATCGGCGCGGGGCCGGTGTGCGCGCCGCCGTGCGGCCCGCTGCCGCAATGGATGACCGTCGGGGTGCGGGTCTCGACCAGCTGTTCCCAGGCCGGTGTGAGCTCTGGGCCGAGGGGGTCGAAGCCACCGACGGCGAGGTGGACCTTGAAGACCTCGGCCCCATGCGCCAGGGCGCGCGCCACGACAGCCCCGGCGTCAGGCTCGGCGTGGAAGGTCCCCGAGGGGATCACGTCGGGATGGGCCGCCGCCATGCGGGCGGAGTACTCGTTCAGCCAATCGGCCATGCCCGGCCGGTGCGCGTAGTTCAGCGTCGTGAACGCGGTGACGCCGAGGTGCCGCAGGCGGTCGAGACGTGCCTGCTCGCTGCCGCGATAGGTGATCGGCCAGGCGTGCTCGCCGTGCTCGGGAAGGGCATCGAAGTAGTCCCACACCTTCTGCTGGACGCTGTCGGGCATGAAGTGGACGTGCAGGTCGATGAAGCCGGGAACCCCGAGCGCGCGCACCCAGTCGGCCACCTGCTCGTCCGTGGTCGGCCCGGCGGCATGCCGCTCCGGGCCCCTCGTGGTCTCCGCCTGATGGTGCTGTCGCGTCGCCATCGCCTCCCGGTGCCGCTCGTGGTCCGTCCCATCCTCACAACTGCTGCGCACTCATAGCTTTCGCGCGAACCGCTCCAGGGCCGCGGGCCCGACGACGTCCTCCTCCTTCAACGGGATCTGCTGCAGCGGCACCTCGGGCAGTGCCGTGCGGAGGGTTCCGAGGTGCTCCTCCTCGACGGCGTGGCGGCGGGCGAGGAAGTCCCCGCGATCGGCCGGGGAGCGCTTGTTGACCACGAGGCCGCCGACGTCGACGCCGGTGCGGGTGAGCTCCTCGTGCAGGGCGATGGTTTCCAGCACCGGCAGCCGCTCGGCGGCCAGCACGATGGCGAACGACGTCCTCGCGCGGTCGGTGAGCACCTCCCGCAGCCCCGCCAGGCGATCCCGGCGGCGCAGCAGGATCGAACGGATCTCCTCGTCGCGCTCCTCGACCGGATCGCGCGGGGCACTCGAGCCGAGCACGGCCTTCCCGCGGTCCCCGTCGAGCCCGCGCATCGCCGCGCCGAGCTTCTGGGACTTCTCGCGCCGGGCCAGCAGACCGTCGGTCCAGGCGGTCATCAGCTCGGGCAGCGCCATCAGCCGCGCGGTGTGCCCCGAAGGCGCGGTGTCGAAGACGACCAGGTCGAAGCGGTCCATGCCGGTCTCGACCAGCTCCGTCATCCGCTCCAGCACCGCGGCCTCGTGAGTGCCCGGGGAGCGACGGGAGAGCTCCATGTGCTTGTCGACCTCGCCCGCTAAGTTCTCGGGCATCAGTTTGCGCAGGGTCCGGGCGACGTCCTTCAGGTGCTGGTCGGTGCTGGCGTCGGGGTCGATCTCGATCCCGGACAGCCGCCCGCCGGCCCCGTCGCCGAGGCGGGTGAGGCGGTCCCCGACCTTCTGGTCCCAGAGGTGTCCGAGGTTGTGGGCGGGGTCGGTGGAGACCACCAGGGCCCGACGGCCCTCGCGGGCGGCGTGCAGGGCGAGCGCGGAGGCGACCGTGGTCTTGCCGACCCCTCCCTTGCCGCCCAGGAACAGCACGCGGCGCTCCGCGGCGAGGTTCAGCAGCATCGGTAGTTCTCCAGGGGCGAGCGCTCCATGCCCATGCGGCGGTGCCAGTCGTGGAAGCCGTCGTAGAGCACCGGCAGCAGCTCGATCGTGTAGTAGGAGGCGGGGTTGGGCACTCCGAGCATCTCGCTCATCACCAGCATCCGGAACAGGTCGTCCTCGTCCCGCTGGGCCTTGGCGAACGTGCGCCGGTAGGGGCCGACGTAGAACTCGTGCAGGCCCGCGCTGAACGCCCGCCAGCGTTCGCGGAGGCCGGGGCGGGAAGCCTCCGCTCGGGGCGCTCCCCCGGTGGGAGCCGCCCCGTCGGGAGCCACGGTGCGCGGCGCGGCTCCGTCGTGCGTCGCCCCCTCGGAGCCGTCCGGGCGGGAAACCGCCCCGTCGGAGCCGACCGGGCGGGAAACCGCCCCGTCGGTCAGGTCGTCCGGGAACCCGCCGGCGGGGCGGCGCTGAGGGGCGGGGCTCACTCCTGGGAGCTCCCGCCGGCGTTCACCGAGTCGCGCTCGTCCTCGTCGTCGGGCTCGGGCTCGGCATGACGGGCACGATTCAGTGCGACCGCGGATTCGACGATCACCCAGACCGCGGCGATCAGGATGATCACGTCCAGCACCAGCAGCAGCCAGTTGCCCTCGGCGATGAACCCGCCGAGCTGGATGATCAGGGCGTACACGCTGATGAACAGCACGAACACCAGCGGGATCATGATCGGCAGCACGGGGCGGCGCTTGCGCATCAGCATCACCGCGAGGATCGCCAGGGTCAATCCCGCCATGATCTGGTTCGTGGTGCCGAACAGCGGCCAGATGAGCATGCCGCCGGAGCCGTCGGCCCCTGCGCTGAACGTGAGCGCCAGGCACACCACCAGCACGATCGCCGTGGCCACGATGGTGCCGAGCTTCACGCCGATCACGTCGCCGATCTCCTGGACCACGAAGCGCTGCAGGCGCACGCCGGTGTCCATGGTGGTGGCCGCGAACAGCACCGCCATGGTGGCCAGGATGGTCGCCGACAGCGAGGTTGGGATCCCCAGGCCCTGGTTGAGGATCGACCCGCCGCCGGTCACGAAGGCCGCGACGCCGCCCTCGTTGAAGGCGCTGTAGACCTCCTCCCAGTCGGCCAGGGTGCGGAACCCGGCGGTGGTGGCGATGATCGCGCCGAGGGCCAGCAGCCCCTCGCCGACGGCGCCGAAGTAGCCGACGAAGCGGGCATCGGTCTCCTTGTCCAGCTGCTTGGCGGAGGTGCCGGAGGAGACGATGCCGTGGAAGCCGGAGATGGCGCCGCAGGCGATGGTCACGAACAGCAGCGGCATCAGACCCGGCGTCCCCTCGGGCACGTTCGTGTTGAACGACGGGGCGACGATCTCGGGCCGGAAGATCAGCACCGAGCCGTACAGCAGGCCCAGGCCGATGAACAGCTGCAGGCCGTTGATGTAGTCGCGCGGCTGCAGCAGCACCCACACCGGCAGCGTCGAGGCGATCGCGGCATAGATGAACAGCACGATGATCCAGAACGCCTCCGGGGACAGCCCCAGCACCGAGTCCGGCAGCACCACCGGGAGGCGGTCGCCGAGCAGGATCAGCCCGTACAGGGCTGCGACGCCGACGACCGAGACCAGGGGCAGGTTCCACTTCAGGCGGTATATCGCCTGACCGATGAGCACGGCCACCACGAGTGCGCCCCAGGTGGGGATGACGGCCGTGGGGGTGGAGACCAGCAGTCCGGCGATCACCACGGCGAAGGCGGCATTGACCATGAGCAGCAGCAGGAAGATGACCACCAGGAACAGCCGGCTGCCGCGCTTGCCGATGTAGCGGGCCGACAGCGCGCCGATGGACTGGCCGCGGTTGCGCACCGAGGCCCACAGGGCGCCGAGATCGTGCATGCCGGCGAAGAAGACGGTGCCGAGCGTGACCCAGAGGAAGGCGGGCAGCCAGCCCCAGATCACCGCGACGGCGGGGCCGACGATGGGCGCGGCGCCGGCCACCGAGGTGAAATGGTGTCCCCACAGGATGAACTTGTTGGTGGGGACGTAGTCGACGCCGTCGCTGAGCTCATGGGATGGGGTGCGGAAGGCGGCGTCGAGCTTGTACACGCGCCGGGCGAGGAAGCGGCTGTAGAGCAGGTAGCCGGCGATCATCATGCCGACGCCGACCACTGCGAGGATCAGGGAGTTCACGGGTCCGTCCTGTCGGGGTGGGGAAGGGTCCACGACGGGGCTACGAGCGGGGCCTTGACCGTCCTCGGCCGTCGGCACCTGTCGCGTCACCATCGCGCGCGATGTGGGGTCACCGTAACCGACTCCCCGCCGCCGTGGGGCAGGTGTTCGGACCCGCGGACCGGTGCGGCCGGGCACGGCGTCCACTGGGTACCTTCGGGAAATGACCTCCGCGCCCACTCCTCAGTCCCTTTTCGGCCTGGACGGGCGCACCGCCCTGGTCACCGGGGGAAGCTCCGGTATCGGCCGGGCGATCGCGATCGCCCTCGCAGGAGCCGGGGCACGGGTGCTGATCGCCGCCCGCACCGAGGCGACGATCACCGCGACCGTCGAGACGATCCTGGCCGACGGCGGCACTGCCGACGGGATCCGGGCCGACCTCTCCACCCGGGCCGGTTCTCACGCCCTCGCCGAGACCGCTGGGGACGTGGACATCCTGGTCAGCAGCGCAGGGATCAACCTGCGGCCGCCGCTGGCGGAACTGGACGAGGACACCTGGGACGCCACCATGGCGGTGAACCTGGAAGCGCCGTTCGTGCTCGGTCAGCGTCTGGCGCCGGCGATGGCGGCGCGCGGCTTCGGCCGACTCATCCACCTCAGTTCGCAGCAGGCGCATCGACCTTTCGCCGACAGCGGCGCCTACGGGGTCTCGAAGGCCGCGGTGGAGGCGCTGGCCCGTTCACAGGCGGAAGCCTGGTCGCCGCGAGGCGTGACCGCGAACGTGCTGGTCCCGGGGTTCGTGCAGACCGCACTGAATCGTCGGCTCAGCGCAGATCCGGCCCGGGTCGAAGCACTCGCCGCGCGCACGCTCTCCGGCCGCAACGGAGAGCCGGAGGACTTCGCAGGCGCTGCGGTGTTCCTCGCGAGCCCGGCCTCCGCGTACGTCACCGGGCAGTCGATCGCGGTCGACGGCGGTTTCTCGGTGCACTGATGTCACCGGCGAACCGACCCTGCTCTCGACCGGTCAGTCCCTCAGCCCCAGTTCCTCGACCGCCGCTCGCACCCGGTCGCGGGCGGCTCCGGTGAGGCGGAGCAGCGGTCGCGGCAGGCAGGGTGCGTCGACCTGGCCGAGGTGCTCGGCGATCGCGGCGGTGACGCGCAGGCTGCCGAACTCGGAGAAGAGCTCCCATAGCGGCGCCAGGCGCTCGGACTCGGCGAGCGCCGCGTCGTCCCCGGCCAGCGCCGGCCGGGCGATCTCGGCCATGGCGTGCGGGAGGGTACCGCCGAGCACGCTGAACCAGGCGTCACAGCCGGCCAGGAGTCCGGTCGCTGCGAAGCCGTCTCCGGAGATGCCGAGCCGCACCTGCTCGGGGATCACGGCGCGGATCTCCTGGACCCGCTCGCGCACCTCGGCCACGCTGCCGGCGGTCGGGGGGATCTTGATCGCCTCGACGTGCGGGAGCGAGGCGATGTGCGCGTAGAGGTCGAGGGTGAACGTGAAGTGCGTGGTGCCGGGATTGTCGTAGACGACCAGGGGCACCGAGAGCTCGGCGGTGACGTCCTCGTAGAGGCCGGCAACATCGTCCTCGGTGAGCGCCTGGTAACTGACCGGAGCGAGCAGCACGGCGTCGGCACCGACCTCCTGGGCGTCGGCGGCCAGCGCTCGCACCTGCGAGGTGCGCAGGGCGCCGACGCCGATGAGCACCGGGACCCGGCCCGCGTGCTCGACGGTCGCGGCGGCCACTTCCCGTCGTTCGGCCCGGTCGAGATAGGCGTAGGAGCCGGTAGAGCCGAGCGCGCTGATCGAGTCGACGTCGGCGGCGACCAGGCGATCGATCAGCCGCCCGTAGGCGGCGAGATCGACCTGGTCGTCGCGCAGCGGGGTGAGCGGGAAGGCGCTGAGGCCGGTGAACATGTGTGCTCCTGGGGTGCCGTCAGTCGACGTCGGACGGCGTGTTCGAGCGGATCAGGGTGGCGGGCATGGCGGGCTCCTCATCGAGCGGGCGGCGTGGACAGGGCGCGGAGGTAGCGGCGGGTGGCGATCTCCTGGGCGATCCGGGTGATAGGCGCGCCGAAACGGGCGTACCAGGTGGCGGGACGGGAGACGGCGTCGAGGTGGACGCGCACGAGCCCGGTCGCGGTGCGGGTCACCGTGAACTGCTCGATCCCGGACTCCGGATGCCCGGGCAGGGTGCCGTAGGTGAAACCCTGCCGGTCCGGCTCGTCGATCACCTGCAGCACCCGGCACGGGGCGGTGATCGTGAACGGGGCGATGCCCAGTCGCAGTCGTGCTTCCGTGCCCACTTCGACCGGGGACTGCGACGCGATGACTCCCATGCCCGCGCGATGCTGCAGCGTCCAGGTCAGCACCGCGGTGGCGGCTTCCTCGAAGCTCGTGCCCGTGACCACGGCGCTGCGGTGGAGGCGGCGGTACCCGGCGGGCACGGTCTCCAGGGCGTCGAGCGGTGCCGTGGTCTCCGGGGCGTAGCGGATGTACAGGCTCGAGGTCACCGACACAGAGTGCCCGGGGCGGAGGCGGTCGATCCGGGCGGCGCACGGCGGCGGGAGGGCGTGGATGACGGCATCGAGCAGGCGCGTGGGCCACGCCTCGCGCAGCATCTCGTCGGCCCAGGCGGACTCCAGCGGGTCGCTCGTCGCGCGCATCGGTCGCGGGATCCAGCCCTCCGCCCAGGGCCCGGCAGTGACTCGTACGGACACCGGGTCACCTCCGCCGGGTCCGTCCTCCTCGGCACCGAAGGACGTGCGTCGCGAGGTGCCCTCTGCCGTCGCGACGACCTCGAAGGAGCCGTCGACGATCGAGAGGATCGTCCGGTCGAGGTCCTCGAGCAGATCACCGGAACCGGAATCGCAGGCGTCGCACCCGCAGTCCGGCGTGGTGTTCACCGGCAGCGGGGGATCACCGAAACCGACGACGAGGCCCGGGACCTCAGCGTCCTCGCCGCGGAGATCCGTGCTGCCGGTCGCATCGTCCGGAGCTGTCCGGGCGAGCACGAGGGGCTCTGCGTCCCGCCGGAGGGGGTGCAGCACGGTGGCGCGATGGGGTGACACGAACGGCGGCGAGGCCCACTCGAGCTGTCCACCGTCCTCGACGCTGACCGCCTCGGCCCAGCCGCGAGCGGTGAGCACGCGGATCCACGCCTCGGCGCGGGTCCACAGGATCCGGTACTTGCCGGGTTCGAGGCAGCGGCTGTACTCCTCGTCGCGGCTGCCGCGGGTCCCGCCGTCTGCTCGGAGGTGTGGGTCCTCCCAACCAGGGGTGCCGGCGCCGGTCTCGGCGAACTCGCCCTCGACCTCGTCGAGCAGAGCAAGGATGTCGTCGGACAGCAACGGATCCTCGTAGGAGGGATCCGCGGCGGCGGCCTCGCGCAGGAACGCCTGATGGTCCTCCCACCACGTGGGTGCAGCGGTCGAGGTCATGAGGTGGACCGTACAGCGCGCCGCCACTCGGCCTCCACCCCGTGACGCAGGTCGCGACGGCGCTCGGCGAGGACGGCCGTCTCGGAGCCTGGAGCAGCGCCTGGTATCGGGCGACCGACCGCGTGCTCCACGCAGCCACCGGCGATCGACCCCGTCGGATGTGCTGCTCAGCACTGCTCTGAGCGACACGTCCGACGGGGTCGACAGCTGATCCCCGGGCCGACGCGGTCAGCCGCCCGAGCGCCCCGCTGCTGAAGCGATGCCGAGCCAGGTGTGGCGGTTGTTCCACCAGCACCAGCCGAGCTTCGGTGAGTCCTTGCGCTCCTTCCCGTCGCGTCCGGTGCCATTGCTGATCCACAGCGCCGGCGTGCGGGAGTCGAGCTTCCCGGTCGCCGTCGTCATGCGGGAGCCGATGGTCATGAAGCAGTGGTTGCGCTCGAGCGCCTCCGGCTGTTGGAGCACCCAGTGGATGCCCTCGCTCAGCAGCAGCGGGGTGCGCCCGCGGGTGGTGAGCTCGGCGAGCGCCTCCGCGGGTGAGGCGTTCTCGAAGTCGTCCCCGTGGTCGAGGCCCTCGACCAGGTAGAGCGCCTCACCGGTCAGTTCGACCCCGGTCGGGGCGAAGCGGTCGACGTCGGTCATGTCCTCGACCACGAACCCGGGCTTGTCGCCGCGGCGCAGCAGCGGAGCGAGGGCCGACGGGGGCGCGAGGTCCGGACGGATCGCGAGCAGGGCATCGGTACGGTCGCTCCCCCACTGCGCGACGGCCGCCCGCAACGCCTCGTCGGAGAGGTCGGCGCGGGTGGGCACGTCGAGGTCGATGAGGCGCTGGACCTGCGCGGAAAGAGTGGGAAGGGCGACGGTGTGCTCGGGGATGGTTTCTCCTGAGGAGGGGACGGCAGCGGCGGATCCTGCGCGGGCCGCACTTCAACGACCCCGGGCGCCGCGCTATTCCCTCACCAGGACATGCCGGGCCGGTAGCTGCCCACCGACCACTGGTGCCCCTCGGGGTCGAGCACCTCGAAGCGATAGTTGCCCCAGGGCGTCGTCCCCGGGGCGTGCAGGGTGCGGGCACCGGCGGCGCTGACCCGCTCGTACAGGGCGCCGACGGACGCCTCGTCGTCGAGCGAGAGCACGGGCGCGCGGCTGGTCGAGCCCTCCGCCTCGGGCGCGGGGCCCTGACCGTCGAGGGCGGCCTGCACCATGACGACCGCGTCGCCGAGTCGCAGTTCGGCGTGATCGATCGTCCCCTCCTCGGCACCGAAGCTGTTGACCACCTCGAAGCCGAAGGCCTCGACGAGCCAGGACACGGCCGCCATCGGATCGCGGTACAGGGTGAAGACGGACAGGGATGCGGACACGTGAGTTCTCCTTCTGAGAGGGCGCGACCCGATGCCCGAGCCGCTTCGTCCTCCCACCGTAGGAAGTGGCGAGGACAGGTCCTGTCCGGGAGAGAGCTCCAGCGGCCCGGAATGCAGTTGAGCCCCTCGGGCGCCTCTGACAGTCTCTGCCGCATGCCCTCGACCTCCGATGCCTGGGACCTCGATCCTGCGCTGCGCGCCTGGCTCTCCCCCCTCATCGGCGAGGTCTCGCTGGTGCGTCCGCTGATCGGCGGCATCACCGGGCAGATGCTGCAACTGCGGCGCGCGGACGGCCACGGTGACGTCGTCGTGCGGCGCTGGTCCGGGGACAGGACCTGGGAGCACGACATGGTCCGCCGCGAGACGGCCGGACTGGACGCCGTGGCTGGCGCCGACCTACCGATCCCGTCGCTGCTCGTTGCCGATGCCGAAGGGGCCACCTCCGGGCGACCGACGACGCTCACCCGCTTCCTGCCCGGCCAGGTGGAACTCGCTCCCCTCGACCTGCGCGCCTGGGTGCGCCGGCTCGCCGCGATGCTCACACGGATCCACGCCGTGCCGCCGCCGATGCTCGGCCCCTGCGAGCTGTGGGCCTCCTCCGAGTTGTCCTGGCTGGAACAGGGCGGCGACCCGGGGCTCGCCCGCGCCGCCCGCGAGCTCGCCGCGCGGCCCACCGATCCCGCTCGCGCCGTGCTCAGCCATGGCGACTACCAGCACTTCAACGTGCTCTGGCAGGGCGAGTGCATCTCGGCGGTGGTGGACTGGCCCACCGTCGGTCTCGCGGACCGCGGACTGGATGTCGGCCATTGCCGGCTCAACCTCGCCGTGCTGTTCTCCGCGGATGCCGCGATGCGGTTCCTCGACGCCTACGAGGAACTGGCCGGAGTGAGGGTCGATCCGGCGCCCGACCTCCAGCGCCTGCTGAACTTCGGCCCGAACTGGCCCGAATTCATCCCGCTCCAGGTCGCCGGGCGTCGAGCGGTCGACGGACCGGGGATGGCCGGCCGGGTCCGCGAGACGATCTCGCGCACTATGCATCGGGCAGGCTGAGACGACCCGGCGCGGCCCCCGGCCGGCAGATCCGGGACGCCAGCGGAACGGGCTGTCACCATGCGTCGCGCCGTGCCTCTCACGTCCCGCTTCTGCGGTTCATCCCGGCCCGGCCCCGGGGCTCACCGCGCCCGCGCGACCCGGCGCCGCCGCACTCCCCCGGCGAGCGCGCGCAGCACCCCGTCGGAGACCTCCCAGTCCATGCACTTGTCGGTGACGGACTGCCCACGGACGAGCTCGGCGGGTCCGGCGTCGACGTCGAGGCTCTGCGCGCCGGCGACGAGATTGCTCTCGAGCATGATCCCGGCGATCGCCGCGCCGTCGACGGCGACCTGATCGGCCAGCGAGGCGGCGACCTCCGCCTGACGCCGATGGTCCTTGCCGCTGTTGCCGTGGCTGGCGTCGATGAGCAGGCGCGGGGCGAGGCCCTGCTCGGTCAGGCGCTCGGCAGCGGCGCGCACGGGTCCCGGGCCCCAGTTCGCGCCGGTCGACCCGCCGCGCAGGATGAGGGAGACGTCCGGGTTACCGGTGGTGGACACCAGGCTCGCCCGCCCGTCGGCCCCGATGCCGAGGAAGGCCTGTGGGGCCGAGACCGCCGCGACCGCGTCGAGTGCGACCTGGATGTCGCCGTCGGTGCCGTTCTTGAAGCCGATCGGCATCGACAACCCCGAGGCGAGCTGGCGGTGGATCTGGCTCTCGGTGGTCCGGGCCCCGATCGCGCCCCAGCTGATGAGGTCAGCGATGTACTGCGGGCTGATCGGCTCGAGGAACTCGGTCGCGCAGGGCAGACCGAGCGCGGTGACGTCCCGCAGGAAAGCACGCGCCGCGCGCAGACCGGTGGCGATGTCATGGCTGCCGTTCAGATGCGGGTCGTTGATCAGGCCCTTCCAGCCGACGGTGGTGCGCGGCTTCTCGAAGTAGGTGCGCATCACCAGCAGCAGGTCGCCGCTCAGGTCCTCCTGCGCGTCGGCGAGCAGGCGGGCGTATTCGAGGCCGGCGTCGGGGTCGTGGATCGAGCAGGGGCCGACGAGCACCAGCAGGCGGTCGTCGGAGCCGTCGAGCACGTCGCGGATCGCGTCCCGGCTGCGCGCGACCAGCTCGGCACGGTCGGGATCCAGCGGCAGCTCGGCGAGGAGCTCGGCCGGGGTGGGCAGCGGCGTGTAGTTCGCGATGTGGCGGTCGGGAGCGGTGGTGGGGGCCGTGGCGCCCGTGCCGGGGGCGGCGGGGGATGCCGTGCGCACGCCGGGAACGGCGGTGGGGGCGGTGTCGAGAACGGTCATGGGTCCTGTCCTGGAATCAGGGCGAACCCGCTGCAGAGCCCGCCGGGAATGGCGAAGGGCAGAGCATCTGCTCTGCCCGGTCGGCTCTGAAGGGGTTGGTGACGCTACGTGGTCGCCGGCCCCTCCAGGGCCGACTGCACATAGGTAAACCAACGGTTCTGCATGGCGGTGAGGTTACAGGGATACGCGCGGAGCGCAAACAGACGCCCGCGAGGTGGACGCACGCGCGAGCCGGGGGGCCACGGCCTCCCCCGCGCAGATGCCACGTGCTCGTGCGCCCGCGTCCTTTCCGGCCTATGGTGGCGGGAGGTCCGTCGCCGGATCGGCGTCGGCCGCAATCCTCTGGAGGGCAGCCCCTTGGCACGCAACGTCGCACAGAAGCTCATCGCCGCACACCTCGTCGAGGGATCGCTCGACCCGGGTTCCGAGATCGGCCTGCGGGTCGACCAGACGCTCACCCAGGACGCCACCGGCACCATGGTGATGCTCGAGCTCGAGGCGATGGGCCTGGACCGGATCCGCACCGAGCTGTCGGTCCAGTACGTCGACCACAACCTCCTGCAGACCGACGAGAAGAACCCCGACGACCACCTGTTCCTGCAGTCCGCGGCCGAGCGCTTCGGCCTGTGGTTCTCGAAGGCCGGCAACGGGGTCTCCCATCCCGTCCACCAGGCCCACTTCGGTCGTCCCGGCGCGCTGCTGATCGGCTCCGACTCCCACACCTGCGCGGCCGGCGCGCTGGGGATGCTCGCCATCGGCGTCGGCGGCCTCGAGATCGCGATGGCGATGGCCGGCCAGCCGCTGTACGTCTCGACCCCGGAGATCTGGGGCGTGGAGCTGACCGGGTCGCTGCCGGACTGGGTCAGCGCCAAGGACGTGGTGCTGGAGATGCTGCGCCGCCACGGCGTCAAGGGCGGCGTCGGCCGCGTCATCGAATACCACGGCGACGGGCTGAAGCAGCTGACCGCGATGGACCGCCACGTCATCGCGAACATGGGTGCCGAGCTGGGCGCCACCGCGACGGTCTTCCCCGCCGACGACGCGGCGCGCACCTACCTCGAGGCCGTCGGCCGCGCCGACGAGTACGAGCGCTGGGAGGCCGACGAGGGCGCCACCTACGACGTCACCGAGCACATCGACCTCTCGTCCCTGGAGCCGCTGATCGCCAAGCCCTCCTCCCCCGGCAACGTCGTCACCGTCGCCTCGGTGGTCGGCGAGGACGTCTCCCAGGTGGTCGTCGGCTCCTCGGCGAATCCCGGTCTGCGGGACTTCGCGGTGGTCGGCGAGATCCTCGACGGCCAGCAGATCGCCCCCGGCATGTCCCTGGACATCAACCCGACCTCCCGCGAGGTCCTCGCCGACCTGATCTCGGGCGGCTGGCTGACTTCGCTGGTCACCGCCGGGGGGCGCATCCACCAGTCCGGCTGCATGGGCTGCATCGGGATGGGGCAGGCGCCGGCGACCGGCCGCAACTCCCTGCGCACCATGCCGCGGAACTTCCCCGGCCGCTCCGGCACCGAGGAGGACGCCGTGTGGCTGTGCTCGCCCGAGACCGCCGCGGCCGCGGCCCTGACCGGGAAGATCACCGATCCACGCACGCTGGAGACCAGCCACGACCTCGCGTACCCGCGCCCCACTATGCCGGAGTTCTACTCGACGGTGGACGACATGCTGATGCCGCCCCTGCCGCCGGAGGAGGCCGCGAAGGTCGAGCTGGTCAAGGGGCCGAACATCTCGAAGCTGCCGGACTTCTCCCCCGTCGAGGACGATCTGAGGGTGCCGGCTCTGCTGGTGATGGGCGACAACGTCTCGACCGACGAGATCATGCCGGCCGGCTCCCGGGTGCTGCCCTTCCGCAGCAACATCCCCAAGATCGCCGACTTCTCCTTCGTCCGCATCGACGAGACCTACCCCCAGCGTGCCAAGGACGCCGAGCAGGGGCACGTGGTGATCGCCGGGGAGAACTACGGGCAGGGGTCCTCTCGCGAGCACGCCGTGATCGCCCCGCGCTACCTGGGGCTGCGTGCGGTGATCGCGAAGTCCTTCGCGCGGATCCACTGGCAGAACCTCGCCAACTTCGGGATCCTCGGCCTCGCGTTCGACGATCCCGCCGACATTGAGCAGTGCACGCAGGGTGACGAGGTGGTCCTCAGCGGGATCCACGACGCCCTGCGCGCCGGGCGGGAGATCACCGCGCAGATCGGCGGTCGCGAGGTGGGTCTGCACCATGACCTCTCGCCGCGGCAGGTCGACATGATCCTCGCCGGCGGGCGGATCCCGCTGGCGGCGCAGGAGATGTGAGGGCACGGTGGCGGCTCGGTCCCGCAATGCGTCCGTGGCTGCGGCCGCGACGGCAGGTCGCGGCCCGCTCCCGACCGGGAGGTCGGAGTCCGGGCCCTGCGGCGGCTCGGGGTCCTATGCTCGTCCCACCGAACGATTCGCGTGATCCCGTCACCGCCAGGAGGCACCGATGAGCAACGAAGAGAAGTTCGAGAACGCGAAGGACAAGCTGGGCGGCCAGGCCAAGGAAGGCCTCGGCAAGCTGACCGGCGACAAAGAAGCCGAGACCGAGGGCCAGGCCGAGCAGGGCAAGGCCGACCTGAAGGACAAGGCCCAGGACGCCCGCGACACCGTCAAGGGCGCGGCCGAGGGCATGTTCGGGAACAAGGACAAGACCGACTGACGCCGACGCAGGGACGTCGAACTCCGGGCCGAGCTCCCCGCAGGGCAGTCGTCCCCATCAGGCACGACGCCCCGCAGCAGACCACATGAAGCCCTCTCCCGGCGGGCATCCGACCGGTCAGGACCCTTGGGTCAAGTGCTGTCGGGTGCCTACTGTGGAGTCGGAGGGAGCTGAGTTCATGCGGTACGGAGCCAGACCGCACGCGGACGCGTTCCCCGTGCGCTGCGAGGTCCGGGGGTGCGACTCCCGGCCCCAGGAGTGGTTCGAGTCTGATCATCACGTCTTCGACGTCTGCTCCGCGCACGGGTTGCAAATGCGGGCGGGCGAAGCATTCACGATCAAGGACGAGGAGATCCTCGTCGGCCCCGAGGCGGCCGCAGAGATCCTCGACGTGCGCACTGCGGCGACCCCGACCGGCACGGTCCTCACACTGCGGCTGGGTCACCACGGCGTCATCGATCAGGAGGTTCCGCTTAAGGTCACGCCGACGTTCCGGGCCTCGATCCGCGACCTCCTGCGGAGCGAGGACGACCGTGGTGAGGACCCGAGACGATAGGCTGTCTCCCCTCGACAGGGGACACGCTCGTCGACGGTCTGACCGATCGGGCGAGTCGTTGGACGGACAGCACGGTGAGCCCCTTGATCCTGACGCGCGACGACGCACACGCCTCCGGCTCCACGGAACCCGTCGTGACCGATATCGCCGCGGCCGATGTCATCTGCATCGGCCCTTCGGCACTCTCGCCTTCTCGCGCTGGTCAGCCGATCGCGACCCGCAGAATCCGGTCCCCCTCCTCCGCCGGGTCGCCCCGACCGTCGGTGGTGTTGGTCAGCACCCACAGCGCCCCGTCGGGTGCGAGGACCACGTCGCGCAGCCGTCCGTACTCCCCGACCAGCAGCTCCGTGGCGGTGGACGGGTCCGTCAGCGGCACCACACGCAGACGTCGGCCGCGGAGGTTCGCGAGGTAGAGAGACCCGCCGGTGATCGCGATGCCGCTGGGGCTGGCCTCGGCCGGCTCCCACTGCTGCAGAGGATCGCGGTAGCCCTCCTGCTCGGCGATGCCTTCGACGTCCGGCCAGCCGTAGTTGCCGCCGGCCTCGATGAGGTTCAGCTCGTCCCAGGTGTCCTGCCCGAACTCGCTGGCGTACATCGTGCCGTCCTCGGCCCAGGCGATCCCCTGGCAGTTGCGATGGCCGTAGCTGTACACGAGCGAATCGGGGAAGGGGTTGTCGGCCGGTGCCGTCCCGTCGGGCGCCATCCGCAGGATCTTCCCGCCGAGGGACTCGATGTCCTGGGCGCTGCTGCGGTCCCCGGCGTCACCGGTGGTCGCGTACAGCATGTCGTCCGGTCCGATCGCGAGGCGGCCCCCGTTGTGGATCCGGGCCGACGGGATGCCCTCGAGCACGGTCCGGGCGTCGCCGAGTCCGAGGCGCCCGGGGGATCCGGTCAGCTCCCGGCGCTCGATCCGATTGCCGTCGGCAGCCGTGAGATACGTGAACAGCTGACCGCCGTGGACGGCCAGGCCGAGCAGGCCGCCCTCTCCCCCGGGCTCGACGCCGTCGATCACGCCCACCTCGCGGGTGGCGCCGTCGGCCGCGATCTCGAGGATGCGGGCGGAGTCGCGCTCGCTGACCAGGGCGGTCTCGCCGGAAAAGGCGATCGACCAGGGCGCCTGGAGCCCGGTGGTGACCACGCTGGTGAGCATCTGGTCGCTCGATGTCTGCGGGCTCTCATCGGCCGACGGATCCGTGAACGGTTCGCCGCAGGCGCCCAGGAACGTCGCGGCAGCGAGCGTCCCACCGAGTGCGGTGATGTGTCGTCGGGTGATCACGAGAGCGTCCCCCGTCCTGGCGCATGCGGTACCGGCATTCTCGCAGGGCCGCAGGATTCCGGCCAGTGGGCCCGGCCAGGACGCTCCCGAGGAGCGCCGATACTCTCACCCGTGCGACCCGAGCACCTCCAGCGGGTTCTCCCGCAGCTGCCGCAGCGCGGTCTCGACGGCGCCGCGCACCACCACGTCCCCTCCGAGCTCACTGGCCACCAGCTGGGGGTAGGGCGCCGAGCTGACCTGCGGCAGGGCTTCGCGAGCGTGCACGAGCACGGGACCGATCGCCCCGGCGATCGCACCGGCCACGACCACCGTCTCGACGCCGAGCAGACTGGCCAAGATCCCGGCGATCCGCGCGATGCGCTCACCGATACGCTCCAGCACCCTCTGCGCCACGGCATCACCGGCGCGCGCTGCGTCGAACACGTCCACGGCGGTGAGGCGGTCGGCGGGAATCGCCTCCAGGGCCGGTGAGCGCGCCCCCGCCTCCAACGCCGTGGTGGTCCAGCGCCGGGCGAGCGCGGCCACGCCGTCCGCTCCGCGGGAGTCGACCAGTACGTCGTCGAGGAAGCGCATCTCGCCGGCGCCCCCGAGGGCCCCGTGCAGGAGGCGGCCGTCGATGATGAGGCCGGCCCCGAAGCGCTCCCCCATCAGCAGCGTGGCCAGGTGCTCGCCGCCGCGGAGAGCGTGCTCGGCGGTCACGGCGAGATTGGCGTCGTTGTCGGTGAGCACCTCGCCGTTCAGGGCGCCGCCGAGGTCCGGATTCATGACGGGCCAGTAGCCGGCCTCCCCGTGCGGGGAGAGCCCGTCGGGGCCGACGGGGGCAGGAACGCCGACGACGGTCAGCAGAGGGTGGGCGCTTCCCGCCCCGGACCGAGCGCGCAGCCGCTCGAGCAGGCCACGGACCTGTTCCCGGCGTGCGTCGGCGGCACCGGGATCGTCGACACCGATCTCGACCGTCTCGACCTCGGAGGCCAGCTCGCGGCCGCGCAGATCGACGGCGCGCGCGGCGAGGGTGTGCTCGCCGGCATCGACGCCGATCAGCAGACCGGCGTCAGCGCGCAGTTCGTAGCGCCGGGCAGGCCTGCCCCGCCGCGTCCCGTCACCATCGGGTTCTACTTCGGCGAGCCAGCCCGCGCCGTGCAGATCCGCGCACACCCCGAGCACCGTCGCCCGGGTCAGACCCGTCGTCGTCATCGCGTCGGCTGCGGAGAAGGTGCCCGTGCGCAGGGCGTACTGCAGCAGCGCCTGCCGATTGGCGCGCCGCAGGAGCTGCGGGGAGCTCGCCCCCGGATCCTGAAGCGTTGACACGCGATCCTCCTTCACCCATACTTCCGATGGGCCTTAAATATAAGCCTTGTCGACTACATCATCGCACCCGTGCGACCGCCATGCGAAGGAGACGGCGTTGTCCTCCTCGACCAACTCGACCACCTCATCCGGCTCGACCACGTCATCCACTCCCCTGTCCCGACGTTCCCTGCTGGGCGGCGCCGGCGTGACGGCGGCCGCCCTGGCCCTGCCCGCCTGCACCGCCACCAGCGGTGCCTCCCAGCTGACGTTCTACCAGTCCAAGCCCGAGGCGATCCCCTACTTCGGGCAGCTGGCCAAGGACTTCTCCTCTGAATCATCGCAGTACAGCGTCCAGCACGACATCGCCACGAACCTCTCGGCGAGCTTCGTGCGCAACAATCCGCCGGATCTGGGCTGTCTGAACTACAACCTGGAGATGGGCCGGTTCATGGCGCGCGGCGCCCTGTCGGACCTCGCTGATCTGCCCGCCGCCGGGCGGATCCGGGACAACGTCGCGGAGCTGGTGGACTGGTACGCGACCTACGAGGGCCGCACCAGCGTGATCCCCTACTCCGTCACCGCCGCGTCGGTCATCTACAACCGACGCATCTTCGAGCAGCACGGGCTCGAGGTCCCCACCACCTGGGACGAGTTCCTCGCCGTGTGCGAGACGCTGAGCTCGAGCGGCGTCACGCCGATCTACGGCACCTTCCTGGACCCGTGGACCATCGAGCAGGGCCTGTTCGACTACACCGTCGGTGGCATGATCGACGTGCGCTCCTTCTACGAGCAGATGAACGCGCTCGGCGCGGACGTCGGCCCCGATTCCGAGGTGTCCTTCCAGGCCACGATGCTCGAGCCCGTCCGCCGCATGCTCGAGCTGCTGCCCTACGTCAATGACGACGCCTCGGGCCGCAGCTACGGCGACGGCAACACCGCCATCGCGCAGGAGAAGGCCGCGATGTACTTCCAGGGCCCGTGGGCGTTCGGGGAGATCGCCAAGGCCGGGACCGACGTCGACCTGGGCACCTTCCCGCTGCCGGTGACCGACGACCCCGCCGACCTGCGGGTGCGGGTGAACATCGACCTGTCCCTGTGGATCCCCGAGGCCGCGAACGAGCACGACGGGGCGCGCCAGTTCCTGGAGTTCCTCATGCAGCCGGAGGTGCAGAACCCGTACAACGCGGAGTTCCTCGCCTTCGGCACCACCACCGACGCGCCGGCGGTGTCCGACCCCCGGATCGTCGAGATGCAGCAGTACTTCGACGACGGCCGCTTCTACATGGGCCCGTCCCAGTTCATCCCCAACTCGATCCCGGCGCAGAACTACATCCAGTCGATCGCCGGCGGCAGCGACCCCGAGCCGATCCTGGCGCGCATGGACGCCGACTGGGCGCGACTCGCCTTCCGGCAGTGAGAGCCCGATGACCAGCGAGAGCCCGATGACGCACGATGAAGGAGCATCGATGTCGACGACGACAACGACCCCGTCCGCCCCCGGATCCGACGTTCCGGCCTCGGCCGACGCGCCGCGCCCCGCCACGCCGCTGCGTTCCCGCCGGCGGCGCACGGATCCGATCTACCACCTCTTCCTCTTCCCCGCCCTGATCCTCTTCTCCCTGGCGATCACGCTGCCGGCGGTGCTGGGCTTCCTGTACAGCTTCACCAACTCCATCGGGTTCGGGGACTGGGAGGTGATCGGCCTGCGCAACTACATCGCGATGTTCCGCGACCAGGGCATCCTCGGCTCCTACGCCTTCACCCTCGGCTTCTCGCTGGTCACCGTGATCGTGGTGAACGTCCTCGCCTTCACCCTCGCCGTGGGCCTGACCTCGAAGATCCGCTTCACCGCCGTGCTGCGGACGATCTACGTGATCCCGATGGTCATCTCCGGGATCGTCATCGCCTTCGTGTTCCAGTACCTGTTCGCCAACACGGTGCCCTCGATGGGGCAGGCCGTCGGCTCCGATGCGCTGTCCACCTCGATCCTGGCGAATCCGGACTGGGCGTGGCTGTCGATCGTGATCGTCACCGCCTGGCAGACCATCCCCGGCACGATGCTGATCTACATCGCGGGCCTGGTCACCATCCCCACCGAGGTCTACGAGGCCGGCTCCATCGACGGCGCCTCCGCCTGGCAGAACCTGCGCCACATCACGCTGCCGCTGGTCTCCGGCTTCATCGTCATCAACACGATCCTCAGCTTCAAGAACTACCTCAACGCCTACGACATCATCGTGGGCCTGACCGACGGCGGCCCGGGCGTGGCCACCCGCTCCGTGGCGATGTCGATCTTCCGCGGCTTCGAAGGCGGCGACTACGCGTACCAGATGGCCAACGCGATGATCTTCTTCCTCATCTCGATCGCCATCGCCGTGCTCCAGCTCCGCGTGACCAAGGGAAGGACGGCCTTCGGATCATGACCACGACCACCTCTGCCCAGACCACCCCCTCCGGCCCCGAGACCTCGGCCACGACGGCCGCTCCCCGGCGCCGCCGCCGACGGATCGGTCGCGGGCGCGTCAACTGGCCGGCGACGATCCTGCTGGCGGTCGGCTCCCTGACCGTGCTGGTGCCCCTGTTCGTCACCGTGAACATGTCGCTGAAATCCACCTCTCAGGCGGTCCAGGGCAATGCCTTCGCCCTGCCCGACCCGCTGACCCTGGAGAGCTTCGTCGCGGCGTGGAACCTGACGAACTTCCCGCGCGGCTTCGCGATCTCCGTGTTCATCACCGTGGTCGCGGTGGTCGGCGAGATCCTGATCTCCTCGATGGCGGCCTACGCGATCGTGCGCAACTGGGACCGGCGCCTGTACCGCTGGTCGTTCTACTACCTGCTGGCGGCCATGTTCATCCCGTTCCCGGTGGTGGCGCTGCCGCAGATCAAGCTCACCGGCATGCTGGGCCTGGACAATCCGCTCGGCGTGGCGATCCTGCACATCGCCTTCGCGCTCGCGTTCAACACGTTGCTCCTGACCGCGTTCCTGCGCACCATCCCGGTGGAGCTGGAGGAGTCCATGCGGATCGACGGCGCGGGCACCTGGCGGGTGTTCTGGCGGCTGATCCTGCCGCTGCTGGCGCCGATGTGCGCCACCGTCGGCATCTTCGCCTTCATCCAGTCCTGGAACGACTTCATGATGCCGTCGCTGATCATCTCCGACCCCACCCTGC
The DNA here is from genome assembly GCF_017876515.1 of Brachybacterium fresconis. Classification (NCBI taxonomy): domain Bacteria; kingdom Bacillati; phylum Actinomycetota; class Actinomycetes; order Micrococcales; family Dermabacteraceae; genus Brachybacterium; species Brachybacterium fresconis. Next base: position 3,620,816 of record NZ_JAGIOC010000001.1, on the reverse strand, counting down.
AGACCATCCCCGTGCTGCAGAACATGTTCCAGACCCAGTTCTCCAACAGCTACAACGTGGCCTTCTCCTCGTACCTGATGGCCATGGCGCCGGCGGTGATCGTCTTCCTGGTCGCCCAGCGCTGGGTCATGTCCGGACTCACTCAGGGCGCCGTCAAGTGACCTCTGCCTGATCCGCCGCACAACGACCAGACCCCGATCGAACCTGGAGGTTCTCCGACCGTGACCGAATCCGCGACCACCCTCGCTCCCCTGGCAGAGACGACCGACTGGTGGCGTCAGGCCGCCGTCTACCAGATCTATCCGCGCTCCTTCGCCGACGGCAACGGCGACGGCATCGGCGATCTGCGCGGCATCATCTCCCGCGTCCCCTACCTGCTGCAGCTGGGGATCGAGGCCGTGTGGCTGAGCCCGTTCTACCCCTCGGCCCTGGCCGACGGCGGCTACGACGTCGACGATTTCCGGGATGTCGATCCGAAGATCGGCACCCTGGAGCAGTTCGACGAGATGGTCGCCGCCCTGCACGGGGTCGGCATCAAGCTGATCGTCGACATCGTCCCCAACCACTCCTCGGACCGCCACGCGTGGTTCCGCGAGGCGCTGGAGTCCCCGAAGGGCTCGAATGCCCGGGCGCGGTACATCTTCCGCGACGGGAAGGGCGAGCGCGGCGAGCTGCCGCCGGCGGACTGGACCTCGATCTTCGGCGGTCCGGCCTGGACGCAGGTGCCCGACGGGCAGTGGTACCTGCACTCCTTCGCCACCGAGCAGCCGGACTTCGACTGGAAGCATCCCGAGGTGCGCGAGGACTTCCTGCGCACGCTGCGCTTCTGGTCCGATCGAGGGGTCGACGGCTTCCGGGTCGACGTCGCCCACGGACTGGCGAAGGATCTCGGTGACGTGCTGCCCAGCAAGGCGGAACTGAAGGCGATGCCGAAGGCGGACGGCACCCACCCGCTGTGGGACCGCGACGAGGTCCACGAGATCTACGCCGAGTGGCGCGCCGTGTTCGACGAGTACACCCCGGCGCGCACCGCCGTCGCGGAGGCCTGGGTGGAGACCCCGGAGCGGCGCGCGAAGTATGCCAGCCCGACGGGCCTCGGCCAGGCGTTCAACTTCGACCTCATGGACGCCGACTTCGACGCGACGCACTTCCGCGACATCGTCACCGACAACCTCGCGCAGTCCGCCGTCACGGGATCCTCGACCACCTGGGTGTTCTCCAATCACGACGGGGTCCGCCACGCCACCCGGTACGGGCTGGCCCCGCGGGCGGGTCGGCCCGGCAAGCAGGGCGCCGACTGGGTGCTCGCCGGTGGGCCGGCCGACGAGATCGCCGCGGAGCTGGGGCTGCGCCGGGCACGGGCCGCGACCCTGTTCGAGCTGGCCCTGCCCGGCAGCGCCTACCTGTACCAGGGCGAGGAGCTGGGGCTGCACGAGGTCGCCGAGATTCCTGACGAGCGGCGGCAGGACCCCGCCTTCTGGCGCACCACCCCGGAGACGCGAGGCCACGATGGCCTGGGCCGCGACGGGTGCCGCGTGCCGCTGCCCTGGACCCGGACGGGCTCCTCCTTCGGCTTCGGCACCGGTGGGGCGCACCTGCCGCAGCCGGCCTGGTTCGCCGACTCCTCGGTCGAGGCCGAGGACGGCGTGGCCGGTTCGACCCTGGAGCTGTACCGCGAGGCGCTGCGGCTGCGCCGCGAGCTGCAGGGCGCGGAGACGCTGACCTGGGACGAGGAGCTCAGCGGCGGGGACGTGCTCGCCTTCACCCGGCCCGGCGGCTGGCTGAGCATCACCAACTTCGGCGATGAGCCGGTCGCGCTGCCCGACGGCGAGCTGCTGGTGATGAGCGGGGATCCGGTGGACGACGCCGACGGGACGGCGCTGCTGCCCGGTGCGACGACGGCCTGGTTGCGGCGCGGCGAGGCCTGAGGGCTCAGGGCTCAGGGCTCAGGGCTCAGGGCTCAGGGCTCAGGGCGAGCCTCCTGGCGGGGCAGGTCAGACCGTCATCGCCGGGGGTCCGACGACGCCAGTCGGTCAGGTGGGCCTGGGCGATCTGCTCGCCGCTGAGCATGTCGATGACGAGAACCGGATGCTGATTCCGCCCTCAGTGAACAACCGACTCAGGGTGCGGAGACATCCCAGCGACGGGCGCGAGGATCACGGCCAGAAGCGAGGATCACGGCCAGAAGCGAGGATCACGGCCAGAAGCGAGGATCGCGGCCGGAAGCGCAGATCGAGAGTGTCGTTTCGGGTGCCTCGCGCCGCCTGGAGGCCCCCGGAATGACACTCTCGATCCCCCGTGCGCCGGCCCGCACCGTCCCGTACGGTGCGGCATGGTGGAGGACGTCCTGCGTCCTGCACCACCTTCGGCACGAGAGGACACGACCCATGAGATGTGCTCTGGTCACGGGGGCCTCCCGCGGTATCGGCCGGGCGACGGCCATCGCGCTGAGCGAGCGCGGCGAACGCGTCGCGGTCCACTACGCCGCGCACCGCGCCGACGCCGAGGAGACCCTGAGGCTGCTGCACGGCGAGGGCCACGCGCTCGTCGGCGGCGACCTCGCCGACCCCGAGACGGCGCGGCGCGTGGTCGAGGAGGCCGAAGCGGAGCTGGGCCAGATCGACGTGCTGGTCAACAATGCCGGAATCGCCCCCGGGGAGTCCACGAACCATCCCGTGGAGGCGACGGACTACGCCACCTGGCAGCAGCGCTTCACCCGGATGATCGACGTGGACCTCACGGCCCCGGCGAACGTCAGCTACCTGGTGGCCCGCTCCCTCATCGCCCGCGGCGCTCCGGGCGTGATCGTGAACGTCGGCTCCCGCGGCGCCTTCCGCGGTGAACCGGGCGCGCCCGCGTATGCCGCTGCGAAGGCGGGCCTGCATGCCCTCGGTCAGTCCCTCGCGCTCTCGCTGGCCCCGCACGGGATCGCTGTGGCCTCGGTCGCTCCCGGCTTCATCGCCACCGAGCGCCAGCAGCCGACACTCGACGGCGCGGCGGGCGACGACGTGCGCTCTCAGAGCCCCTTCGGGCGGGTGGGGACCGCTGAGGAGGTCGCCACCGCGATCGCCTACCTCACCTCGCCCGGGGCGCAGTGGGCCTCCGGTGCGGTGCTGGATCTGAACGGCGCCTCGCATCTGCGGCCTTGACGCTCACACACCGATCCTGAGGAGGTCACCATGACGACATCCGTCTCCCGCCGAACCGTCATCCTGTCCGCCGCACCGATTGCGCTCGCCGGCTGCGTCACGGCCTCGGGCCCCGAGACTGCGGAGGCTGCCGCCCCTGAGCCCGTCACCCGGGAGCCTGCCTCCCTCGACGCTGCGTTCTCCGCTCTCGAGAGCCGCTTCTCCGCCAGCCTCGGCCTGTTCGCTCTCGACGCGGCCAGCGGTACGCGCATCGAGCACCGGGCCGACGAACGATTCAGCCACGCCTCGACCCTCAAGGCCCTGGCTGCCGCTGCCGTGTTCGCCTCGGCCCCTGACCTGGAGACTCCCGTCCCGGTGGAGGCGGAGGACCTCGTCGAGTATTCGCCCGTCCTGCAGGAGCAGGTCGGGAGCACGCTCACCCTCCGCGAGGTGGCGGATGCCGCCGTGCGCTACAGCGACAACACCGCAGGCAATCTCCTGCTCGCCCAGCTCGGCGGCCCCGAGGGGCTCGAGGCCGCGCTGCGGGCGATCGGCGATCGCACCACGAGCGTGGACCGCTGGGAGCCGGAGCTCAACGAGGTCTCCCCCGGCGATCCCCGAGACACCAGCACGCCGCGCGCGCTGGCGACGTCCCTGCGGACCTTCGTGCTCGACGGCGGGCTCGACGCGGGCCGGAGCGAGCTGCTGACCGGAATGCTCATTGCGACGACCACGGGAGACACTCTGATCATGGCAGGGGCGCCCGAGGGGTGGGAGGTCGGCAGCAAGTCCGGTGCCGCCACCTACGGCACCCGCAATGATCTGGGCATCGCCTGGCCGCCGGGCAAGGATGCCCCGATCGTGATCGCGGTGATGACCCATCGCGACGCTCCGGACGCCGAGTACGACGACCGGCTCATCGCCGAGGCGGCGAAGGTCGCGTTCACGGCGCTGCTCGAGGAGGACTGACGAGGCCGGGCGCCGGCGACGCGCGACAATGGAGCGATGATCGACTGGGACATCGTGTGGCGGGACTACATCGGCATCAGCTGGAGCGGAGCGCTGGGGGTGGTGGCCTCCACCATCGTGCTGTATCTGTTCTTCGCGCTGCTCATGCATCTGTCGGGCCCCCGCCTGATGGCGAACCCCACCGTCGGCAGCTTCGCGGTGCTCGCCGTGATCGGCGGGGTCACCGCGCGCGCCACCCTCGGCGAGGCGCCGACCATGCTGGGTGCGCTGATCGTCCTGAACACGCTGATGGTCATGGAATACCTGCTGGGCACGATGCGCAAGCTGCCGCACCCGCTGCCCCGGCGACGGCCGACGGTCCTGATGATCGGGGGACGGCCGGTGTCCTCCGGGCTGCACCGGGTCCACCTCTCGCAGCGGAACCTGTGGGATCTGCTGCGTTCCCACGGGGTGCTCGACCTGGACGATGCCGAGCTCGTGATCCTCGAGACCCGCGGTGACCTCACCGTCGTCCGTCACGGATCGACCATCGACCGCTCGCTGATCGCGGAGGTCGAGGGGCGCGAGGCCATCCCGGAGCACCTGCTCTCCGGTTGACCGGCCCCTCCAGCGCGCCGCGTGCTGTCGGCTGACCGGCAACGGGCTACCAGCCGCCGGCTGCGGGCAGCGGGCAGCGGGCAGCGGGCAGCGGGCAGCGGGCAGCGGCTCAGCCCGCCGCATGCTCCGCCAGACGGTTCCGCAGCGTGCGGGCGGTGCCGGCGTCCAGCGGCAGACCGAGGTCTGCGACGGCGTCGATCACCTGTGCGGGCATCAGCTCCTCGTGGACGGTCTCCTGCCCGGGCCGACGGATCGTGCGGGCGGCGCTGGTGACGGTGACGTGCCCGCCCACGGTGAAGCGGCTGACGATGAGCATTTTTGTGAAGGGACCAGCACCGGGCATGGTCGAGGTGACGTGGTGGCCCGCGCGGACGTCGGCCGGCACCACGGGCAGCAGGTCGGTGACGTGCTGGAGATCCTCGCCGCGGCGCAGCTCCCACTGCTCGACGCCGTCCGTGCGCTCCTGGCGGCGCATCGACAGGGTGCCGAACCATTCCTCGCGTCGGGCACCGTCCTCGCGCGCGATGGGGCCGGTCACGGAGAGGCCGAAGCCGGGATCCAGCATCCAGCACCGCCCCTCGAGCTCGATGTCGACGGTCATGTGGGTGCGGGTGTTGGTCGCAGCGTGGACCCGACCGAGCCGGCGGCGGGCCCGCATCCCGAGCCGCTCGAGAACCCCGGCCAGGAGCTGGGCGTGCTCGAAGCAGTACCCGCCGGTGCCCTCGTGCAGCATGCGCCGGGCGACGGTGTCCGGATCGACGCCGGGGTGGTGTCCCAGCAGCACGTCGAGATTGCTGAAGGGGAAGGTGGCCACGTGGGCGCGGTGGATGCGTTCGAGGAGGTCGAGGCCCGGCGGGCCGGGCTCGACGCCGATCCGGTCGAAGTAGACGTCGGGGTCGAAAGCGTCGATGGCCCAGTCGGCCCCGTCGGCCTGGGCGGCCCCGGTCATCGTCGGCCGCCGTCGTCCGCGGCGGCGAGCTGCTGGAAGTGCTCCGCGATGCGGCGGTGGCCGAACTGCGGGGCGGCGGAGTCCGCGGCGAGCCCGGCGAGCAGGAAGGTGGCGATCCCGGCGGCCGACGGCGCGACCATGCGCACCGGGGCGAGGCCGGCGCGCGCCACCGGCAGCGGAACCGAGGCGATGCGGGGGCGCTTCCCCCTCGCCTCGAAGGCGAGCTCGGCGATCTCGTGGTGCGTGAGGGTCTGCGGCCCGCCGACGTCCAGGTCTCCCGTCGTGCCCGCCTCGAGCTGCTGACGGATCACGGCGGCGAGGTCGGCGCCGTCGATCGGCGAGAGGCGTGCCCGCCCGCCGCCGACGACGAGGGCGACGCCGCGCCGAGCCATCGAGGCATAGGCGCCGAGATCGGAGAAGTAGCCCGACGGATTCACGATCAGGTGCTGGTCGGTGGTGCGGCGCAGCGTCGCGGCGAAAGCGCTCTTGGCACGGGTGAGGTCAGCGGGGATCTGCTCGGCGTGCAGCACGTTCACGAAGACGACGCGCCGCACGTCGGCAGCGAGGGCTGCGTCGAGCAGGGCGAGGTTCCCGGCGTGGTCGACGCGCCACGGATCGCCGCCGTGGCCGGTCACCCCGATCGTCGAGATCACGGCGTCGACGCCGTCCGCGATCGAGGCGAGCGTGGAGGGGTCGGTGACATCGGCGCTGCGCACGTCGAGGTCGAGCCCGGCGAGGGAGGGGGCGCCAGATCGACCGGGGCGGGCCAGCTCCTCGGGACGCCGGACCAGGCAGCGCACGCTGTGGCCGCCCCTCGCCAGCTCGGTGACGAGGTGGCGGCCCAGGTAGCCGCCAGCCCCGGCGACCAGGACGTTCCGGGCCGCAGTCGGAGGAGATGTCTCGCTCATGCCTCCCAGCATGACGACAGTGCGATGCGGGTGCCAGGGGGCATCCCCCGCCGGTGTCCGGTCACCGCCCGGCGCGCTCCGGCTCCAGCACGTTCGCGATCCGGGTGATCGCCTCGACCAGCAGTGGGTGCGGCATGGCGTAGATGAAGCGGATGTGGCCCTCCCATGACCGGCCGCAGGCGGTGCCGTCGGTGCATTCGACGCGGGCGTGCTCGAGCAGATGATCGTGCAGGGAGCCGGTGATGCCGTAGGCGCGCAGGTCGAGCCAGGCCACGTAGGTGCCCTCCAGGGTGGTGATCCGCGCCTTCGGGAGGAGCCTCGCGACCATCTCGGTGAGGGTCTCGCGGTTGCGGCGCAGGTAGGTCACGATGTCCTCGAGCCAGTCCGTGCTGTCTCCGTAGGCGGCCGAGGCGGCGGCGAGGCCGAGGTTCGCGGCGGCGTGCATGGGGAAGTGCCCCACCTCGGCCCAGTGAGCGCGGTCGGCATCGTTGCTGGTGATCATCTGGGCGCATTTGAGTCCGGGCAGGTTGAAGGCCTTCGAGGCGGCGACGGCGGTGATCGCGTGCCCGGCGGCGGTCTCGCTCAGCGTCGCGTAGGGGATGTGCTCGCCCTGGAGCACCAGCGGCATCCAGATCTCGTCGGAGAAGACCCGGCCGCCCTTGCGGTCCACCAGCTCGACCAGCGGCTCCATCTCCTCGCGGGTGAAGACCCGCCCGGTGGGGTTGTGAGGGTTGCACAGCACGAGCAGCTCGCCGCCGGCGTCGAAGGCGGCTTCCAGGGCGTCGAGGTCGTAGTGGTAGCGGCCGGCGTCGTCGGCGAGCATCTCGACCTCGAGGATCTCCCGGTCATGGAGGTCGGGGACCTGGAGGAAGGGCATGTAGGACGGGGTGGGGACGATGAGCTTCGCGCCGGGGACCAGGAAGTGGTCCAGCACCGCCTCGTACACGGAGATGACGTCGGGCATCTCGTGGATGTCGGCTGGGTCCACCGTCCATCCCGTCCGACGATGCAGGAACTCCGCGGTGGCCTGCTGCATCTCTGCCCTCAGGGCGGCGGGGAGGTACCCGAAGGCGCCGCGGTCCACCTCGCGGTGCAGCCGCCGGGTGATCGGCGCGGCGGTGCCGAAGTCCATCTCGGCGACGAAGGCGCCGATCACGTCGTCGCCGCGGGCCCAGCGGGTGGCGCCGGTAGCGATGAGCTCGTCCTGGGTGATCGCGTCGAGTTCGTCGATGCTGGGCACTGGAGGTCTCCTTCGACGGCGGTGGGGTTCCCTGCGATGGCGGGGCGCTCCCGCGAGGGCGGGGCTGCTCCTGCGAGCGTATCGAGTGTGTCGGTCGGTCGGCTGCGCACGCGGCGCCCGGCGCCCCGCGGGAGCGCGCCCGCCGCCGAACATCCCTCAGCCCATCAGCGGCAGCCCGAGCCGCTCCCCCGCCTCCCGCGCGGTGACCCAGCGCTGAAGGTGAGCAGTGAAGGCCTCCGGGTTGCAGAGGCTGGAGGGGTCGAAGGAGTCGGGGATGATGTGGAACTCGGAGTGCGGCAGCGCGTCGTGGGTACGGACCATCATCGACTTCGCGAGGGCGGACTGGTCGCCGACCAGGCACAGCGTCGGCGTCTCGCAGCCACGCAGCATCTGCTCGAAGCGAATCCGGTTGACCACGCGGCGCTGGGTGATGAGGTCGCCCTGGTCCGCGAAGAAGATGTCGGCCATCGCCTCGCCGGCCTCGGGCCAGCGCGGGTAGGCCGCGCGGGTCGCTCTCGCCAGCGCCCGACGGGGAATGGCGCGCAGCATCACCGGCTGCAGGTGCGCGGGCCACAGCTGGACCCGCTCGGACAGCGTGCGGGCCCCGGTGTCGCACAGACTGTCGCAGATCACCGCGGAGCGGACCAGCGCGGCGTGGCGCGCCATCATTTGCTGGACCACGACGCCGCCGTAGGAGATGCCGACGAGGTGGGCGCTGCCGATGTCGCGCTCGTGCAGAGCGTCGGCGATGTCGTCGGCCTGGGTGGTGAGCACGTCGGCGAGTGGGATGCTCTCGAGGCTCGGCGAGCGCCCGGTGCCGCGCAGGTCCACGGCCAGCAGACGCATGCCCGACAGCGCGTCGAACTGGGGTACGTACATCGTGTGGTCGCAGCCCAGGCCCGGCACCAGCACCACGGCCGGTCCGCTGCCCTGGTCGAGGACGAACATCGCTCACCTCATCGTCTGCGTCGTTGCCGGACCACCGTAGCGGGAGCGGTCCGCGGTGCCCAGTGCGGACATCCGGAAACGTGGTGACACCGCGCCCGCTGCCGGGCACGATGGGTGGGATTCCGAGGTTCCGAGGCCCGAGGAGGGCTCCCCCATGACTCGTGTCCGTGTCCAGAACTTCACCGTCTCCCGCGACGGCATCGGAGCCGGTCAGGAGCAGAGCTACGAGCAGCCCTTCGGCCATGTCGATCCCGGCGAACTGTTCACCTGGGCCTTTCCCACGGCCGGCTGGCCGGGCCGCACCGATCCGGGCGGGTCGCGCGGATTCGAGGATCACCTCACCCGGGACTTCGCCCGGAACATCGGCGCCGAGATCATGGGGCGGAACAAGTTCGGTCCGCAGCGCGGGCCCTGGGCCGACGAGTCCTGGCAGGGATGGTGGGGCGACGAACCGCCGTTCCACACCCCGGTGTTCGTGCTGACCCATCACGTGCGCCCGTCGTTCTCGCTCGGCGAGACCACCTTCCACTTCCTGGATGCGACCCCGGCCGACGCCCTCGCGCAGGCCACCGCGGCGGCCGACGGTCAGGACGTGCGGATCGGCGGCGGGGTCAGCACCGTCCGCGAGTTCCTCGAGGCGGACCTGATCGACGAGATGCACATCGCCGTCGCCCCGTGGGATCTCGGCACCGGACTGAAGCTGTGGGAGAGCCCCGAGGAGCTCACGGACCGTTTCGAGCTGGAGCGGATCACCGCTGACAGCGGGTACACGCACTGCTTCCTGTGGCGGTGAGCTCGCGCCGGGACCTCGTCTCCGCCCTGGCGGGCCCTCGCCTCGCTGATCTCCGCAGGAGGCGCACCGCAAGCGTTCTCACGGGCCGTCGTCGCCGGTGAGGATCTCGACCGCCGCGGCGACGCCGTCCTCGGTGCGCATCGCGCGCCCGAGCTCGGCGGCGCGTTCGCGGATCCCGTCGTCGTGCAGCAGACGGTCGACGGCCTCCTCGAGTCGGTCGCCCCGGTCGCTGGCCAGCACGCGCCGCGGCACCGGCGCGGGGCCGACGCCGGCTTCCTGCACGCGCTTCCCCCAGAAGGGCTGGTCGCCGAGGAACGGGCAGATCAGGGTGGGCCGGCCGGCACGCAGCCCGGCGTGGACGGTGCCGGATCCGCCGTGGTGGATCACGGCCTCGACACGCGGGAACAGCCACTCGTGCGAGGCGGAGGTGAGGCTGAGGACGTCCTCGGCGCCCTCGACGGCGGTCAGTCCGCCCCAGCCCGTGGCCAGCACGATGCGTCGGCCGTGTCTGCGCAGCGCCGCGACCAGGTGCTCGGTGCGCTGGGTGGCGCCGGAGCCGAACCCCATGCTGCCGAAGCCGACGTAGACCGGCGGCTCGCCGTCGGTGAGGAAGTCCTCCAGTGCGGCCGACGGCTCGGCCTCCTCGCCATCGTCGAGGCTCCACGCCCCGGTGATGTGCGCGGAGGCGGGGTAGTCCGCCGGGGGCGGTACCAGGTGCGGGCTGATCGGGTACAGCGTCGGAACGCGGGAGCCGTCCCGACGGTGCTTGAGGTCGTCGAGGCGGGCCTTGGCGGGCAGGCCCAGGGTGCGGGTGCGGAAGGCGTTGATCATCGACCCGTAGATGAGCATCTCGAAGTGGTTCATCCGGTAGCTGGCCCGGTTGGCGGCCTCGCCCAGCGGCCAGTCACCGATGAAGGGGATGGGAAATTCTCCGGTGGGGGTGAACATCGGCAGGGGCAGGGCGATCGTGGCCGGCACGTCGAGAGCTTCGGCCACGTGCGGGGCGCCGAGCGTCTTGGGGTGGTAGACGATCGCGTCGGGCCGCCACGTCCGGGCGGCCGTCCACTGGTCGAGCATCATCTGTCGCATGGAGCGTGTCATCCGCCGGGCCGCGCGCGCGATGTCGAGAGGCCCGCGCAAGCGCGCCATCGTGCCCTGCATCAGCTGCAGCATCTCGTCGTCCATCGCCAGCAGCTCGACCCCGTGGCCGGTGACCAGCTCGACGAAACCCTCGGGGGCGCACAGCGCCGCCTCGTGGCCGGCCGCGTGCAGCCCGCGGGCGAGCGCGACGAACGGGCGGATGTCGCCCTCGGTGCCGTTGGCGTAGATCAGGACCTTCATCGATGACTCCCCTGGTGAGACGGAACGGTCCCCGGATGCTCCGGTGCGGAGCCCGCCAGGACGACTGCCACGCTCCTGCGCGCCGCAGGGTTCGTCAAGGATTCCGGTACTTTCGAAGGAGCCCGTGACGAGCCGGCGCGGACGACGACGGGGACGGACGATCCGCTCGCCCGTCCCCGTCGTCGGTTCACATCACCCGTGGCGCGGTCGCCTCCTCGGTGATCAGCGCAGAGGCTGAGCGTCCCGGTGGGCGATGTGGTCCGGGCGCGGTGCGGCCGCTGCATACGGCTGCTCCAGGGTGTTCTCGACGCTGTTGAACACCATGAAGATGTTCGAGCGCGGGAACGGGGTGATGTTGTTGCCCGAGCCGTGCATGATGTTCGCGTCGAACCACAGGGCCGAGCCGGCCGGGCCGGTGAACTGATCGATGCCGTGGCGATGGGCCATGTCGGTGATGACCTCCTCGGACGGCACGCCGACCGTCTGCCCCTTGAGCGAGGAGAGGTGGTTGTTCTCGGGGGTCTCCCCCAGGCTCGGCACGAAGGTGCGGTGGGAGCCGGGCATGACCATCAGCCCGCCGTTGTAGGGGAAGTTCGGCGTCAGCGCGATCGAGCAGCTGACGGCACGGGGCGCGGGCATGCCGTCCTCCGCGTGCCAGGACTCGAAATCGGAATGCCAGGAGAAGCCGTTGCCCCGGAAGCCCGGCATGGAGTTGATCCGGGTCTGGTGCAGGTAGACGTCAGAGCCGAGCAGCTGGCGGGCGCGCTCCAGCAGCCGCAGATCGCGGGAGAGCTGGTCGATCAGCTCGCTGAGCTGCTGGACGGCGAAGATCGACCGGACCTCGCCGGAAGCGCGCTCGGTGATCACGCGCTCGTCCTCGCGCAGCGACGGGTCGGCGCTCAGGCGCTCCAGCTCCTGCCGGTAGGTCGCCACCTCGTCGGGGGTGATGAGGTCCTGCAGGATGGTGAAGCCGCGCTGCTCATGGGCGGCGAGCGCCTCGGCGTCGAAGGGGCCGTCCTCCGCCGTGCCCCAGACGGTGGGGTGCTCGCGGGCGACGGGCTCGGCCGCCTCCGTGAGACGGGTGCGGTAGAGATCGTCGGTCATGGTCGCCGTGGTCATGGTGTCCTTTCCTCGAGCGTTCTCACAGTGCGGGCAGGTCCCCGACCGTGGCACGACCGAGGACATGCCGACGCCGGACGCGGAGCCCGGCGACGTCACGGACCGTACACGGCAAGCGCGCGGTGTTCTACCTGGTCGTCGCTTCACGAGCTTCCCGGTGGGCCATCGCCCACGTCTCGGCCGACAGCCGGCGAAGTGCTCTCGCCGAGCCCGTGCGAAGATCGACGCATGGTCGACCGCTCCATGTTCCGCACTCTCGTGGACGACCTGCGCCGCGAGATCGAGGAGCTCCCGGTCGGCTTCTCCGTCCCCAGCGAACGGGCCCTGGCCGTAAACTCCGGGGTATCGCGGATGACCGCACGGCGCGCACAGCGCCTTCTCGGACAGCCCCTTGAACGCCGGGACGATCTCCGCCAGGAACATGCGCACGCCGAACAGCACGCAAGTCTCCACAGGTGGCCGAGGCGCTGCCGCTGCTGTACCTGCACGGGCTCTCCTCCAGCGACTTCGCCCCGGCGCTGGAGCAGTTCCTCGGCTCCGCCGCGGGGCTGTCGTCGGCGACGATCACCCGCCTGACCGGCCAGTGGCAGGACGAGGCGGCCGCGTTCAACACCCGGTCGCTGGCCGACACCGACTACGTCTACGTCTACGTCTTCGTCTCCGTCTCCGTCTGGGTCGACGGGATCCACCTCACGGTCCGCCTGAACCAGGACAAGATCTGCCTGTTGGTGATGATCGGCGTGCGCGCCGACGGCGCCAAGGAGCTGATCGCCCTCGATGACGGCCACCGCGAGTCGGCCGAGTCGTGGGCCGACCTGCTGCGCGACTGCAAACGTCGCCGGATGGCCGCCCCGGCTCTCGCGATCGGGGACGGCGCGCTGGGCTTCTGGTCCGCCCTCCGTGACGTCTTCCCCGCCACCCGGGAACAGCGCTGCTGGTTCCACAAGATCGCCAACGTGCTCAACGCCCTGCCCAAGTCCGCCCAGCCGGGTGCGAAGAAGGCCCTGGCCGAGATCCGGCAGGCCGAGGACCGCACCCACGCCGAGGCCGCCGCGAGAGCCTTCGCCGACGAATACGGCGTCAAGCGGCCCAAGGCCGCCGCGAAGGTCACCGACGACCTCCACGTACTGCTGGAGTTCTACGACTACCCCGCCGAGCACTGGATCCACCCACGCACGACCAACCCGATCGAGTCCACGTTCGCCACCATCCGACTGCGCCAACGCGTCACCAAAGGGCCCGGCTCCCGCGCCGCCGGCATCGCGATGGCATTCAAGCTCATCGAGTCCGCCCCGACCTGGTGGCGCCGTGAACGCACCCCACCTGGTCGCACTCGTCCGCGCCGGAGCGCTATTCGAGAAAGGCCAACTCGTCGAACGCCCCGACGACCAGACCGACCACGAATCAGGGGAGCGACAACATGCCGCCCCAGGCGTGGACGAACACGTGTGCCGGCATATCCCACCGCAGCCTGGGCCGCCTTTCGCGAACGGGAGGGCGTGTTCGAGGCTTCGGATGGAAGTCCGGCCCGGCCGGCACCTTCGAGCCACCACGGGGAGGATGCTACGGTCGAGTTTCCCCCGAGGGTTCCGTTAGATCCCGCAGAGAGGTAGTGCACGCAATGGAGCGTTCAACACGCCATGACGAAGCCGCAGGAGCGAACGGGACAACGGGCGCGTGCTACTCACCTTCTCGGCGGTCGCTTTTTGTTGCCGCATCGGTCGCTGGAGTTTCGATGACCGCGCCCGCCGTTGCCCGAGCTGAGGGCTCCGACCCTCTGGCAGACACCTCTTCGCTGACCGACGAAGAGGTGACTGTCGTGAACAGCACCGCTGCTGGGCTCGCGGACGTGGAGACCAACGGCGGGATCAGACTGGAGGACGGAACCTTCCAAGCTTTCGACTTCGACATGCTGTTCAAGGCGCTAGATAGTGGCCACACGAACCAGACCGCGCTGGTCGCAGCCGCCTCTTCCAGACGTCCCACAGCTGTCACCCCACAATGGGACAACGCTCATTTCGGCAAGTGTCTCGCAGAGAAGATTGGCATCGCGGACATCAAAGCAATTATCAAAGCGCTTGCTGAACCTAACGTGCGAAAAGCATTGAAGAGCAAGCAATGGAATAAGGCTTCGTCCATCGCTTTCAATATTCTCAGGAAGACATCTCCTAAGATCGCGAAATTCCTCACCAAGAAGGCCGCGCACTCCGTCCTTCCGGGTGGCGTAGTCGGCGTGCTCGCTCTGGCGGCCGGGCAGTGCGCTCTGGGGAAGATCTAGTCTTGGCGAGGAGCACTGACCCGGGTCGACCCGACCGACACGACTCGCCCGTTCGCAACAGGAGTCGCCGTACCTCCGGAAAGTTCACCGGCTGGATCGCTGTGGTCGCCGTCGTGGTGATCATCGGAGTTCCCACTGCGCTACTCTTCGGCGCAGGCGACGCCGTTTTCGACAGCCCCACAGACGGCATCATCACGTTCTTCGGAACGCTGGTGGGTATTGCCGTCCTGCTCGCTGTCGGCTATCTGTGGGAACAGGCGAAGGAACACAGATCACGGAATCGCCGCCGCTGATATGGAGTGGGGCGAAGGCGAAGCGCCACGAAACTCTCGACTGGTAAGGGTGTGACCTGGCACTCCGCTCCCTCGGGCGGGATCGCCCCAGCCTTCTACGTGGCCGCTTGCGCTGCAGCGATCGTTCCGCTGGTCATCGAGTACGGGATCCCTGAGGCAAAGGTCGTCGGCGGGATCCGACGGGCCCGCGCGATCTGGGGTGGGATCCGAGTGATCTGGACGGCGATCCGCTTCGGAGATCGGAGAGGACGCGGTGAAGGTCCTTGAAGGCACCCTCGGAGCGGGCTGCGTCGTCTCCGCCTGCTCTCTCTGACCCGATCGTTCACCCGAAGGGATCCACTGTGATGGCAGGTAACAGCGAAGTCAGCGACTCCATCCCCCGGCGTTCCCCGTCGCTCTCATGGGGCATCTTGCGAGTGGGGTGGTCAAGGTTGTCGCGATTGCACTGCTGCTATGGGGGCTGGGCCTGACCGGGGGGCCGCGAGCTTTCCCGCTGGAACGGCGATCATCACGGCTTCGGTCGTGATGGTCGCCGTCGAGCTCGCCACGACTCCTCCGGGGCGGTACGGACGCGATCGGCATCGGGCGGCACGGGCATGGGGCGTTCCTCCTCCGCGGCTTCGACAGCACCGAGGGCGGATGCCCGGCGGCTTCGCCTAACGCTCGCGCGAGGCGCCCAGCCAGGCGGGGTCGCGCCCGGTCAACCCGATCAACCGGTCCATCGGCGGCGCCGCCGACGGCACCGGTTCGGGCGGGGCGAACAGTCCTTCCGATTCCGGCATCGGCGGCAGCGATTCCAGGAAGTCGATGAGGGAGAGCACGTCGTCCTCTCTGGCATCGAACGGCTGGCCGGTGGCTCGCGCCAGTTCCCAGCCGTGGACGATCAGCTCATCGAGCACGAACATTCCCGCCGCCGAGGCCAGGATGGGGATGCCGCCCTCGATCGTCTCGCCCTGCCACGCGGTGGGGTGCGCCCATGCCCGCGCGAGGTCGGCCAGCTGGACGGGGATGCGCTCGCGCCAGTCGAACCGCAGCAGGGCGGCGTCCCCGTCGCGCAGCTCCGCCTCCGGCACCGGCTCCTTGCGAGCGGCCGCCTGCAGACCGGTCGAGAGTCCGTCGATGTGCTCGAGGAGATCGCCGACGCGGTAGTCCGACGACGGCGTCGGATCCCTCAAGGAATCCTCGGGGACGCCCTCGACGATGGTCGCGATCGCATTGGCGGCCGGGCGGAGGTCTCGCGGTTCTGCCATGGGTCCACCGTGGCAGAATCGCGCGCCGTGCGCAGGGATCTCAGCGGATCTGGACCGCGGCGGACGTGCCGGGCCCCGCACCGGGAGCGAGCTACTGCCGAGTTCTGCGGTGTCGGGGCCAAAACCAGCTGTGGGAACGAATGCGCAGAGGTCGGCCGGAGAGCATGCCCGTCGCACCTACGCGGTGATCAGCTCCCGGATCTGCGCCGCGTCCAGGGCGGTCGTGATATCGGCGTCGGGGTCCATCACCGAGGAGATCAGGGCACGTTTGGACTCCTGCAGCGCGAGGACCTTCTCCTCGATGGTCTCGGCGGAGACCAGGCGGTACACGCTCACCGCGGAGTCCTGGCCGATGCGGTGGGTGCGGTCGATCGCCTGTTCCTCGACGGCGGGGTTCCACCAGGGGTCCAGGAGGAACACGTAGTCGGCCTCGACGAGCGTCAGCCCGGAGCCGCCGGCTGCGAGGCTGATGAGGAAGGCGTGCTGTTCCCCGGTGCGGAAGTCGTCGATGACCGTCTCGCGGGCAACGGTGGAGCCGTCGAGGTAGGCGGTGGTGATGCCGCGCTGCTCGAGGATCTCGCGGATGGTGCGCAGGTGGCTGGTGAACTGGCTGAACACGAGTGCGCGGTGGCCGGCTCCGGTGAGCTCCTCGAGCCGGTCGATCAGCTCGCACACCTTCGCCGAGGGCGCCTCGAGGGTCCCGGGGTCGGTGGCGAGCAGGCGCAGACGGGTCAGCGCCGCCAGGATCTCGACGCGGTTGCGCTCGGGGTCATCGAGCAGGCCGAGCACCCGCTGGCGCTCCTTGTTCAGCGCCGTCGTGTAGCGGGTGACATGGGCGGGGGCGAGCTGGAGGGAGCGCGTGGTCTCGAGCTTGGGCGGCAGGTCGCGGGCGACGAGGTCCTTGGTCCGTCGCAGCAGGATCGGGGCGATACGCCGCCGCAGCGTCGCGAGCAGCTCCGGGGCGCTGCCCCGTTCGATGGGCCGGCGCCAGGAGACCGTGAACTCCGGCAGCGGCGGCAGCAGGCCCGGGGCGGCCAGAGCGATGAGCGCCCACAGGTCCTGCAGGGAGTTCTGGACCGGGGTGCCGGTGACGACGAAGGTGACGTCCCGATGCTGGGCGCGCAAGGCCCGGTGCAGCTGGGAAGAAGGGTTCTTCGCGGCCTGTGCCTCATCGAGGACGAGCGCGGCCCAGCTGACCTCCTGGTACCGCTCGGAGTCCAGACGCAGCAGCTGGTGGGAGACGACGACGAGGTCGGCCTCGTCGGCCTCGAGAGCGGCGGTGAGCCGGCTGGTGATGACCCGGATCCGGAGATCGGGTACGAACTGCGCGGCCTGCTGCTCCCAGGTGCCGAGCACGGAGCGCGGGGCGGCGACGAGCACCGGGCGGTGATCGGTGCGGCGGTGGCGGCGGATGGCGGCCAGCAGCTGGAGGGTCTTGCCCAGCCCCATGTCGTCGGCGAGGACGCCGCCCAGGCCGGCGTCCCAGCGGGCGCTCAGCCAGCGGTAGCCCTCCAGCTGGTAGGGCCGCAGCTCCGCGTCGACCGCCTCATCGAGCATCTCGTCGGACAGGTCCACGGGGCGGATGCCGCGCAGCAGGGTTCGCCATCGGTCGCCGTCGGCCTCGATCCCGTCGAGGGCGGAGAGCTGTTCCCAGGTGTCGAGGTCGTGACGGCTGATGCGGATCCGCTCCTCGTCCGGGAGGGCGGCCGCGGTCTCCAGCAGCCTGCGCAGCCGGTGCATCTCCTCGGTGTCCAGGTCGATGTACAGTCCGCCGGCGGCGAGGTAGCGCTGCCCGGAGCGCAGAGCCTGGATGAGCACGGCCAGCGGCATCTGCTCATCGCCGACCGTGACGGTCCCGTCCAGGTCCAGCCAATCGTGGTCCTCGAGCTCGACGA
Source organism: Brachybacterium fresconis (assembly GCF_017876515.1). Classification (NCBI taxonomy): domain Bacteria; kingdom Bacillati; phylum Actinomycetota; class Actinomycetes; order Micrococcales; family Dermabacteraceae; genus Brachybacterium; species Brachybacterium fresconis. The sequence continues at coordinate 3,603,108 of NZ_JAGIOC010000001.1, read as the reverse complement.
GCTCCCAGCGGATGGCCGGAGGTCCCGGCGCGGCGAGGTCGGACTCCGTCCCGAGCAGGTGCACAGCGGGCCGGGTGGTCAGCCGCGGGAGCGCGGTGCGGGAGAACTCCGGGAGATCGGCGTCCGGGATCCACACCTCCCCGGCGCCGAGCAGGGCGAGGGCGTCGACATCCTGCGTGAGGCGGTGCAGCACGACGCCGTCGGCGTGCTCGGCCAGGATCGTGTGGGCGGGCTCGCCCAGCAGGGACCAGGCCGTCGGGGCGGCCCCCTCGTCCCAGGACGGCGCTGCGCGCAGGACGAGGCCGCCCGGGGCCCGCTCGAGGTCGAGGTCGACCCCGATCTCCTGATCGGCGAGGTGCAGGTCGCCGTCGGCGTCGATCTCGAACCCGGCGCTGCGCGCGGAGTCCACGAGGGTCCACAGCTCCGCCCCGTGGTCCTCGAGGCGGATCCCGGCGCGATGCGGCCATCGCCAGCGGTCCAGCATGCGCAGCACATTCTGCTGCACGATGGGGAGCCATGCGATGCCATCACCGATGGCGTCCCAGGTCAGGGTGCGGTGCCAGGTGCCCTTGACGGTGCGACGGGACGGCCGCAGCACGATCGCCTCCCTCCCCCGCGGCCTGGAGTCGGGGTCCCACGAGAGCACCAGGCCGGTGACGACGGGCTTGGCAGCCGACGCCCCCGCCGCGTCGGCCGATGCGAGGACCGGGGTGCTGCGCCAGGAGCGGCGGAAGCGGTTCTGGCCCAGAGCTCGCAGCGCCGCGAGCTGGTGACGGCACTCGCGCTCGCCGCAGGAGCATCGGTCGGCGCCCCGCACGAAGAAGCGCTGGTCGGTGTGGACCGTGGCGCCGTCGGGGAACTCGAACAGCAGGAAACGGCCCTCGATGCCGACCAGGAGCGGCACCTGACCCGCGGCGAGGTGCTGGTCCGCCCGCTCCCGGGCCGCGGCCGTCAGCCCCGCGGTGTTCGGACCCTGCCGATGCCAGGCCTCCGTGACGCGCAGCAGCTCGGACGGGTCGTCGCTGCCGGCGAGCGCCAGGGGGTGCGACGGGTGCTGGAGGCTGCTCATCTGCCCAGCATGCAGGCGCGGTGGGACAGCCCGGGGACGGCTGTGGACGGAGGATCGTTGTGGAGGAAGGGTGCCCGTCGGTGGGGAATCACGCGCCGGCCGACAGCCTCACCACACGGCGACCCTGTCGGCGCTGCGGTCCTCGGTCGCGACCTCGACATCGAGCAGCGTCTCCTGCAGCCGCATCCGTGTCTCGCGCTGCCCCGCCTCGTCCCAGAGGTTCGTGAGCTCCTGCGGGTCGGTCTCCAGGTCGTAGAGCTCCCCGGTCCGTTCCCTCCCGCTCGCCGGGGATCCGTGGTGGACGACGAGCTTGTACCGGCCGTGGCGCAGCATGGTCACGTGCGCGGGGTCGGGATAGGGGTTGCCGCTGTTGCGGTAGTGGCACAGGGCCCACTGGCGCCACGGGACGTCCGCTCCGCGGATCAGCGGTTCCAGGCTCTCCCCCTGCACCGCATCCGGGGTCGGGATGCCTGCCGCGCCGAGGAACGTCGGCGCCAGATCCACCCATTGCACGAGCTCCTGCCGACGGGAACCCGGCTGCGAGACGCCGGGCCAGCGCACGATCAGCGGTACCTTGACCGCGCAGTCGTACATGAACGGTCCCTTGAGCATCAGCTGGTGGTCGCCCAGCATCTCGCCGTGGTCGCTGGTGAAGACCACGATCGTGTTCCGGGCGAGTCCCGCCTCCTCGAGGGCCTCGAGGATGCGGCCGACTTCATCGTCCACCAGCGAGACCATCGCGCAGTAGGCGCGGCGTGCCTCCTGCAGCTCTGCGGCGGAGTACTCGGCGTACCCCTTCGCCGCCCCGGCGTAGGACCTCTCGGACGCCTCGGCCTGGATCGGCGGCTTGTTCTCCAGCTCCCCCTCGACCGTCACCGGACCCGGGACGTCCTGGAGCGGGTAGCGGTCCAGGTACTCCTGCGGGGCACCGAATCCGTGGTGGGGGTCGAAGAAGTTCGCCGCGACGAAGAACGGGGCGTCGGCCACCCGGTCGCGGCGCAGGAAGTCGATCGTCTCCTGCCCGATCCAGTGGCTGTAGTGTGCCCGGGTGGGGAGAGCGTCGAAACCGCGCCCGCCGGGCCCGACGGCTTCCTCGTACAGCTCGGGGTACCGGGCCCGCAGCCAGCGGTGGTACGCGTTCTCCGAGGATCCCGGGTAGGGGTCGTGGGCCCAGCGGAAGACGCGCAGGCCGTCGTCGGTCCGGGGCTCGCTGCGGCCGCCGGCGCAGGCGCCGAGGTGCAGTTTGCCGACGAGACCGCAGTCGTAGCCGGCATCGGCCAGGTCCCGGGTGAACAGCCGTTCGTGCGCGGGAAGATCCACCCCGTTGGCGTACAGACCGTGCGAGGGGACGTAGCGTCCCGTCATCAGGCTCGCGCGGGACGGTCCGCACACCGGGGACTGCACATAGCAGTTCTCGAACAGCACCCCGTCGGCGGCGAGCCGGTCCAGGTGCGGGGTGTCGATGTGGGGATTGCCGGAGGCGCCCACGGCGTCGTACCGCTGCTGGTCGGTGCACAGCAGCAGGATGTTCGGCTGCTCCATGAAGTCCTTCCTGTCTCGTGCGGCGGGGCGGCACGCGCCTCGGCACGGTGGTGCGGATGTGTCCCGGCGCCCCTCAGGCTCTGGCCCCGGCCAGCGTCAGCACGCTGACGGAGTGGGGCGGCACCACCCACGCTCCCCCGTCGGCCTCGACGTCGCCGAGGTCGCGCACGGCGACCGTCTCCGGCGCGGAGAGGCTGTTGGACGCGTTCAGATCCGTCACGTCACCGCCGAGGGACCGGATGCGGGCCCGCGACGGAGTGGCGTCGGCGGAGCCGTCCAGCACCGGGCGCAGCCGGATCGACTGCGAGCGGTGGCGGTTGACGACGACCAGCCGGATCGACCCGTCGTCCGCGCGGGTGGCGACCACGTCGAGGTACGGGACCGTCATCGGGGAGGTGGGCTGGTTGCCCTCCGGATCCCGGCTGTCGCCCAGACGGACGTTCGTGGACCGCGCGGGCCCATCGACCGTCGCCGGCAGCACGGTGCGGCCGGTGTGGTGCCGGTACAGGTGCCACACGTGGTAGAGCGTCGAGCCGAAGGCACCCTCCGGGCGAGCCACCACGATGCCGTTGGCGTTGAGCAGGTTCACCGGGTTGGCCATGGTCACGGCCGAGGCATCGCCGACGCTGCGATGGATGGCCTGGAAGACCCCGGCCGAGAACACGGCGTCGCCCAGCGTTCGCGGGCTGTAGCGGCTGACGCGCGTGTGCTGCGGGAGCCCGTCGACCGCGGGGGTGTCCCGCTCCGCGATGCCGCCGTCGGCCCCGGCCTGCGGTTCGGGCCAGGACGCCGGTTCGAGGTGGCGCATGTTCCATTCGTCGATCACCAGCTGCGGCACCCGGTCCAGACCCACCCGGGCGGAGATGTCGGTGACCAGCTGGGAGTAGCGGGAGATCTCCCGTTCGAAGAACAGCGACTGGGCGACGACGTCGTCGTAGTCGTCACCGGTGATCAGGTGGTTGCTGGCTCCGTAGTGGTGCAGCGAGAGATGGTCCAGGAAGCGCCCCGCCTTCGCCAGCAGCGGGGTGGTCCAGCGTTCCTGGTCCCAGGGGATGCCCACGCCGACCAGCTCGATGCCCGGGTCGACGGCGCGCATGAAGCGGGCGTGCTCGGCGGCGTCCTCGGCGTACCGCTCGGCGCCGCGATGGCCCATCTGCCACGGCCCGTACACCTCGTTGCCGACGCCCCAGTACCGCACCCGCCAGGGGTCCTCGCGGCCGTTCGCCCGGCGGGCCCGGGCCATGGCGGTGTCCCCTCGGCCGTTGGTGTAGTCGACCCAGCGCACCGCCTCGTCGACGTCGCGCGCGGAATGGGCGAGGTAGGCGTCGGCCCCGACGGCCTCGCACCAGGCCAGGAACTCGTCGGTCCCGAAGCGGTTGGTCTCGATCTCGCCCCAGGCCAGCTCCCGCCGCGCGGGGCGCTGATCGCGCGGGCCGATGCCGTCCTCCCAGTGATAGGCCGAGGTGAAGTTCCCGCCCGGCCAGCGGATCGCCCCCGGGCGCAGGTCTTTGACCAGCTCGAGCACGTCGGAGCGCATGCCGTCCAGGTGGCCGGATCCGGTCCGGGAGAGCTCGGAGCCCTCGTCGAACACGCCGCCTTCGATGTTGCCGAAGAAGGCGGATTCGAGGAAGTGGCCGTAGATGTCGTCGCTGACGGTGCCCAGCGGGCGTCGGGTGTCGATCCGGACGTGGGCCTCCTGCAGGACGCGGTCGTGGCCGACGTGGTGGGCGGCGCTCGGGGTGGACGGGTCGGTCATGGAAAGTTCCTCCGATGGGGTCATTGCTTCACCGCTCCGGCGATGGAGTCGACGAACTTGCTCTGCAGGGCGACGAACACGATCATCACCGGCACCAGGGAGAGCATGGCCGCTGCGGCCATGCCGGGCCAGTCGGTCCCGTACTCGCCGACGAAGGCCGTCATGCCGACGGCGAGGGTGCGCAGACCCGGCTCGCTGAGGGTGAAGACCAGCGGGAGCAGGTAGTTGTTCCAGGCGAACAGGAACGTCAGGATCACCACGGTCGCGGTGATCGGCCAGGCCAGCGGCAGCATCACCTGGAAGAAGATCCGGAAGTGACCCGCGCCGTCGAGGCGGGCGCACTCCTCGAGCTCCTTGGGCAGGCCCCGGAAGTAGCCGGCATACAGCAGGGTCGAGGCGATCTGTCCTCCGGCACCGAGGCCCAGGATCACGCCCAGGTGGGTGTTGAGCAGACCCATCTGGTCGGTCAGCTGCACCACCGGGATGATGGTGTATCCCTCCGGCAGGAAGAAGGTGATCAGGAAGATGATGATCAGCAGCTTCTTCCCGGCGAAGGAGTAGCGGCCCAGCACATAGCCGGCCAGGGCGCTGCGCACGACGATCAGCAGCACCGTGCCGGCGGTGATGATGATGGTGTTCAGGAAGTACTTGTCGAAGCCGACAGTGGTCCAGGCGCGGGAGTAGTTCTCCCACATCGGCGTCTCCGGGATCAGCCCGAGGCCGGATCCGAAGACCTCGCCGGGAGTCTTCAGCGAGGCCGAGATCAGCCAGATGAAGGGGTAGATCCACAGGGCGGCCAGGATCAGCAGGCCCAGGAAGATCAGGAGGTTGCCGGGCCGGGCGCGGATCGCCTGCCAGCGCCGTGCCCGGCGCACGCGCGCGAGCTCGTGACGCTGCGGTCCACCGCCGACGGGCCGACGGGTCGTGCCGGTCTCGGGGGCCCGGTCGAGAGAGCCGGGGGCGGTCATGTCATCGCTCCTGTCGCGCGGCGGGCCCACCGGACCCCGACGGCCTGGGCGACGGCCAGCCCCATCGTCAGCAGTCCGAACAGCACGGCGGCCGCGGAGGCGTAGCCGAGCTGGGGCACGGTCGCTCCGAAGGCGGTGCGGTAGATGAAGATCTCGATCACCTCGGAGGAGAATGACGGTCCGCCGCCGGTCATGGTGTACATCAGATCGAAGACGTTCAGGGCGCCGACGGTGTCGATCAAGGTGATGATGACCAGGAACGGGATCAGCAGCGGCAGGGTGACGTGCCAGAACTCGCGCACCGGGCCGGCGCCGTCGATCATGGCGGCCTCGCGCACCTCATCGGGGATGGTCTGCAGGGCGGCCAGCCAGTAGATCATCGTGATGCCCAGCCATTTCCAGACCCACACGGCCACGCCGGCGAAGAGCGAGGTGCCGGTGTCGGCGACGAAGTTCGCGGGCGAATCCAGCAGCCCGGAGGCCACCATCGCGAGGCTGATCGGTCCGCCGGCGTCCAGCAGCAGGGTGAACACCACGCCGATGATCGCGCCGGTGGTCACCACCGGCAGGAAGAAAAGAGTCCGCAGGAACCCCTTGAACGGGGTCGCGCGGCGATTCAGCAGAATCGCCAGGATCAGCGCGATCCCCACCCGCAGCGGGACCGCGCAGACCAGGAAGATCAGGGAGTTGCCGAAGGCGTTCCAGAAGAGGTCGTCGCCCATCAGCCGCGCGAAGTTGTCCAGTCCGGTGAAGGTGCCGACGGCGGCGAATCCCGGCCAGTCCAGCAGCGCGAACCACCAGGAGGCCACCAGCGGGTACACCGTGTACGCCCCGTAGCCGAGGATCGTGGGCAGCAGGAACAGGTAGATCCACCAGTCCCGACGCAGTCGCCGCAGCAGCGACGGGCGAGAGCGGGAGCTCGTGGCGGAGTCACCGGGTGCGCGGTCCGGTCCTGGCTCGCTCACGTCTCGGAGCACAGTGCCGTCAGCGTGCGTCATAGTCCGTCCGCTCGTAGTCGCGGCTGGGATCCCAGTTCTCGAAGACCCAGGCGCCGAGGTCGACATCGGTCTCGTCCTGGACGGCCTCGATGGCGCGGTCCCGCTCCTTGCTCAGCTCGTCGGTGAAGCGGGTCAGCTCCCCGGCGACGTCGACCGATTCGCCGGCCAGCATCGACTGGAGCAGATCTCCGACGTCCGGGCGGATGTCCCGCATCTCGGCGGCCACCCGCCACGCGCCCGGGGTACCGGACTCGGGAACAGGGGAGATCAGGACGTCGTCCTGGAAAAAGGACACGCACCGGGCGTAGGCGGGGTGCACGTCGGCCTCCTCGATCACGTCCAGCAGCGCCGGCGGCTGATCCATCGCTGCAGCCAGCGCCATCTGGAAGTCACGGGTGGTCAGCCGATGCAGCAGCTGCCCGGCGGCTTCCGGCTCCCGGGCGTCCGCGGAGACCCAGAAGGTCCCGCCGGAGGGTCCGGAGTAGATCGGGTTGCGCTCGGCCTCGGGTCCGGGCAGGTGCCAGCAGGAGATGCCGCGCTCGACGGCCTCGGGCTCCTCGACCGAGAGCCCCCCGATGAACCAGGCGCCCCACGGGTAGATCGCCCCCTCCCCCGCGGCCCATCGGGCCCGGGCGTCGCGCGGGTTCATCGAGGGCGAGGAGGGGTGGATCAGGCCGTCCTGGAGCAGGGACTGCAGGAACTCGAAGACGTCGAGGAACGGCTGGGAATCCTGCACGTACTCGCCGGTGGCCCAGTCGATGGTCCCGGGAGCGCCGGCGGTCTGGGCCAGGCGGGTCACGAGCTGGTTGAGGTAGGCCGGGTCCTGACCGGGGATGAAGATGCCCTCGGTATCGGCCCCGCCCATGACCCGGCGCGTGACGTCGCGCAGCTCGTCCCAGGTGGCCGGTCCCTCGCCCTCCGGATCGATCCCCGCCTTCTCCATCAGGGCGGTGTTGAACCAGGGAACGTTCTCGTGCCACCTGCCGGAGAACATGGGCACGGTGTACAGCTCGTCGTCGAACCGCTGGATGCCGTCGTAGAGCTGGTCGGCGATCTCGCTGGATTCGAAGTCGGCGTACTCGCCGATGGGCTGGAACCAGTCGTCGCTGACCAGCGCCGCAGGTGAGGAGTCCAGCCCGGCCAGCGAGTGGACGTCCGGCAGCTGGTCACTGCGGCTGGCGATCTGCAGGGCCTGTCCGAGGTCCGCCGCCGCGAGCTGGCGCCGCTTGACGGTGATCTCCGGGTTCTCCTCCATGAACGGCCCGAACAGGTCCTGCTCGAAGGTATCGGTCAGCGGACGGAACTGGTCCCACCACTGCAGGGTGCCGTCTCCTCCGCCCCCGCCGCCTGCCTCCTGGGCGGACTGCCCGCCGCCGGTGCAGGCGGCCAGGGCGGCGGCCACGGCTCCGGCACCGGACGCACCGAGCACCGTGCGGCGGCCAATGCTGGACGGGGATGTGGTGGTGCTGCGCTGTGAACCCATGGAAATGCCCTTCGTCGTCGTCGACTCGAGGTGGCGTCCGTTCGTCTGCCGTCCGTCCGGACTCCTGTATGTTAGCGCTAACGTAGAGTGACGAAGCTCATGCGTCAAGAGCTCGACATGGTGTGATGACGCTATGAGGACCAGTTCACAGGGTCGACGAGACCGCGCATCTCGTCGGCCCGAGCCCCTTCGGGAGCTCCGACGACCGCCCATACTGTTTGCGCACACATGCCTCAGGAGGCCTCATGACCCGCGGCACCAACATGCTGTTCCTGATGACGGATCAACATCGCGTGGACACTCTGGGCTGCTACGGCAATCCCATCGTGCACACGCCACACCTCGACGCCATCGCGGCCGCCGGCACCCGGCTCGACGCCCATTTCACCCCCTCGGCGATCTGCACCCCTGCCCGGGCGAGCCTGCTGACCGGCGTGCTGCCGTTCCGCCACAAGCTGCTGGCCAACTACGAGCGCAACGTCGGGTACGCGGAGGAACTCTCGGACGAGTTCACCCCGTTCTCCCGCCGCCTGCGGGACGCCGGTTACAACGTCGGCCTGGAGGGCAAGTGGCACGTCGGCAAGAAGCGTGGGCCGGGCGAGTTCGGATTCGACGGTCCGCACTATCCGGGCTGGCACAATCCGATCGCTCATCCCCAGTACCGGGCCTGGCTGGCTGAGCGAGGTCTGCCCGAGCCCGCCGTGTCCCAGGAGGTGCGCGGCACCTTCCCCAACGGGGAGCCCGGCAACCTTCTGGCCGGCACCCTGAACCAGCCGGCCGACGCCACGTTCGAGCACTTTCTGACCGATCGCACGATCGCCTGGCTCGAGCAGTACGGAGCGGACTACCACCGACAGGGCCGCCCGTTCTTCATGGCCACCCACTTCTTCGGGCCGCACCTGCCCTACCTGCTGCCGCGCGAGTACCTCGAGATGTACGACCCGGGCGCGATCCAGCTGCCCGCCTCGGCGGCCGAGACCTTCGAGGGAAAGCCTCTCGTCCAGCAGCGATACAGTGAGCACTGGACCCACGACACCTTGGATCCGGAGACCCGTCGCTGGCTGATCGCCGCGTACTGGGGGTACGTGACGCTCATCGACGAGCAGGTGGGCCGCCTGGTCGAGACCCTGGAGCGGCTGGACCTGTGGGACTCCACGGCGGTCTCCTTCTCCGCCGACCATGGCGAGTTCACCGGGGCCCACCGTCTGCACGACAAGGGTCCGGCGATGTACGACGACATCTACCGCATTCCCGGTCTGCTGCGAGTCCCGGGAGACCCGGTCGGGGTCGAGTCCGAGGACTTCACCAGCCTGGTCGACCTCACGGCCACGATCCTCGACCTCGCGGGGGTGGAGCCCGATCCGGAGGCCGATGGACTCAGCCTGCTGCCGATCACGCGGGGCCAGACGCCGACCGACTGGCGACAGGACATCACTGCGGAGTTCCACGGGCACCACTTCCCCTACCCCCAGCGGATGCTGCGCACCCCCTCGCACAAGCTGATCGTGAACCCGGAGAGCGTCAATGAGCTCTACGACCTGGTTGCCGATCCGGACGAGCTCCACAACCGGTATCTCGATCCGGCGTACCGGGAGGTCCGCGACGACCTGCTGCATCGGCTGTACGAGCAGCTGCGCGTGCGCGGCGACAACTTCCATCACTGGATGACCTCGATGTACCCGGTCGGCGGCAAGGGCTATGACACCTCGCTGAGCGACTTCGAAGGAGAGCTCCACCAGGAGGCGTCGGCGGCCGACCGCGCACAATAGGGTGTGCTCGACGTCCCGAACTGCGCGAGAGGAGGCTCTGGTGACCCGACGGCCCGGCACCGGCGCCTCCAAGGGTGCCTCGATGTCCGATGTCGCGCGTCTGGCCGGGGTCTCCGGACAGACGGTCTCGCGCGTGGTGAACAACAATCCCGGCGTCTCCGCCGAGACCCGCGAGCGCATCGAAGCCGCGATGCAGCGCTTGGGGTATCGCGCGAACGCTGCCGCCCGTGCCCTGGCGACGGGCCGCTTCCGCACCATCGGCGTGGTCACCTTCAACCTCACCGCCGTCGGCAACATCCGGATCGTCGATGCCGTCATCGCCGAAGCTCAGGCACGGGGCTATGCGGTGAACATGGCCGTGGTCGAGGCGCCGACCGAGCATGACGTCCGTGCCGCCGTGCGCACGCTGACCGATCGGGCCGTCGACGGGATCGTGGTCATCGAAGCACGGGTGCTGGACACGCCGAATCTCCAGCTGCCGCAGGAGGTCCCCGTCGTGATCGCGGACAGCGGCACCTCCCACGACCACCCCACGTTCGGGATGGACGAGGCCGCCGGCGCCCGCGCGGCTGTCGGCCATCTGCTCGAACTGGGCCATCGGACGGTCCATCATCTTGCCGGGCCGTCCGGATCCAACCCGGCCCGGCGCCGCCGCACCGCGTGGCAGCGGATGCTCACCCGGAACGCCCGCCCGGTGCCTGCGGTGGTCCACGGCGACTGGTCCCCGACCTCCGGACATCGTGCCACCCTCGAGCTGCTCGAACGCGACGACGCCACCGCGATCTTCGCCGCCAACGACCAGATGGCCGCCGGGGTGCTGCGGGCCGCGACCGAGAAGGGGATCCGGGTGCCCGAGGACCTCAGCATCGTCGGCTACGACGATCAGGACTTCGCACCGTTCCTCACTCCGCCGCTGACGTCGGTCGCGCAGGACCTCGAGGAGGTGGGGCGGCGCAGCCTCACATACCTGCTGGGCCTGATCGAGGCCGACGGGCAAGGAGGCGATGCCGCCACGGTGCCACCCGAAGGTACGCACCCCCGACGCCGCTCGGTGGGACGGCTGGTGACGCCGTCGCTCGTGGTCCGTCAGTCCACGGCACCGCCGCGCTGACGGCCCGTCGGTCGCACGCTCTGCGCGGTGGTGGTCGGCCCGACGGCAAGGGAGCGGAACGGCGGAATGCCGTGCCGGGTGCCGCCCACCGCCATGATGCGGCTTTCGTCCGATGGCATGAACACCATCGGTGTCCCCTCACCAGCCGTCTGCTGTGGTCGGCGTCCGGGACGCGGACCATGTCGGCTGCGGCGGCGACGGCCGCCTCCGCCGCAGCGTCCCGCAGCGACTCTTGCCCTGCTCCCCACCGATCCCTACACTGACACAAGCGGACCGGGTTCGAACCACGACGCCGTGGGCAAGGACGAGGACTCCGGAATCTCGTCCCGTCGACCCGACGCTCCGCCTGATACGCACTTCGACTCACGACCACAGGGGGAAGCTCGTGACGCTCCGGAATCTGCTGATGGTGCACGCCGCACTGCTGATCTCGACAGGGGTCCTGTTCTGGGCGGGCACGGCGAACCTGCTCCTCCAGGGGTACGGCTTCTCGCTGGGCGACGCGTCGCAGATCGCGGGCGAGGGCGCCGGTACGACCTATGCACCACATGCGCTCGGTCGGCTCCTGGGCGTGGTGTGCGTCGGCTTCGGCGTGCTTCTCCTCGCGCTCCGCGACATCGGCGCTTCTCCGTTCGGTCGGCGCGTCGCCGGTGCGCTGTGCGCCACCAGCGCGGTCGGCGCCCTGGCGGCCGTCACGCAGCAGGTCGCCGTCTGGCAGAGCGCAGCAGGGTGGGTCACCGCTGCGGTCTTCCTCCTCCTGGCACTCGGATACCTCGCGCAGTCGCTCTCCCCGCAGCGCGCGTCCGCGCAGCCGCTCCACGCCGTGACTCAACCCTGACGCGCGGCGTGCCGGATCCGGCGCGCACCCTGGCGAGCGAGGCGATACCCTCAGCCCGCCACCGTGGTCACCGCCGAGTACACGCCCAGCGCGATGATGGCGAGCGAGCTGACGATCAGCGCGATGTGGAGGAAGCGTCCGCCCCGCAGCGCGGGTTCGATGCGACGGCGCAGGTAGAGCGCGGAGACCGCGACGGCGGCGAGGAAGATGCCGCCGGCGATGCCGCCCACCATGATCATGATCAGCGGCTGGTTGATCCAGAGGAAGGTCAGCAGCCACATGGTCGGCAGGAAGGCGATGAACACGCGCATCCAGAGGGTGCGCTTGCGGCCATCGGTCCAGTCGAAGACGCCGACGATGGACAGGGCGTTCGCCCAGGACCGCGACCAGGACGGGATCGCCGCCCAGATCGTCGAGCCGAGCGCGGCGAGCGCACCGAACAGGAAGACGATCCTCCCCACGTCGCCGAAGACTCCGGAGAACGTCTCGGACAGGGTCAGGATCATCTCGTTGCCCTCGGGGACGAGGCCCTGCGGGTGCAGGACGGCGGCGCCGAGGATGAAGAACGCCGCGGTCGAGACCGTATAGATGAGCCACGAGACCATCGCGTCCTTCTGCATCACGGCGATCCAGCCGAGGGCGCGTCGGCGATACTCCGCGGAGCCATCGTTGGGACCGGACCAGCGGGCGTACCCCTTCTCCAGGCACCAGTACGTGTAGGCGGTGATCTCCTCGGAGGCCACGCCGGTCAGGCCGAACATCGTCAGCGCGATGCCGACGGCGCCGAGCGGCAGCTGCAGGCTGAGGCCGGAGGCGAGGTCCGCTCCCGTGTACGCGAACTCGCTGGCGGGCAGCGCGATCACGACCAGCACGGTGACCACCACGAACGCCATGGTCAGGAACGTGGCGACGTTCTCGATCAGTCCGTAGCGATTCGAGATCAAGGTGGCGATGGCGATCACGGTGACGATCACGGCCCAGATCGTCACGGCCGCCGGGGAGAGCGGCCCGAATCCGAGCGGGGCCAGGATCGACAGGGCCGCGGCCATGCCGCCGATGAGCCCGCCCGTCTGGATCAGCTTGCTCAGCGCCATCAGCGCCCACATCAGGAACACCCAGCTGACCCGCCCCAGGCGCGGAGGGACGCGGTTGTAGCCCTCCATGCCGCCCTCGCCGGTGACGATGGAGTAGCGGGCCATCTCCACCTGCACCGCCACCTTGACGATGGTGGAGACGAACACGAGCCACAGCAGCACGAAGCCGGCCTGGGCGCCGAGGGACGTCGCGGTGATCAGCTCGCCGGCACCCACCACCGAGGCGGAGACGATCAGGCCCGGCCCGAAGAACTTCGACGAGGCCCGCCAGCCGACAGGCGGCTCCTTCACGGCCGATGGGTCGAGGCGGTACGGGTCGCCGCTGACGAACCGCTCAGTGGGCTTCTCCGAGAGCTCGGACGAGGAGGAGGACGCAGTCACCGATGACTCCTGGTGGGGTTGGGCGCTCCGCGCGGGAGCAGGTCGAGCGACCCTACCGAGCGCGCCGTTGCCTGCGCCACACACGTCCGAACGCAGCCATACGCGTCCGTGGAGGTCCCCCTCCGTCCTTCCGCCGTCCCGGCTTCTCGCGGAAGAAACCCTGTTGGCGAACCGCAGCACCGTCCTCGCAGACTGATCGGGACGTTCATCCCGACAGAGAGGTTCCGCGATGTCGGCATCCCTTTCTCAGCTGGTCACCGACGACCATGTCGTCCTCGGTGCATCCGCTGACACCTGGCAGGAAGCCATCCGCCAGGCCGCTCTCCCCCTCCTCCGCTCGCAGGCGGTGACGGAGGAGTACGTGGGTCGGATGATCGACGTGGTCGACCAGTTCGGCCCGTACATCGTGCTCGCCCCCGGGGTGGCGCTCGCGCACGCCCAGCCCGACGGCTCCGTCTCCCGCACCTCGATGAGCGCGGCGACCCTGCCCCGGGGCGTCGACTTCGGCAAGTCCGAGCACGATCCCGTCCGACTCGTCTTCTGCCTCGCCGCGCAGGACAGCACCTCCCACCTCGAGGCGCTGAAGGCGTTCGTGCAGATCATCCGCGCCCCCGAATCCGTGGAGCGGCTGATCGCCGCCGCGTCACCTCAGGAGTTCTCCTCGGGCCTGGTCCCGACGGACGCCTGACCCTCCCCGTCCCTGTTCACCGGGCATCATTCCGTTCTGCCCGCATGTCACAGGCACCGTGCAAAGGAGCAACATCATGGCCCAGATCCCCACCATCTACTTCATCTGCGGCGCCGGTCTCGGCAGCAGCCTCGCCTGCCAGATGGAGGCCGAGGAAGTGCTGGCCTCGCACAAGGTCCGTGCGAAGCTCGAGCACGAGTCCGTCTCGTCGGTCGCCGGCTTGAAGACCGACGTGATCGTCTCGGCGGAGAGCTTCCGCCCCCAGATCGAGAAGTACGAGATCGACCCCTCGGTCACGATCGTCTACCTGCACAACATCGTCGACAAGAACGAGATCACGGAAAAGCTCGTCCCGGCGATCGCAGGGCGCGAGGTCTGACATGGCCGTCCTCGAATGGATCATCTCCAACATCTTCACGCAGGCGGGGATCGTCATCGCGCTCATCGCGATGCTCGGTCTGCTGCTGCAGCGCAAGGATGCCGGATCCGTCGTCTCCGGAACGTTCAAGACGTTGCTGGGCTTCATGGTCCTCGCGGCGGGCTCCGCGGTCCTCGTCGCGACCCTGACCTACTTCGGGACGCAGTTCGAAGCCGCCTTCAACCTCACCGGGATCGTCCCGTCCATCGAGGCGGTCAACGGCTTCGCGACGAACGATCTCGGGCTCGGAGGGCCGATCGCGATCTCGTTCCTCGGCATCTTCATCGTCAACGTCGTGCTCGCCCGCGTCACCCCCTGGAAGTACATCTTCCTGACCGGGCAGGCGCTGCTGTGGATGGCGACGATGACCGTCGTCTTCGGTTCGGCCGTGGGGCTCAGCGGCATCTGGCTGATCCTGCTGTGCAGCATCGTCGGCGGCGTCTTCGCCGTCGCGATGCCCGCGCTGGCCCAGCCGATCGTCCGCAGGATCACCGGCAACGACGCGATCGCCCTCGGTCACTTCTGCACGATCGGGTACCTGCTCGAATCCGGCGTCGCCTACCTCGTCCGCGACCGCCGTCCGGACCGCAAGACCACCGAGGACCTCAAGCTCCCCCGGGCATTCGAGTTCCTCCAGGACACCTACATGTCCCTCGCTGTCGTGATGATCCCGCTGTACCTGATCACCGCTCTGTTCGCCGGTCCGGCAGCCTCCGCCGAGGCTGCCGGGGAGACGAACTACCTGGTGTACGCCTTCCTGCAGTCGATGCAGTTCGTGGTCGGCGTGTACGTGCTGATGGCCGGTGTGCGACTGCTGCTCGGTGAGATCGTGCCGGCCTTCCGCGGCATCTCCATGAAGCTCGTCCCGAACTCCAAGCCCGCGCTGGATGCCCCGGTGCTGTTCCCGTACGCACCGAACGCCGTGATCATCGGGTTCCTGACCACCACGGTGGGCACCGTCATCGCCATGTTCGTGCTTCCGCTCGCTGGCTTCGCGGTGATCGTGCCCGGGATGCTCACGAACTTCTTCGCCGGCGGCACGGCCGGGATCTTCGGCAATGCGGTGGGCGGGCGACGCGGTGCGCTCATCGGCGGCCTGGTGCACGGCTTCTTCATCACTCTGCTGCCCGCGCTGCTCGTGGGCACATTCCAGAGCCTCGGGTTCCCGAGCCTCTCCGCGACCGACGTCGACACCATCGTGGCAGCGCTGCTGTTCGCCTGGGTCGTCGGCCCCCTCATGAAGGCCTTCTGAGACAAGGAGAAGACATGGGATTCTTCAACCGCCTGCTGGGCAGGCCCGCATCCTCCACCACCACCACGAACCCGAGAGATACCGACGCCCCCGAGCTCGACGGCGCCGAGCGCGAGAGTGCCATCGCCCGGCTGGCGGAGATCCGGCAGTCCCTCGCCGCCGGTGAGGGCGAGAGCTGGGAGCTCCACCGAGAGGCAGGGATCCTCCATGAGCGGCTCGGGGATCCGGACGCCGCGATCTGCGACCACGAGAGCGCGCTCGCGGAGCACACGCAGTACGGCGAGTCGTACAACCGCCTCATGACGCTCTACAACACCAAGCTCTCCCAGTCCTCGGCCGCCGGCGACGGCGACGGGATCAATGCCTGGATGTCGAAGATCGACGAGCTGCTGGCCACCTCCAAGCGCATCATGCGCGAGAACTACTGAGATCGGGAGTCACCATGTACGTCACCCTCACCGAAGTCCTCACCGAGGCCGAGACGATCGGCTCGACCGTCGGCGCCTTCAACGCGCACAACCTCGAGATGATCCCCGCGATGATCTCCGCGGCCCGGGACGCCGGCAGCCCCATCATCATCCAGACCTCCATCGGCACCGCCCGGTACATCGGGATGGAGAACCTGGTGGCCCTGTGCAAGGGCATCGGCGAGCGCGAGCCGGTCGACGTGGTCCTGCACCTGGACCATTCCACGAACCTCGCCGACATCCGCGACGCGGTCGACGCCGGCTACAGCTCCGTCATGTTCGACGGCTCCGCGCTCCCCTACTCCGAGAACGTGCTGAAGACCCGTCGCGTGGTCGAGTTCGCCCATGACCGGGGCGTCTCGGTCGAGGGCGAGATCGGCACCATCGGCGGCACCGAGGAAGGGATCTCCGTGCAGGTGGGCGCGCTGACCAAGCCCGAGGAGGCGCGCGCCTTCGCCGAGGCCACCGGGGTGGATGCCCTCGCGGTCTCCGTCGGCACCCATCACGGCTCGTACCTCGGCAAGACCGCGATCGATCTCGATCTCATCGCGCAGATCCACGCCGAGGTCGACGTGCCCCTGGTGGTGCACGGCGGCACCGGCGTCGACGAGGCCGACTACGCGCAA
Source organism: Brachybacterium fresconis (assembly GCF_017876515.1). NCBI lineage: Bacteria > Bacillati > Actinomycetota > Actinomycetes > Micrococcales > Dermabacteraceae > Brachybacterium > Brachybacterium fresconis. Next base: position 3,586,648 of record NZ_JAGIOC010000001.1, on the reverse strand, counting down.
TTGCGCGAGCGCGGCGTGCGGAAGTTCAACATCGGCACCGAGCTGATCGTGGGCTGGACCCGCAGCGCCAAGGAGACCTTCGGCGCCACCGAGCTCCATGCCTCGCTGCGCAACAACATCGTCCCGGCGAACACGGCGGTCGCGGAGATCGTGGCGCACAAGATCGGGCGGATGCTCCCGGCCACCGTCGGCTGAGCGCGATGATGAGCAGCGAACAGATCCTGCTGCTGGTCGCCGGTTTCCCGGGGACCGGCAAGAGCCGCCTGCGCACCCTGGTGCAGAAGCGTCTGGGGCCGTTCGCGTCCCTGTCGCTGGACGATGTGAAGGAGGAGCTGTACGACTGCCGCGGCTTCGTCGACTCGGCAGCCCGCGAGCACCTGGACCGGGCTGCGCTGGAGATCTTCCTCGCCCAGGTCCGCACCATGATGGCCGCCGGTCGTCCGATCCTGGCCGAGTACCCGTTCAGCGAGAAGCAGCGGCCGCAGCTCGAGGCGGCCTGCGCCGACTACGAGGTCAGGCCCGTGACCGTGCGCCTGGTCGCGGACTTCGAGGTGCTCTTCGAGCGTCAGCGCGAGCGGGACCTGGATCCGAGCCGTCACGTGGGACACCTTGTCGATACGTACCGCCCCGGCGATACGCTCGTCGACCGTCGAGCTGCGCCCCGACTGCTGCGCCGAGAGGTGTTCCTCGACCGTTACCTGCACCGCGGCTACGGCACCTTCGCCCTCGGGACGACGATCGAGATCGACACGACGGACTTCGAGCAGATCGACGACGACGACCTGATCTCCCGGATATCGCAGGCTTCCCGGATTGCTCGGACCGACCGGGGCACAGACCTGATCGAGAAGGAAAGGGCATGACCGCTTCGATGACCGCACGACGCCGCGACCCGTGGGAGACCACGCGCCAGCGCATGCTGGGTGCATTCGTCGAGGCGGGATCCGAGCGGATGGGGGCCGACGACCTCTCCCGACGCCTCGGCGTCTCGACCCGCAGCGTGCGCAGCTACGTCTCCCGGCTGAACACGGAGCACGATCGCGAGGTGGTCACCTCCTCCCGCGAGGGGTACGCGCTCGATCTCGCGGCGCTCGCCTCGGCCGACGACCAGCGCCCGGCGGCGTCCCGGCGCGTGCTCAGCCCGGGTGAGCGGCTCTCCTCCTTGCTGCGCTCCCTGAGCACGGCCGACGGTGCCGACGTGCACGAGCTGGCCGAGGAGCTGAGGGTCAGCGACTCGACGCTCGAGGCGGACCTCACGAAGTGCCGTGCCCTGCTGTCCATCCATCAGCTCACTCTGGAGCGTCGCGGCCCGTCGTTGCGGATCGTCGGCACCGAATCCGCCAAGCGCCGCCTCGTGCGCCAGATCATGACCGACGCGGCCCGCTCCCGCACCCAGTTCGTCTCGGTGCGCGAGCTCGCGATCGAATCCGCCGAGCCCTCGTTGCTGACGTTCCGCGAGGGGCTCACCCGGATCCTGTCCGAGCTGGGACTGCTCGCCACCGAGAACAGCCAGCACGCGATCCTCGCCCACGTGGCCGTCATGGTGGGCAGGCTGCGGCAGGGCCACGAGCTCGAGTCCCCGGACACCGCGGCCGACGACGACGCGCTGCGCCACGAAGCCGCTCTCCGCATCGCAGCCCTGGTCGAGTCGACCTTCGAGCTGCGCCTGCCCGCCGGCGAAGTGGACTACCTCGAAGGCCTCCTCGACGAGAACACGACCCCCGAGGATCTCTCGCTCCTGGTCACAGAACGGGTCATCGCCGACGGCGACGTCGACTACGTGGCCCTGGTGCGCCGGATCGTGGGCCAGGTGGGCGAGAACTATCTGATCGATCTGGACAACGACCGCTTCATCGGGTTCCTCAGCGTGCATTCGCGCAACCTCGTGCGCCGCGCCCAGCGGGGCCAGGCCGCCCACATCCCGATCGGACAGTCCATCAAGGACACCCACCCGCTGATCTACGAGATCGGGATCTTCATCGCCCGCCGGCTCGAGCTGGCACTCGGCATCGAGATCCGGGCCGACGAGATCGGGCTGATCTCGTTCCACGTCGGCGCACACTTCGAGAGCGTCTACGCGCGAGAACAGCGGGTGCGGATCGCCCTGATCTCCCCGACCTACCTGGATCTGCAGGACTCCGCCCGCACCCTGCTGCAGTCCGCGATCGCCGGAGTCGGCGAGATCGAACTGGTCGCCGTGGACGAAGCAGAGCTGGCCACCGATCTGCCGGGGCCCGATCTGATCGTCTCCACCGTCCCGCTCGTGGGACTGCCCCAGACGCTCGACAGGCCCGTCGTGCAGCTGAGTGCTCTGCCCGACGCCGAGGACCTCGAACGCGTGCGGGGCGTCGTCCTCGACATCGCCCAGACCAAGCGCCGGGCCCGAGTGGGCTCCACCCTCGTGAACCTCATCGAGCCGCAGTTCTTCCTCGACCTCACGGCCACCTCCCGCGAGGACGTCCTCGCCCAGATGTCGGAGGCGCTGACGAGCGCCGGCGTGGTCGATGCGGACTTCCACCGCGGTGTGCTCGAGCGGGAGGCGATGGCCTCGACGTCGCTGGGCAGCGGGGTCGCGATCCCCCACTCGATGATCATGGGCGCGAATGCCTCCTCGATCGCCGTGCACGTCCCCACCGAGCCCATCGACTGGGACGGCGATCCGGTGTCCCTGGTCGCCATGATGGCCTTCAGCAAGGACAGCCGCGAGGAGTTCGGGGAGCTGTTCGAGTCCGTGATCCGCGTGCTCTCCAAGCCCCGCAACATCGAACTGCTCGCCGCGCACGGCAGCAGCTACGAGGATTTCATCTCGACCTTGCTCGACATCCTCTGAGGAACTGCGACGAGGGCCCCGGGCGGCCTCGAGGACGCTGAGGCGGAGGTCATGGGCGGAGAATGTGCGACGGGTCGGACAGCCCGTGGGCATCTCGAGACGTACCAGGTCATTCCGAGGCATGCACATGGAGGCATGCCGTCCGTCGACTGCTCCGCCCCGCCTCAGGCTCCGGGCAGCTGGATCCCTCCCGTCCGCACAGCGGCCACCACTCCCCCGTCGACCAGCAGGTCCGTGCCGGTGATGAAGGTGGCGTCGGGGCCGAGCAGGAAGGCGGCGGCGCCAGCGATGTCCGAAGGGGTGCCGATGCGTCCGGTGCCGGAGGCCTCGATCATGGTGCGCATGCCGGCGCCGCTCTCGCCGGCCAGCTCGTGCTGGCCCATGGGGGTGGAGATCACGCCGGGGCTGATGGAGTTGATGCGGGCCCCGCGAGCGCCCCAGTCGGTGGCCGCGGCGTGCACGCGCAGCTGGTTGGCGCGCTTGGCGATGCTGTAGGCGGCGCCGGAATCCGGCAGCGCGCCCTCCTGCAGGAACGGCAGGGACAGCAGCTCCTCGGTGGGCGTGGAGATCAGCGCGCCCTCCAGCTCGGCCGGGAAGCGACCGACCGCCAGGGCCCCGGCCATCGACGCGATCACCACGCCCGCGCCGCCGGGGGCGATGACCTTCCCGAACTCCTCGAGGCCGACGGCCACGCCGTACAGATCGACCTTGAGCACGGCAGCGGTGGGTGCCTGCTGGGGCGAGAGGCCCGCGGTGTGGACGACACGTCGCACGGGCCCGAGCTCCGCGGCGGCCGCGGCGAGCGCCGCCACGGAGTCGCGAAACGTGACGTCCACCTGCTGCGTGGTCACGGCGAAGCCGTCTCCGGTCAGCGCGGTGCCGACGCGCTCGAGGGCTGCTTCGTCGAAGTCGGCGAGCAGCACCTGCTGGCCGGCCCCGCTGCGCCGGGCGATCGCCTCCCCCATGCCGCCGGTGCCGACCACGACCAGGACGTCCTGCATCTGATGCTCCTCCGCTCCATGCCGCAGGATCGTCCCGCAGCGCGTACCGCGACGATATCCAGATCCGACTGGACGCCGAGCGGGCCCGGGGCGCTGGACGTCATGATCCTCGAGGCCGACGAGTTCTGGGCCGACTGAGCATCCACCCCGATTCCGCGTCGCCGGGCGCTGGACGCATCACCGCGCGCGAACAGCGGGCCGGTCACGGGGGTCACCCCACGGTGTACCTCTCGACGACGTCCAGGTCCACCTCGACGCCGAGCCCGGGACCGTCCGGCACCGCGACCCGTCCGCCCTCGAGGGTGAGCGGAACGGTCAGCAGGTCGTCGCGCAGCGGATTGCGGGTGCGGTCGAACTCGATGACCGGCTCGTTCTCCAGCGGCACCGGGCGATGCGTGGACGGCACCTGCGGCAACGTGCTGCACACCTGCAGCGCCGCGGCCACGGCGATCCCGGAGCCCCACACGTGCGGGATGATGCGCAGGTTGTGGGCCGACGCGAGGGCGATGATGCGCAGGACCTCCGAGATCCCGCCGGTCACGCAGATATCCGGTTGGATGATGTCCACGCAGCCGGCGCCGATGAGGTCCCGGAAACCGAAGCGGGTGTACTCGGCCTCTCCTCCGGCGATCGCCAGATCCAGACGATCCCGCACCCTCGCGTAGCCCTCGCGGTCCTCCGGCGGGACGGGCTCCTCGAAGAAGACGAAGCCGTGCTCGTCCAGCACGCGGCCCATCGCGATCGCGGTTCGGGCGTTGTAGGCGTGGTTCGCGTCGGCCGCGAGCACGAACTCGTCGCCGAGCCGCTCGCGCACGGTGGCGACACGCTTCGCGTCCTGGGCGATGGGTAGCAGGCCGATCTTCATCTTCAGCATCGTCAGACCCTGCTCAGCGTATCCGGCGACGCTGTCGCCGAGTTGCTGCAGGTCCCGCGCCGGGTCGAAGTCGACGGAAGTGTAGTAGCCGCCGGTACCGTAGGCGTGGACGCTCTCGCGGTGCCGGCCGCCGATGAGTTCGCTGATCGGGGTGCCGAGGCGCGTGCCGAGCAGGTCCCACAGAGCGATGTCGATCGCGCTGAGCGCTTCGATGTAGGGGCCGCGCTGGCCGAAGTCCCGGGTGCGGGCGTACAGCAGGTCCCAGACCACACCGGGCGAGGCATCGCGCATCGCCAGCAGCTGCGGGGCGAGCACGTCCTCGATACAGGAGCGGACCGGCTCGGCGGGACCGTACTGACCGCCCTCTCCCCAGCCGACCTCTCCCTCGGTGGTGGTCAGGCGCACGAGCAGCGAGGTGCGCTCGGGGAACTCGGCCTGGGAGGAGTAGAAGCGGTCGGCGCCCAGAGGCACCGTGAGGACGAAGGTGTCGACCCGGGAGATCGTGAGCATCGGTGGTCTCGAATTCCTGTGCCGTCTGGGGGCACCGACGATAGCGGGAACGTCTCGGCAGAGGAGGGGGTCGACGAGGCCATGACACCCGGTACCTTCCACCGTTGCGCAGATGGCGTTCTGCGACCTCGAAAGAGCCATCAACGCAACGGTCGCGCTCCGTCGCCACGACACCGGGCCGATGCGCGGAGCGCGGGACCCTCCGAGGCAGAGCTGACGGCCGGCCCCGGGGGCCTGGGACCGGGGCTCAGTCCAGGTGCTGATGCGTGCTCACGGCGAGGCGGTTCCAGACGTTGATCGCCGAGATCGCCATGAGAAGCTCGACCATCTCCTGGTCGTCGAACCGAGATGCCGCGGTTTTCCAGGTCTCGTCCGAGACGCCGTCGCGGATGAGAGTGACCTGTTCGGTCAAGCGCAGCGCGGCCTTCTCCCGGTCGCTATACACCTCTGGGGCCTCGTCCCAGCCCGCGAGGACATCCAGCTTCTGCTGGGCGACGCCGGCCGTGCGGGCTTCGTGGGCGTGCATGTTCAAGCAGTAGGCGCAGCCGTTCAGCTGCGAGGCCCGCAGCTTGACCAGTGCCAGCAGCGCTTCGCCGAGGTGCCCGGCGTGGACGTACTTCTCCAGGGCCAGCAGCGGCGCGTAGGCGCTCTTGTCGATGGCGGCGATATCGAGTCGCTGTGCGTGCGACATGTGCATCATCTCTTCCGGTCGTGGATCGTTCCGGTGCCCTGCCGTGCTCGGACGTTCCTCGTCCGCGTGCCGTCGGTCCCCGGCTCGCCTGTCAGCACCATAGTCCCGCTCGGGCTCCTCGTCGCGGGCTCCCGCTCACCGCGCGTCGGCACTCGCGACCCGTTTCCGTGAGGCCGCGAGGCACCTCCTCCCCCGCTCGGCGGGGCTGCCACCCGGGTGGCCGGAGCTCGACGTCGCCTCAGATCTCGATCTCGCGGCCGTCCTCGGTGCGCAGCCGCAGCACGAACCGGGAACCCTGCGCCTCGCGGATCGCGGCGACCCCGTCGCCGAGGCCGAGCGCGGCGGTGGCCTTCTGCTGCGGGCCGGGGTTGACCTCGATGCGCTCGAAGGAGACCAGCTCGATCGACGGCAGCTCGCCGAGACCGGGCTGGGTCGTCTCGCCCCAGTCGATGAGGAAGGGGACGCCGTAGTTGCGCGGGGCCTGCGCCTGGGTCAGCCGCCACTGCAGCAGCTCGCCGTCCGGGGTGCGGCGGGAGAGGTCCTGCACGTCGCCGGGGTCGAAGCCCTCGGCGCGGGCGTGCTCGACGACCTGGTCGATCCCCGTGGGGTGCACGGCGTAGGTGATCAGTGTGGGCTTCTTGAGCCGGTTGATGCTGAAGGTCTTCGGCAGCTCCTCCTCGTCCCGGTCGGGATCGGGGCCGATCAGCTCGAGGTAGTGCGGACGCGGCTGGCCGCCGACGGTGAGAGCGACCAGCGCGTTGGCGGTCCCACTGGGGTGGGCGCCGCCGGGTGCGGCGGTGACGCCGGTCAGCTCGTGGAACCAGTCCACGATCTCGCCCAGGTCGGGGCCGGCGATGACGATGTGGTCGAGCAGATGGGGGACGCTCATGGCGCTCCTTCGTCCGGGGTCGGGGCCTCGAGGATGAGGTCTCGAGGGTGAGTTCTAGAGAGTGAGTTCTCGGGGGTGAGTTCTCCGAGAGCGGGGTCTCCGAGGGTGAGCAGGTGGCGGTGGGTCCGGGTGAGGAGGGCGCCGCCGTCGATGGTGTCGACGGTACCTGCTCCGGGCGGTCTGCCACGGTCACAGCGAAGGGCCGGGCCGCGATCACTCGCAGCCCGGCCCTCGCCGTCGGGGACGCCGGTCAGCGCTGCTTCGGGGTGCGGGTCTCCGCACTGATGAACCAGGCCTGCTGCTCGAGCTTCTCGAGGATGGCGTGCAGGATGTCGGCCGAGGTGGCGTCGGCGTCGTCGACCTCGTCGTGGACGGTGCGCATGGTTCCCACCGTCTTCTCGATCGCGGCGGTCATCAGGTCGATCGCGTCGTGGGTGAGCACCTCGCCCTGCGGGAACTCGGGCAGGGAGGTCTGCTCGGCGACCACGGCTGGTCGGGCGTCGGGCGTGGCATGCAGGGCGCGCATCCGCTCGGCGATGTCGTCGGCGCTCGCGCGGGCGATGTCGACGACCTCGTCGAGGTTCAGGTGCAGGTCGCGGAAGTTCGGGCCGACGATGTTCCAGTGCGCCTGCTTGCCGACCAGGTGCAGCGCGGTGAGGTCCACGAGGACGGCCTGGAGGTTCTTGGCCAGCGCCGCGGGAGCGAGGAAGCCGCTCTCGGCGTTCTCCTTCTTCGTGCGCTTCGCGCCGGCGGAATCGGGAACCGTGATGGTGTCGTTCATGAGAGGTCCTCCTTGTCGATGACATGCTCGGACGCCTCTCACGCTAACGAGCGCCGCAGGGTCCGGCAATCTTCCGGGCCGAACGGTCGATACGAGTGGGATGGGCGCGCGCGGTTCGTCGGACGGGGGTCTGCGCCGACCAGGCCCAGGGGCCCTCAGGTGCAACGGCTCGTCGCTCACCCCTGGTCGAGCCGCAGCCCTCGGTAGCGATTGGCGGCGGCATGGACCTCCAGCGGGCGCGGGCGTGCGAGGTGGCCCGGGTGGCCGCGATGGGGTGAGAGCGCCTCGAGGCCCTCGGCGTCGAGGCGGTCGAACACGTCGGAGATCGCCGCGTCGAGCGTGAGGCCGGAGTCCGACGACCCGGTGCGCTCGGCCGGTCCCGCCTGGTCCAGCAGGTCGGCCAGGCGGTCGAGAGCCTTGGCGATGGCCTCGGTCTGTGCGGCATCGACCAGCTGGGACACGGCCGCCAGGTCGATGTTCTCGCGCCCGAACCGGACGGTCTCGCGTCCGCGCCCCGTGGCCGGCTTGGTCTTCCCCGGCGGACGCAGAGCCCCGGCGGCCGGGACCCGGGCCCGCGACGGCCCGAACACCGGTTCGTCGGGCAGCGAGCTCGCGTCGTCCGCGAGCGCGCGGGCCTGCTCGGTGACATCGTGGGGCACGTACTCGTCCAGGGCGATCACGTGGTCGGCGACGTCGAAGAAGGCCCCGGACCCTCCCGCCACCAGCACGGTGGAGACTCCGCGTTCGGTGTGCAGCGGGCGGATGCGGTCGACGAACGGGGTGATGGGTTCGCGCTCGGCGGGGATCAGCCGGCGCATGCGCTCGTCGCGGATCATGAAGTTGGTCGCCGAGGTGTCCTCGTCGATCAGCAGCGCTGACGCACCCGCGTCGACCGCCTCGACGAGGGTGGCGGCCTGCGAGGTCGAGCCCGAGGCGTTGGTGGTCGAGAAGCTGCGGGTATCGGTGCCCGAGGGCAGGCCGGTGATGAACGGGGAGATGTCGACCCCGGCCACGGAGCGCCCGTCCTCGGCGCGGACGGAGGCCACGTCGTCCCGGGTGATCACCCATTCGCGGCCGTCGCTGAGGCGATGCGGGTAGACGCCGCGTTCGATGGCGCGCAGCAGCGTGGATTTGCCGTGGTATCCACCGCCGACGATGACGGTGATCCCGTCGGGGACGCCCATCCCGGCCACCCGGGCACCGCTGGGCAGGTCGAAGCTGACCTGCAGGGTCTCGGGGCTGCGGAACGGGACGGCTCCCTGCTGCAGGGGCAGGTCGGAGTCGCCGGAGCGGCGCGGCAGGATCGCGCCGTCGCCGACGAAGGCCACCAGGCCGCGCTCGGCGAGCTGATCGCGCAGGGCCTCCTGGTCGCGGTGGAGGGTGACGTGGGCGTGCAGGGCCGCCGCGTCGAGGCTGACATGGACCAGGGCGGCCCGGGCGATCCGGGGCAGGTCCTCGGTGAGCAGCCGCGCGGCCTGGCGACCTCGGACCCGACGGCCGGAGGCAGGCAGCTGGACCGCGATGCGCGCTTCGACCCCGTCCTCGGTGATCGCGACGCTGGTGCGCTCGAGGACCTCCTGCTGCGGGGTCCCGATGCTGACCCCCTCGATGGAGTGCGAGGTGGCGGCGACGGCGCGGGCCAGGTAGTCGGTGGTCGCGACGTGTCCGTGACGGTCGCTGATGAGGTCTTCGGGGAGAGCAGCGGTGCCGGCGTCGACGACGAGGCGCATCAGGGACGGCGGCGCGAAGGGATCCACCTGCACGTGGTCGATCAGCAGGCGGCAGGATCCCAGGTCGTAGGAGCCCTTCAGCTGCTTGTAGGAACCGTATCCGCGGCCGTCGATCGAGGTGAGGAGCTGTCGGAGGGTATCGGCATCGCCGCTCATGCGCACCAGCCTTTCGCGTCGGCGCGGACACGGCGGCATCGATCCTGCGTCATGCGGGTGCCGTGTCCGGTGGTCTCGGTCGGCCACCGTATCTCTCAGCCCCAGCAGACCCTGGGGGGAAGACCGCTCGGTCCGCCCGACGGACCCCGATCCGGTGCTTCGCCGTCAGTCCTCGCTGATCGGCGGGGCCAGGACCGTCGCCGCCAGGGTCCGAGCCACGGGCGAGAAGGACTCGAGCGCCCGGCTCGTTCCCTCCTCAGCCGGGGTGAAGCTGCGCAGCAGGGAGACGGCCGGCAGCTCCCGGATGCTCATGAAGCCCACGGGGTCGCCGCCCACCCGCCAGCCGCGCTGGGTGAGCTCCTCGGCCACCTGGTCGAAGGAGACCGACTCCCCCGGTCGCATGCCGGCGATGTGGAGCAGCAGCAGCGCGGTCGCCTCCCGGACGAACCCCTCCTTCTGCGGGATCAGCGTCTCGACCAGCAGCTCCCAGACGGCACCGGGATCGGTCTTCGCTGCGGCCGCCCGACGGGTGGGCAGCAGCTGCCCCTTGTACTTGCGCAGCAGCTTCACGCTCTGCAGCGCCTCGCGGAAGTCCAGGACGTGGATCGCGAGCGTCTCGCGGTTGTTCTTCCCGTACCAGGTGTCCTGGTCCGGCACGACGATGCTGGCAGCGATGACCATGTCCGGTTTCATGTATCCCGCCTGGGTGAGGGCGATGCCGCCGTCCCCGGCACGGTCCAGGAACCACAGCACGGGATGCAGCGCCGAGGCCAGCTCGTCCTCCTCGGGCGGCTCCGGGGCGCTGACCACGTCGATCAGGCGCAGCGAGACCTCGTACGCGGCGGGCGTCCCGTCCAGGGCTTCGACGACCTCCGCGAGCGCTGGATGCGCTCCGGGCACCAGCAGGCCGCGCTCCTCGGCCTCCAGCGCCTGCTGCACCGCGTCGAGGTCGAAATGGGCCGGATCCGCCAGCACCTCGGCCAGGCTCTCGGCGTCGGTGATGCCGCCGGAGTCCTCGGGCGGCCCAGCGCGACGACCGCCGACGACGACCGCGGCCGGAGCGTCCTCGGGTGCCGGACGGACCGCCTCGACCTTCAGCCGGACCTGCCAGTCGTCGCCGTAGTCGTAGACGTAGCGGAGCGTGTCGCCCACCTCCTGCACGGCCTCGTCGAGCCGCACCTCGGCCTCCGGCAGGCCCTCGTCCTCCCCCTCCTCGACGTCGAAGGGGCACAGGAACAGCTGGGCGCTGGGGTCGAAGGGGCTCCCGCCGAGCGCGAAGCGGTGCAGATGGGAGTCCATCCAGTCGAAGCTGATCTGGATGATGCGATGCAGCTCGGCGAGCGTGAGGTCGCTGCGCAGCTCGAGCCGCCGCCAGATGGGCGGTGTCGCGCCCTCGAGGTCCAGGCGCATCGTGAGGATCGCGGGCTGGTCGAGCGGCGCGCGGCGCAGATCGGGAGCCGGCGGTACGGCGCCGACGTCGGAGCCACCGCCAAGCAGAGTTCCGAGCAGCTCGTGGATCTGGTCGGCGGGCATGTCCGCGACGATCTCGTCGAAGCGGCGGCGGAAATCGGCCTCGGAGCCGTCGGCGGGAGTCATGGGGACACGGTAATCGGTGAGCGGACGTCAGGTCCGGCCGGCGTCAAGTCCGACGGCGCCCCGGACGGTACGGGAACATCACGGAGGGCCGCTGGGTGGCCATCCGGATGGGCGCGGAGGGCACCGACGCCTGGCCGCCGTGGGCCTGCATCCCGCAGACGGCGGCATCGCGCGCGACGGGCGCTCAGCTGTCGATCGGGGTCCCGTCGACTCCGACGAGCCACGATTCCATCCGGTGCTCGGTCCAGTCGTCCCCGTACCGGCCGCCGCCGTGGTCCACGAACTCGCCGGAGGAGGCCAGCGCGAACCCGGACGGATCGACGCCGGCCCCGACCCTCAGTCCGCGGGAGTCGGTGATGAGCATGTCCGCCGTGCGCAGGTCGACCGCGATCATCTGCTGCTCGGCGAACTCGCCGCTGTCCGTTCGGATGTACATCAGGAGCACGCGGCCACGTGCGGCGGTGTTCGAGGTCCGCATCTCCACGGGAGCGGAGAAGCTGCCGATCTCGGTGCCGCTGAGACCGTCGGTGATGGTCACGGTCTCGCCGTCCCGGCTGAGGATGTACTTGTCGTACACGGCCGAGCCGCCGTCCGGGACGATGCGGAGGGACGGGGCCTGGATCGTGGTGAACTCCTGCGCGTCGCGCTCGAAGACCCGCACCTCCTCCTCCCCGCATTCGACGGCCAGCGCGGCCTCGGAGGAGAGGTTCACCGTCGGCCCCGGGTCCATCAGTCGGGCATCGGCGCAGCTGGTCTCGGCGAGCGTCTCCCCCTCCTCCAGGTCGACCACCTCCATGGTGGTCTCGCCGGTGCGGCGGAGGGCGAGCCCGTCCTGCAGGATCACCGAATCGTCGTCGAACCGATCGGAGTACCGGGGAGAATCCGGCCACGTGGCGGCGATCCTCCCGTCGGCCAGGTCGGTGACCGTCGCCTGGTCGCCGTCGTAGGTCATCACGTAGTCCATGGCGCCCACCGACGCCACGGGAGGAGAGAAGAGGTCCGTGCCGACGCAGCCCTGCCCGGTGTCGCGCGCCCACAGCCGTTCTCCGTCTGCCAGAGAGAACCCCGCCATGACCGTGTGCCCACCGGGCGCTTCCGACCCCAGCAACTCCGATTCGGCCGCGAAGCAGGACAGAACGGCGACCGTCGTCTCCGAGACGCCGAGGATCTCGGGGGGACCGGCTTCCAGGCCCGCAATGCTCTCGACGCCGACACCGATCTGCTCCCGCTCCAAGCGGATGCCCTCGTCCTCGTCAGAGCCGTGGATCACGAGGGTGTCGTAGGCATCGAGGTACCCGCCGTCCGGCAGAACATAGGCCAGCTGCCCGTCCGATGCGCCGACGTACTGCTCGCCCGTGACGACGTTCTGCATCATGACGTCGCCGTCGCTGCGCAGAGCGATCCAGCCGTTCGGGCCCAGCTGGGACACCGCGGTCTTCTCGTGCCAGAGCACCCGCCCCTCCAGAGACGGCGCGGTCACCGCACGGAAGACCATGTAGCCCGCCACGACGATCACCATCGCCACCGCTATCACGATCATGGAGAGCTTGTAAGGGTTCGTCGGCAGGGACACCATTCGTCCATTATGCGGAGTCTTCCGCCCACCCCGTGCGCGTCGTCGCGCCGAAGGGCCCCACATGCCGTTCGCGTCGATCTCCGGTGGACTCCCCCGACACCCGGCGGTGGCTACCCTCGAGATCATGACATCGACGTCCCTGATCACCGGCGCCAGCTCCGGGATCGGCACCGAGTACGCGCGCCAGCTCGCCCGACGCGGCGACCTCCTCGTGCTCGTCGCCCGGGATGCCACCCGGCTCGAAGAGCTGATCGCCGAGCTGACGCGCGAGGGAGCGGCCGACGTCGAGGTGCTGGCCGCGGACCTGTCGTCCCCCGACGGCATCGCCGCGGTCACGGACCGGCTCACCGACCCGGACCGGCCCGTCGAGACCCTGATCAACAGCGCCGGGTTCGGGCTGCCGCTGGCCTTCGAGACCAACGACATCGAGGACGAGGTGCGTCACCTCCGGCTGCACGACGAGGTGCCGATGCGCCTCATGCACGCCGTGCTGCCGAGCATGCTGGCCCGGCGCTCGGGCACCATCCTCACCATCGCCTCGGCCTCCGCCGTGATGCCCCGCTCCACCTACGCCGCCTGCAAGGCATGGCTGGTGATGTTCTCCCGCTGGGCGAACACGCAGTACAGATCCCGCGGGGTCACCGTCACGGCCGTGTGCCCCGGCTACACGCACACGGACTTCCACGCACGGCTCGGGTTGCCGAAGGGCAAGGAGGGCATCCCGAGCTGGCTCTGGCTCGAGGCACCACGGGTGGTCACCGAGTCGTTGCGAGATGTCGAGCGGGGCAAGGCCGTCTCCGTGCCGAGCCGGCGGTACCGGGCGATCTACACGGTCGCGGGATTCGCGCCGTCGGGGCTCGTGGCGAGGCTCGCTGCGCGAGGGCGGTGACGATCCACGACGGGGCCCGCTGACCCGCCGGTCACCCCTCGCTGCGGCGGAGCCACTCCTGGCGGAGGATCGCGTACTCGTACTCGTCGACCCAGCCCAGCTCGCGGTGCCACACGCTGGACAGCGCGTGCTTCTCGCGCCGCATCCCGATCTTCTCCAGCACCCGCCAGGAGGCGATGTTGCCGGCGAGGGTGTCGGAGGTGACGCGGTGCAGATCGAGCTCCTCGAAGGCCACGAGCAGAAGCTCTTCGGCGATCTCGGTCGTAAGTCCTTGACCAGCGCAGGCGGGGTCCAGCACGTATCCGATACCCCCTTCACCGCGGGCCTGCGAGGCGCTGGCCTGGGCCCGGGGATCGAGCACGGTGATGCCGGCGTGGGCGATGACTGCGTCCTCTCGCACGGCGACGATCTCGTGGTGACGCGGGTCGCCGATGTCAGACAGCAGCTGCTCGCGGTACTGGCCGGGATCGACCGCGTCGATCAGCAGCCAGCGATCCACCTCGGGAAGCTGCCTGATCTGCACGATGCGCGCGACGTCGCCGGGCTCCATCTCGCGGAGGTGGAGACGCGAGGTCCGACGCGGCCACATCGTGTTCACAGCCATGACGCCAGTCCACCACAGGCACGCGCACCGATGGCCCGCGCCCCCATCGGGCCTCACCCAGCCGCCCCGTCTACCCCTCTGAGCTATGGCGCCGGTAGTAGCGCGCCACGCGGGTGCGGTTGCCGCAGATGGACGGGGTGCACCAGCGGCGCCTGGCGTTCCTGGCCTGGAACAGCATCACGCACGAAGGAGCTTCGCAGCGCCGGACCTGGCTGATGTCGGAGCCGGTGAGGAGGTCCAGGGTGGCGTGGGCGAATCCGGCCGCCAGACGCGGCCCGAGCGGCCCGGAACGTCGAGTGGTCGCCGCGACCACGGCGTGGCCGTCCCAGTGCAGCTGCGGGACGACCGGCGCGGCGCGGAGGGCACGGTTGAGGCCGGAGAGACTGCGGGCCGACGGGGCTGCGCCGTGGCGGACGGCGTCGATGGCCGCTGCGGCGTGCGTGCGCACCGGTCGCAGGTCGTCGACGGCGGCATCGGTGAACCCGACGGCGTCCTCCCCGCCGACGCCGAGACGTCCGACCTCCGCGATCAGCCACTCCTGCCGCGTCGGCCGGTCATCGAGCAGATCCACCCAGGAGTCCTCGAGGAACAGGCGGGTGTTGACCAGGTCCACCGCGAGCGGTTCGGAGCGCAGGAATGCGGTGAAGGTGGGATTCGACAGGACGGCGGGCAGCTGATCCATGACTCTAATGGTACGCCCGGGCATGCCCCCATGTGCCTGGTCGCGCCACCGTTCCGCCTCGGCGCGACAGAAGCGACCTTTCTGCCCGCTCCCGCCCTCCCGGAGCGCGGGGCGATCACCGACCCGACAGCGGGGTGAGCGCCCCACCTCTCCTAATGGTCTACGAACCCCTTGACCCGTTAGCACGGGATGTGGTCGGCTACCGGGAGCTCACCACGATCCGTGAGCGCACAGAGAGCAGAGTCGCTATCTACGAAGGGGAGACCACTGCGATGAAAACGCATCTCACGACCGGACTGAACCACCGCGTGACCCGACGAGCGGGCTTCGGGCTCGCCGCGACCGCCGTGGTGGCGGGTCTGGCGCCCGCTGCACGGGGCGAAGGCCGGGACGAGAGGGGCTACGGCACCGAGTCCGACTACGCATGCCAGAGCTACGTCGAGGACAACATGGACACGGGTGGGTACATCGCGGCGGTCAGCGCCACCTTCAACGACGGCTCCGTGCAGAGCGCGGTGTTCGAACCGTATGGCGACCTTCTGGAGATCCGGGTGGGGAAGAAGAACTACGGCGTCCGGGTCGAGGTGAAGGTCTATCACTCCGCCGATGCGAGCGGCGCCCCGTACGGACTGCTCGACACCGACACCTTCCTTGGCTTCGACCGCGAGCAGGTGTTCAACCTCGGCACCCCGGACGGCGCCGGCAACATCAAGGAGGGCCGCTGGGTGGCGATCCGGATGGACGCCGAGGGCTTCGGCGGCTGGTCGTCCTGGGCCTACGGGAAGGCCTGATCTGACGGGCACGGGTCCCGGTCGCCATCCCGGGGTGATACGCACCAGGGCCCCGCCCGTGAGGGCCGCCGCCTGGGAAGACCGGGTCGTCGTCGCTGCACATCGCAGCGGTGACGGCCCGGTTTCATGCGTGAGGGGATGCGTCGCCGCCTTCAGCACGGCTCGCCCGGTAGGTGTTCCCCAGGACGCGCCCGGATGCGCGAAGCACTGCACATGCGAGTACGGGGATGCGACGACGAGGGTCGGGCACCTGGAGCGAACAGTCGAGCCCCGGATAGTCCGGAGTTCCTTGGCCGGTCACCCACGATTCACTGCAACAGGCACCTTTCGGCTCGCATCCACTCTACGGTGAGACGAATAACAAGCGAGCGCGTCGGCGACGGTGACCCCCGGTCGCCTCCGGCCCGGGCACGCACCGCCACGGACAGCATCGGGAACGGGATCGACACCTCCTGAACCCGATCGACGGCTCGTGGCGTGGTTCCAGGCAACGGCCGACGACGCAGCAGTCCAGCACCGCGAGACGAAGGACAGGTTCCATGAGGCAGCGACCCGCCGACCACTCGATGATCCCGACCGGAGCCGGTCCCGAGGCGGGCCTCACCCGCCGCCGCCTGCTGGGTGCCACGCTGGCCGGCGCCGCCGCCGCGGGGGCCACCTCAGCGGCGCAGGCCGAGAACTCGCCGCCGCAGCCTTCCGCACGTTTCGCCGTGATCGCGGATTCACAGCTTGACGGCGCCGCCCCCGAGGAGACGAAAACCGTGGCGAGGGTCCTGGAGCACATCGAGTCGCGGGATCCGGACTTCGTGCTGCACTGCGGCGACATCACCGAGTTCGGCGGGGCCGACGGGGTCGAGCACTATCTCTCCGCCGTCCCGCCGGGTCTCGCCTCCCGCATCCACTACGTCCCGGGAAACCACGAGACCCAGTGGAACGCGGACGCCTGGGAGGAATACCACCGGCACTTCGGCCCCGGCCGCCACAGCTTCGACGCCGCCGGACTCCACATGATCGGACTGGATCCGCTGGTCTCCCAGCAGTGGCCCTCCTATCAGTTCAGCGAGGAGTCGCTGGAGTTCCTCCGCGCGGACCTGAAGAACGTGCCCGACGACGTGCCGATCATCATGTTCAACCATTTCCCGCTCAGCGACGACCACCAGTTCGTCAACAACGCGCAGAAGCTGCTGGAGATCATCGAGCCGTACCGCGTGCGCGCGATGTTCGCCGGGCACATCCACAAGCTGCAGGTCCGGAAGTTCAACGGGCTTACGCACGTGGTCGGCGATGCCCTCATGCAGGCTCCGGTCTACTACTGGGCCGAGCGCATCACCGACGCGGACGAGGACCGGCTCGCACTCACCGAGGTACACGTCCCTGCCTCGGGCGAGGCGACCGAAAGCCTGGTCACCGAGGCGCCGCTGGGCGAGTCCGGGCCCGGGGACGATTTCGGCCCACTGGACGTGGACCTCTCCGGTGACCGGGAGGAGGTCACGGTGCGGGCCCGCAGCGAAGGGCGAGGCAGCGCGCAGTGGCCCTCGCAGCTGGCGGCGCGGATCTATCCGCAGGGCGTGGCGCCGCTGCCGTGGACTCCCTTGGAACGACGCGGCCAGGGGCCGCGCTGGGACGGCCACCTCGACGTCGCGGCACTTCCCCCGGGGGAGCATCGCGTCCAGCTGCGGGCGAGCGATGGCGGCGAGGACCCGGTGTGGAATGCGGTCGCCCCGGTGACCGTCCCGTCTTCGTCGTCGGCCCAGGTGGCCTGGAGCCACCCGCTGTCGATGTCCACCGTGATGGCAGGTCTGGCCCGGCGCGGGACCCTGGTGATCGCAGCCGCCACCGACGGCACAGTCGAAGCACTGACCGTCGGCACCGGCGGCGCGCAGTCCGCATGGCAGCGTGAGCTGGGCGGGGTCTACAAGGCCCCGGTCATGGCCCCGGACGAGAAGACCGTCCTGATCGGCAGCGCCGACCACCAGCTTTATGCCCTCGAGGCGGAGACCGGCCGCACGGTGTGGAGCTACGACCTGGGCGCCCCGGTCCAGTGCGAGATCGCCGTCCTGGACCTTCCCGACGGCCCACGGATCGGCGTCGCCGCGGGCACCACCTTCTTCCTGCTGAGCCTGGACGGATCCCCGGTCTGGCAGGCAGACATCGGCGGCACCTTCACCGGACAGGCCTGCACCGACGGAAAGCTGGTCTTCACCGGCAGCAGCGACGGCCAGGTCCACGCGCTCGAGGCGGGCACCGGCGAGCAGGCGTGGACGACCATGGTCGCCGGCCGCACCGACACCCCGTACCACCGCACGATCTACGGCCCGTGGGCGGCCCCGCTGCAGATGCTGCCGACCGGAGATCTCTTCGTCCCCGCCCACACGGGCGCGACCACGCTGTCCGCGGACAGCGGTGAGGTGCGCTGGAGCGTCGACGGCCTGCACCGGGTGCAGTTCACGCGACCCGTGATCAGCGAGTTCGGGGTCCTGGTGATCGACGGCAAGAACGGCGCCGTGCTCCTGCTCGAGGAGGCCACCGGCGAGACCCTGTGGCAGGACGGCCCCGAGACCTTGCCCTTCGTCCCCGGATCCAGCGCCAGCTGGGGCTCCTCCCCCGTGCCCACCGCCGACCCGGCCATCTACTGGATGGTCTCGACTGCGGGGCTGCTAGTGCGAATCGACCTCGCCCAGCCCGAGATCACGACCGTCCTGAAGGTCTCGAATACGTACACTATGTCCACGCCGGCGCCGCTGGCCGATGAGGGGTTGGACCTGCTGGTCACGATCGACAACACCGGGTTGGTGCGGGGGATCACGGGGCTCGGTGAGGTGGCTGGATGAGGGGTTGCGGCGGGGCTGGTCAGGCGAGGCAGCATGAGTCTCCGTGAGATGCCGTTCTCCAGATATCACCGCTGCGTCATGCGCGATCGGAGGCTGGGAGATGGCTGGCGCCGTCGCTCAATCCTTCAATCCGCCCTCCGTGAGGCCTGCGACGACGTGCTTCTGAAGGACGATGAACACCACGATGATCGGGATCGCGATGACGGTGGAGACCGCCATCAGATTCGTCCATTGGGTACCGAAGCTGGCGATGAATCTGTTCAGCACCACGGTGATCGGTTGCTTGTCGTCGCTGGTGGCAAGAGTGAGCCCGAAGACGAACTCTCCCCAGGTCATCACGAAGGTGAGTGTCGCGACCATGACGAGGCCGGGCCGCACCAGGGGCAGGCCCACCCTGCGGAAGGCACCGAAGGCGGTGCAGCCGTCGAGTCGGGCGGCTTCGAGCAGATCCCCGGGGATCGCGCCCATGTAGGGACGCAGCAGCACGACGGCGAAAGGCAGGGTGACCGAGACGTTGGCGATGATCAGCCCGGCATATGTGTCGACGAGTCCGTACTGGCTGAAGATGGCGAACATCGGCAGCGCCAGGCTGATGGTCGGGAGCATCTGGGCCGCGAGCAGGAGGAACAGCACTCCTCCGGTGACGCGGTAGCGGTACTTCGCGAGCCCGTATGCGGCCGGTGCCCCGATCACCAGAGTCAGCACCAAGGTGGGAATGGTGATGATCGTGCTCGACCGGAGTCCGCGCCAGATCGCAGGGTCAGAGAAGACGGTGTCGAGATAGGCCTGCACCGTGGCCGGGGTCGGGATGATGTCCGGCGGGACGTTGAAGACGTCGGCCGGCTCCTTCAGAGAGGTCGCGACCATCCAGTAGACCGGGATGAGATAGACCAGCACCAGGGCGGTGGCCGCCACGGTGAGCGCAAACGGCTTCTTCATGCCGTTCATCCCTCCTTCCTGGTCGACCGGAAGTAGATGATGGCCAGCACCATCGGGATGACCAGCAGCAGCGTGTTCACCGTCGCTCCCGATCCGAGGTCGAAGTTCACGAAGGCCTCGTTGTACGCGAGGATCGGGAGCACCGTCGTCGCATCGCCGGGACCGCCCCTGGTCATGATGAAGATCGTGTCGAAGGTCTTGAAGGTGTAGATGAATCCCAAGAGCGCCACCACGGACAGCACCGGGCGCAGCAGGGGAACGGTGATTCGCCAGAAGGTGCTCCACCGCCCTGCCCCATCGAGTTCGGCCGCCTCGTAGGTGGCCCGGGGAATGTTCTGGAGGCCGGCGATGATCAGCAACATCGCGAAGGGCACCATCGTCCACGCGGTCGCGAGGATGACTGCCGGCAGCGCGAACGTGGGGCTCCCCAGCCAGAAGACGGGCTCGGGGATGATCCGCACCGTCGTGAGGAGGTAGTTGACCAAGCCGCTGGTGCCGTCGAGCATCCAGCGCCAGACGTTGGCGGCGACCACCGAGGGCAGGATGTAGGGCAGGAACAGGAGCGACCGCAGCAGCTTGTTCCCCGGAAAGGTCTTGGTGAAGAGAATCGCGAAGGCCGTGCCCACCGTGAGCATGAGGGCGATCGTCGCGAGGGTGTACACCAGAGAGGTGCCGAGGCTGACCCAGGTCTTCGGGTCTCCGAGCGCCTCCTGGTACTGCGACAGGCCGACCCACTCGACGGTCCCGCGCAGAAACTTCTGGATGGGGGCGTCGTAGAAGCCGAGATTCACGTTGTACAGCAGGGGGTACACCGTCGTCGCGACGACGAAGAGGGCTGCCGGGAGGATGAACAGGTACGTGCCAAGGCTCCGGGAGCGCTTCCGCTTCCGTCCGGCACGCGGTGGCTTGCCCGGTGACGTCTTCGTCGCGGCCGCAACGCGCGTCGTCGTCATCGTCGGGTCCTTTCTGAGCGGCGGGGGACAGCGCGCGACGGCGGGCGCTCCCCTCGGTACCGCGTGACGGCCGAAGGGTGCGCCCTCACGCCTGCAGCGCCTCGTCGGTGGTCGACTGCAGCGTCGACAGGGCGTCGTCGACACTCGCCGAGCCGCTGAGCACGGACTGCAGGGCCGCCTGGACGGCCGTGAAGATCTCGGCCGAGGACGGCGAGACGCTCTCGTCGGGTGCCCACGCGATCTCGAGCTGGTCCACGAAGACCTTCTTGACCGGGTCCTGCCACTGTTCGTCCTCGGCGACATCCGTACGCACGGGGAGCTTGTTGCGATCGGGGAGGTACTCGTTCATCACGTCGGGCTGCTGCATCCAGGTGATCAGCTCCCATGCGGAGTCGGGGTCGCTCACGGTGCTCGTGATCGTCAGGTTCTCGGCCGAGAGCCAGGACACGGAGGTCTCGTCGGCGGGCATCGGCACGATGTCCACCTCGAGGTCAGGTGCTTCCTCGGCGAGCGAGGTCAGGTACGAGGCGGAGTTGATCATCATCGCGGACGCTGCGGTCCGGAACTGCGTGTAGACGTCGTCCTCGTTCCAGGTCAGGACACCTTCGGAGAAGCCCCCGTCCTCGAGCATTCGTTGAAAGGAGCCCATGGCCCGGGTGCCGGCATCGCCGGTGAAGTCGGTGACGTCCCCGCCGGCGGCGAGGAACCGCAGGAGCCACGCCGTGGCGCCTTCCACACCATCGATCCCGCAGTACGCGAGGCCGAAGCGACCGTCGGCCGCCGTGTCGACCGCGACCTGCTCGGTCTCGTCCCATGTCGTGGGGGCCTCGACGCCGGCCTCGCCGAGCACACCGGTGTTGGTCCACAAGGAATAGGTGTCGGCCACGTGCGGGATGGCGTAGGTGGACCCGCCGACCTGCGTGGTGTCCCACGGGCCGGTGAAGTACGCGTTCTGTTCACCCCATTCGGTGACGCGGTCGCTGAGGTCGGTGAGCACGTCCGAGCCGGCGAAGAGCGCAGTGTCGAAGGCATTGATCAGCGCGATGTCCGGCAGCCCGCCCCCGGTCGCGGCTTGGAGCAGAGTCCGATTGAAGTCGCCGAAGGGGATGAAGCGGATATCGACGTCGTTGCCGGTCTCCTCGGTGTAGCGCTTCACGAGTGCTTCGATCGGGGCGGTCGCGGCTCCTCCGTAGTAGTGCCAGAAGGTGAGGGCGCCGGAACCGCCGCCGCCGTCGCTTCCTCCGGATCCGCCCGTGGCCGGGGTACCCCCGGGGGTGCAGGCCGCGAGGGCTGCGGCGGTGAGACCGGCACCGCCGACGAGTGCGCTGCGCCGGGTGAGATTCTGGTGGTGGTTCATCATGACGACTCCTTCATGGCCAAACTGATGAGGTAGCGGAGAGAGGGCGATGTCACGCGGTCAGGTCGAGAGCGGCGATGTCGTCGAGGAGGCGGCGCCGGCCGGCGTCGTCGAGATCGAGCAGCGGGCGGCGACTCGGACCCATGTCGAGTCCCTGCGCGTCGAGGACGGCCCGCAGGGAGGGCATGACTCCATAGCCGGCGAGAACCCGCACGAGGTCCTCCACCTGGCGCTGCCGCGTCATGGCCGCCTCATGATTGCCGTCTCGGTACTGCCGCAGGAGATCCAGGTACAGAGTCGGGAACGCGTTGAAGGTGCTGCCGATCGCCCCGCAGGCACCGACGGACAATCCGGCGTAGAGCACCTCGTCGTGGCCGTTCCACACGCGGAAGTCTCCGTCCCGAAGCCGGGTGAACGCCGACATCTCGAACACGTCCCCAGAGGTGTTCTTGAGTCCGTGGAGGTTGGGCTCGCAGGCAAGCTCTGCCAGGAGGTCGATGGAGAGCCTGACTCCGGACCGGGCGGGGAAGTTGTAGGCGATGAAGGGTGCAGGAGCATTGCGGATCAGATCGAGGAAGTAATCACGGACCTCGGCCTCGGTCAGCGGGATCGACGGCAGGATCGAGGAGACGGCGTCGGCACCCACCCCCACGCAGCGGTCGGCCAACCGCAGAGTCAGCTCGGTGGAGTTGGTGCCCACGTGGGCGATCACCGGCACCTCACCATCCACGGCCTCGGCCACGACCCGGGTGCACAGCACGCGAGCGTCCTCGTCCAATGCGACGCCGTCACCGGTGGATCCGCACACGTAGAGCCCGTCGATACCGGCGTCGACCAGGCGTGCCGTGTGCCTCCGGAGGACGTCGACGGCGATCGACCCGTCAGCGCGGTAGGGAGTCAGGAGGGCTGCGACGATCCCGTCGGCCCTGCTCAGGGTCTCGGATGAGGTCATGGCTCAGTTCTCCTCGGGGACGACGGAGTCGCGGTGCGCCAGCGCATCGCTGCGCTGCTGGATGTCGATGAAGTGGTCGTCCAGGGCGACGACCGGGTCGTGACGTTGCGGGTCGCGGAGCGCGGCGACGATCGCCGCGTGCCGGTCGGCCAGGTCGTCGTAGCGCAGGGGCGGGAGCCGGTCGCGCATCTTGTCCATCAACTGCCAGAACGCCTCGAGCGTCCCGTCGATCACGCGGTTGTGCAGGTCGACGTACAGGCAGCGATGGAACTCGCGGTCCTGCGCAGGGAACGCGAGCCCTTTCGCCTCGAGCTCGTGCATCTCCTGGACGATCTCGTCGAGTCGGGCCAGGCGCTGTTCGCCGATGCGCTCTGCCACCTCGCGGATCAGCCCGCGCTCCAGCGCAGCGCGGGCGACGAGCAGTTCGTCGAGATCGGCACCGGATTCGATCAGCTGGTACGGAAGGCGGGAGATGACCGGTTCCACGGAGAACGAGCGCAGGAAGAGGCCCCGCCCCTGCTGAGCGTCCAGCACCCCTTGGGACTGCAGCGCCCGTGTTGCTTCACGCAGGGTCGCTCGGCTCACGCCCAGCCGCTCAGCGAGCTCGCCTTCGGAGGGCAGAGCGTCGTGGGACTTCAGGCCGAGCGTCTGGATCAGCTCCAGGAGCTCGGCTTGAAGGGTCTCGAAGCGAGGTGTGACGTGGGTCATGGAGTGAAGTTATCAGATATCTGACATGTTGCGGAAGGTGTCCTTGAGCGGCGCGATGGTATGCAATATGTGATCGGGGCAACCGGGTGCGCCTCGGCCCCGGCCCACCCGTCACGACGGACCCGACATCGATCCGACCCGACAGCACGGCTCTCGTCCCCGGTCCGGTAGCGTGCGCCGGGGCGCCACGCGCCTCGGCATGTGATCCGCTACCGATGGCGACGTCACGCACCGTCCGCACCGGTCATCGGCCGCGCAGGCCCCGGAGATCCCACCCAGGAGGAGTGCTCGTGGAGCGAATCGACTCATCACGCGCGACGGCAGTTCTCGAGTCGTTGCAGTCCGATCCCGTCATCGCCAGTGTCAAGGACCAGGCGGGGCTGACCGCTGCGCTCGAGTCCGAGCACGAGGTGCTCTTCCTGCTCTACGGGAGTCTGGTCGACATCGTGCACACCGTCGCCCGGGGCAAGTCTGCCGGGAAGATCGTGCTGGTGAACGTGGACTTCGTCGACGGCTTGTCCTCCCAGGACGCCGCCGTCGAGTGGCTGGCGACCCACACGGACGCGGACGGGGTCCTCTCCTCCAAACCGAGCGTCGTGCGTGCAGCTCGCCGCGCACATCTCGCCGCCGTCCAACGGTATTTCCTGGTCGACTCGATCTCGTACCACCAGCTGGGACGCGTGCTGAAACAGGGCGAGCCGCACATGGTGGAGATTCTGCCGGGCTGTGTCCCTCGGGTGATCGAGTGGTTGCAGGATGACATCTCGACGCCGATCATCGCCGGCGGACTGGTCTGCGAACGGGGCGACGTCGATGCGGCCCTCGGCGCCGGGGCACTGGCGATCGCCACGTCCGACCAGCTCGTCTGGGACATGTGACCACTGCGAGCGAAGCAGGACGATCGCCGTGCTCGCCCCGTGCTCGAACGGCCCGCGGCCGCCCGGGCGATGACGGAATGGACACCGCGAGCGAGGCGCTGGTACCGTCCGACAAAACTTCATAACTCCGGGTTCTTCCCGGACGTCACGACAGAGACCAAGAGATCAGTGGCGTCGCTCCCGTCAGGGGGCGACTGCTTGCTGGTCTCTTTTTTCATGCCCGATTCCCCATGCACGACACGCGCCGCAGCTGCCCGGACCGGCTGCGACGACTCCCCCGCCAACCCCCGACTTCCTCCACGAAGGAGTGGCCCCATGACTCGACTGCGGAGGTCAGCAAGCTTTCTCATCCTGGCGATGACCGGCGGTGTCATCTTCCAGGTCGCCTACTTACGGTTCTTGTTCCTCAGCGACGGCGCGGAGGCACTCGGGCTGACGGTGCAGGAGTATGGCACCGTCACCTCCGTCTTCGGGGCGGTGGCCGTCGTCATGTACTTCCTCGGCGGCTGGTTCGCCGACAAGTTCTCCCCGAAGCTGCTCATCATCATCGCGATGGCGGGTACCGGTGCGCTCGATCTGTATGTCGCCACCGCGCCCGGATACTGGATGGTGCTCATCGTCCATGCACTCTTCGCGGTGCTCGGAATGGGTCTGTACTGGTCGGCGCTGGTGAAGTCGATCAGCCTGCTCGGGAGCGAGGGAGAACAGGGACGCCTCTTCGGCTTCCTGGAGGGGATCCGTGGACTGACGACGACGGTCATCGGTCTCGTCGGCTCCGCGATCGTCGCGCAGGCCGTCGTGGCCAGCGCCGGCGTGACCACGCTGATCCGCATCTACGGGGTGCTCGCGCTCGTGCTCGCCGTTCTCGTGCACCTCGTCGTCCACCAGGGCGAGGACGAGCTGGGCAAGGCCGAGCGCCAGTCCGTCGGCCTCCGGGAGCTGCTGAAGGCCGCGACCAACAAATACACCTGGCTCATCGGCGGCACCGTCATGATGATGTACTCCTTCTACACGCTGATGGGGTACCTCTCGCCGCTGCTGCAGGACGGCTTCGGGGTCGCGGCCGGCATGATCGGCGTCATCGGCGTCATCCGCACCTACGTCTTCCAGTTCGTCGCTGGCCCCGTGGGCGGAGTGCTGGTGGACAAGATGTTCCGATCCACGCCCCGGTTCCTCCGCCTGACCTTCGCGATCGTCGGGCTGACGGCCGTCGGTTATCTTCTCCTGCCCCCACGAGCCGGTCTGCTGTGGATCGCCGTAGCACTGATGGTCATCATGAGCCTGGCCGTCTTCGCCGCCCGCGGCGTGTACTGGGCGTCGGTCGGCGAACTCGGCATCCCCGCCGCTCAACGCGGGGGCGTGATCGGGCTCGCGTCCGGCCTCGCATACCTGCCCGACGCCTTCCTGCCCGCCGTGGCCTCGTGGTGGATCGGCGATCCGAGCAACGGGATCCCCTCCCAAGGCGGTGGTTTCTCCTCGATGTTCCTCGTCCTCATCGGCGCCGCCGTGATCGGCATGGTCCTGTGCACCGTGACGATGCGCATCCACTCACGCGAAACGCGCGCCCCCGAGTCCGTCCCCACGCCCGCATGACACCGCCTCGCCGCATCCCACCACCTCTGCACCCCTCACCGAAGGACCGTGACCATGGACATCACTGAATTCTCGCTCGACTTCTTCTCGCTCCGCGGAAAGGTCGCGGTCGTCACCGGAGGCAACTCCGGTCTCGGCCAGGCTTTCGCCCTCGCCCTCGCCAAGGCCGGGGCCGACATCCTCGTCCCGAGCATCGTCGACGACGACGGCACCACGCGCTCGCTCATCGAGGCGACCGGACGCCGCTATGAGTTCCTCGAGATCGACATCACCGACCCCGAGGCCCCTGACCGCGTCATCGCAGAGGCTCTCGGTTCCCTGGGCGGACTCGACGTGATCGTCAACTCCGCCGGCATGTCGAAGCTCGGCTCCGTCGAGGAATTCTCCCGCGAGAAGTGGGACCCGATGGTGGAGCTGAACCTCACGGCGCCCTTCGCGCTGTCGCGGGCAGCCGTCGACCACTTCATCGATCAGGGCTCCGGAAAGATCATCAACATCGCGTCGCTCTTCGCATTCCTCGGCGGCCAGTCCTCCCCCGCGTACGCCGCGACGAAGCACGGCATCGTCGGATTCACGAAGGCGTACTGTGATGAGCTGGCCCAGCACGGCGTCCAGGTCAATGCGATCGCCCCCGGGTACTTCGCGACGGCGTTGACGGCGACGACCCGCGCGGATCCCGACGCCAGTGGTCGCATCCTCGAGCACATCCCGGCGGGCCGGTGGGGAGATGTCGCCGACCTCATGGGGGCTGCTGTGTTCCTCGCGTCCCGTGCCTCCGACTACGTCAACGGACACGTTCTGACCGTCGACGGGGGCTACCTCGTCCGCTGACCGTTCCCGCGCCGCGCACCGCGTCCGCGTGCCCCACGGCGACCGACCTCCTGGCCACCACCATCCACCCGACGACACGGACCACCCCGAGAGGACCCTCCGCATCATGATCGATTCACGTTCCCCCCTGGACCGCCACCAGATCCTCGACCGGCTGCACGAGCTCCTGAACCCCTCCCAGATCGAGACCGATGAGACCTCGCTGCAGGAAGCCAGCGTCGATCGGTTCAAGAAGTACCAGTCGGCGCACGGGATCTTCACCGCCCCGCTCCCGGTCGCGATCGTCTACGCCACGTCCACGGCAGATGTCGCCTCGGTGCTCGAGTTCGCCGACGAGAACCTCGTCAACATCGTGCCGCGCAGCGGCCGCACCGGCACCGAGGGCGGCCTCGAGACCAGCGTCGCCGACACGATCGTGCTGGACGTCTCCCGCATGAACCGGGTGCTGTCGATCGATCCTGAGAACATGCAGGTCACCGTCGAGGCCGGCGTGACACTGCAATCTCTGGAAGATGTGCTGCGCGCACAGGGACTGACCACGGGCCACTCCCCCCAGTCCAAGCCGTTGGCCCAGTACGGCGGCCTCGTGTCCACGCGCAGCATCGGCCAGTTCTCCACGCTGTACGGCGCGATCGAGGACATGGTCGTCGGCCTGGAGACCGTCTTCCCGGGCGGCCGGACCGCGCGCATCAAGGCCGTCCCCCGGCGTGCGGCCGGGCCCGATATCCGTCATGTCGTGATCGGCAACGAAGGCGCCCTGTCCGTGATCACCGAGGTCACCCTCAAGGTGTTCCGCCACTACCCGCACAACAACGAATTCCGGGGGGCGCTGGTGGACGACATGCGCACCGGCATCGCCATTCTCCGCGAGGTCATCACCAACGGTTTCCACCCCTCGGTCGCTCGCCTGTACTCGCCGGAGGACGCCGACCAGCACTTCTCCCACTTCAGCCAGGGCAAGTGCGTCGTCGTGTTCGTGGCGGAAGGACCGAGGGGCCTGGTCCGTGCGACCAGCGAGGAGATCATGCGGGTCCTCGATCTGCACGAGCACGACGAGGTCGATCCCGCACTGATCGAGGACTGGTTCGACCACCTGAACTGGGGCCAGGACAAGATCGACGCGGAGAAGGTCGCCATGCTCGATTCCCAGCACCTGGGCTATACGACGGAGGTCTCCGCCAATTGGTCCCAGGTGGCCGATCTGTACGATGCCGTCATCCGTCGAGTGCGCGAAGAGTACCCGCATGCCGAGGACCTGACCATGCTCGGTGGCCACTCCTCGCACAGCTACCAGACCGGGACGAACATGTACTTCGTGTACGACTACCGGATCGACGCCTCGCCCGAGGAGGAGATCGAGAAGTACCACCTCCCGCTCAACGCGATCATCGTCGAGGAGGCGCTGCGGCACGAGGGATCCATGGTGCATCATCACGGGATCGGCAAGTACCGCACCCCCTGGACCGAGCAGGAGCACGGCACCGCCTACCCGGTGCTCGCGGCCCTCAAGGAGACCTTCGATCCGAACGGCATCATGAACAAGGGAACGATCATCCCGGCGCAGGGCGCGATCCAGCCGGAAGCTGCGCAGCCGCAGTCCCGAGAGAGCGGGCGCGACCTCGAGAGCACCGATTCATGACGAGATACGTGGTCGGGATCGACAACGGGTCGCAATCCTCCAAGGTCACCATCTACGACGATCACGGCCGCGTCTGCGCCGTGGGTAGGGTGCCGCTCCCTTCGAACGACTCCCCTCGGCCGGGCGTGGTGGAATACCCCGACGACGTCCTGTGGGAGTCGATCGCCGAGGCCTGTCGTCGCGCCCTGTCGGATTTCTCGGGAGATCCTCGAGGGATCGTCGGGATCGGCCTGTGCACGATCCGGTTCTGCCGCGCGATCCTGCGCTCCGATGGCTCTCTGGCACAGCCCGTGCAGAGCTGGATGGACGAGCGCGTCGGCCGTCCCTATCGCGCGGAGGTTCCCGACGCCGCCTACGTCACGACCTCCTCGGGGTACATCACTCACCGCATGACCGGGAACTTCACGGACACGGTGGCGAACTATCAGGGCGTGTGGCCCCTCGATGCCGCGCACTGGGCATGGTCCAGCGACGAGCAGGACTACCGGCGCACGGGCATGCCCCGCCGCATGCTGTTCGACCTGGTCATGCCGGGCGAACAGCTCGGGACCCTGACGCCGGCCGCCGCAGGGTCGACGGGGCTGCCCGCCGGGGTGCCTGTGATCGCCACCGCGAACGACAAGGCGGTCGAAGCGCTGGGGGCGGGCCTGCAGGATCCGCAGTCCCTCCTGCTGTCCCTCGGCACCTACATCGCCGGGATGTCCGTGGGCGATGCCGGGAGGACCGGGGCCACGTCCTTCTGGACGAACTTCGGTGCCGAACCCGGCAAGCATCTCTACGAGAGCGGCGGGATCCGTCGGGGGATGTGGACGGTGAGCTGGTTCCGGGACCTGCTCGGCGAAGGAACCGTACGCGAAGCCGAGTCGCGCGGTGAGAGCGTCGAGGAGCTGTTGGGGCGGGAAGCGCACGGCGTTCCGGCGGGATCCGACGGGTTGCTGACCGTGCCGGACTGGCTCGCCCCCGCCGAGGTGCCGTCGCGCAAGGGCAGCATCCTGGGATTCGACGGACGCCAGGGCAGAGCGCACATGTTCCGCTCGATCCTCGAAGGCATCGCCATGACGATGAAGGAGCGGACGGACGCGATGGCGGCTGAGCTGGGGACGACATTCGAGCATCTGGTCGTCACCGGTGGCGGGGCATCCTCGGACCTTCTGACTCAGATCCTCGCCGACGTCTTCGACCTCGAATGCCTCCGGCTGGAGGGGGGAAGCTCCGCCGGGCGCGGCGCGGCGATCTGCGCCGCCGTCGCCACCGGCCTCGTCCCCACCGTCTCCGACGGGGTGGAGCGATTCGCCGTCGTGACGGACCGCACCGAGCCGATCCCCGAGAACACCGAGATCTACCGGGACCTCGAGACGGTGTACCGGGATGTGCGCGCTGCGACCGATGGGATCTACCGACGTACTCGGGAGACTCTCGGGTGACGAACTCAGGGAGCGGGGCGGGCGGGGAGGAGATCCGCTGGCCCGCTCCCTGCCGCGTTCAGGGCTCGGTGACGAGGCCTTCGTCGAGCATGAAGTCATAGGCGACGTCGATCGGCTCCTCGCCGTTCTCGTCGACCCTCAGGTTGAGCTTCCGCATCGTCGCGTCGGTCAGTTTCGGTGTGACCTCGCTGAACACGTCGGCCAGGCTGGGATATTCCTCGAGAGTCCGGGTGTTGAGCACCGGGGCGACGTTGTAGGAGGGGAAGAAGCGCTTGTCGTCCTCCAGCACCGTCAGCCCCAGGCTGTCGATGCGGCCATCGGTCGTGAACACCTCACCGAAGTTGCAGGGCGTGCCGCGGTCGGTGGCCGTGTAGACCGCTCCGGTGTCGAACAGCGAGATGTTCTCCTCGGGAACGCCGTCGGCCTGTCCGCGCGGTATGCCGTAGGCCTCGAGCATCGGGTCCAGCCCGTCCTGGCGGGAGTTGAACTCCGCCTCGACGCAGATCGTGCGATCCTCGACCGGCAGCTCGGCGATGTCGCTCAGGGTCTCCACCCCGTCGAGCTCGTCGACGGCCTCGTCGCGCACCGCCAGGGCGTAGGTGTTGTTCAGCGGTCCCGGCTCGAGCCAGGTCAGGCCGTTGGCGGCGTCCTCCTCCTTGACGGCCTCCCACTGTTCCGTGCGGTCGGGGATCCCTTTCTCGTGCCCCAGATAGGTCAACCAGGCTGTCCCCGTGTACTCCCAGGTCATATCGGCTTTGCCGGTTTCCATCAGGCCGCGCGCCGGTTGGCTGCCCGGCACATTGGTGAGGTCCTCGACGCCGAATCCGGCGGCGGTGAGGGCCAGCAGCGCGATCTTCCCCTGGATGATCTGCTCGGTGAAGTTCTTCGAGGTCACGGTGATCTTGGCGTCGTCGGGCAGGTTCTCGATCCGTCGGATCGATCCCGGTCCCACCTGGGGGATGAGCGATGCGGCCGGTTCCAGCCCACAGCCCGCCACGGTGAGCAGACTCGCGCCGAGGAGAGTCTTCAGCGCCAGCCGACGGTTCGGACGAAAACCCATGATCAGATCCCCTTCGGACGTGCGATGTGCTCGACGACCCGGCCCAGCCAGTCGATCAACAGGGCCAGCAGGGCGATCAGGAGCGCGCCCACGACGAGCACCGGGTTGAGGTCCAGGTTGACGCCGGTGGTGATCAGCACCCCGAGGCCCCCTCCGTTGATGAACGTGGCCAGGGACGCGGTGCCGACGAGCAGCACGAGGGCGGTGCGCACACCGGCCAGCATCACCGGCACGGCCAGAGGCAGCTCGATCCGGACGAGCACCGCGACGGCGCTCATCCCCATCCCCCGGCCGGCCTCGACCAGACGCTGGTCCACCCCACGCAGCCCCACCATCGTGTTGCGCAGCACGGGCAGCGCCGAGTAGACCACCAGGGCGACGATCGCAGCCCAGAAGCCGGAGGGGATCAGGGCGGCGAGCAGGACGACCAGTCCGATGGACGGGGCGGCCTGTCCGGCGTTGGCCACGGCGATCACGGGGCCGCTGGCCTTGCGGAACCTCGGCCGGGTGAGCAGCACGCCCAGCGGGATGGCGATGGCCAGCACGAGCAGCGCGGACAGGAAGGTCAGCTGCAGGTGCTCGAGGGTGTATCGCTGCAGCGAGCCCGCGTTCAGCGTGCTGCGCTCGGTGTCGGTCAGCGGCGCGACCGCGACGTAGGTCAGCACTGCTCCCACGGCGACCAGGATGACCACCAGCTGGATCAGGAGCGCCCGCCAGCCCGCACCCAGCGCACCGGTGGCCTCCTTCGTCCGCGGCTCCTCCGTGCTCGTGCGGTCCTCGAGAGGGATCTCAGTCATCGTCGGCCTTCGTCACCGCGGGCATGTCACTGGTGTTGGTGCCGATGGGCGCGTCGGGGTCCGGGGCGGACTGTTCGCGGACCTCGGTGATGGCTCTCATCACGGTCTCCACGTCGATGACACCGGCGAACTGTCCCCGGTTGCTCGTGGCCAGGGCTCCACCCACGCTGATGACCAGCATGGTGTCCAGCGCGTCGTTCAGCGGTGCTCCCATCCCGACCAGCGGGAGGTCGGGATCAGCTCTGCTGGGCAGCTGCGGGAGGCGTTCCAGCTCCCGCAGTGATGGCCAGGCCACCGGTCGCTGGTTCCGGTCCACGACGACCACGTGATCGTGGCCGGCGTGCCGGGCGCGGGCCAGGGCATCGGCGCTCGAGACGTCGGGGGTGACGGTGATCGCCTCGACCAGTTCGACGTCCCGTACACGGCGCAGCGAGAGCTGCTTCAAGCCGGCGCCGGAACCGATGAAGTCCTCGACGAAGTCGTCCGCGGGATCGCCCAGGATGCGCTCTGGCGTGTCGTACTGCACCACTCGGGCGCCTTCGTCGAGGATGGCGATCCGATCGCCCAGCTTGACGGCCTCGTCGAAGTCATGGGTCACGATGACGATGGTCTTGTTGAGTTCGTGCTGGATCCCGATCAGCTCGTCCTGCAGTCTCTGCCGGGTGATCGGGTCCACCGCGGCGAACGGCTCGTCCATCAGCAGCACCGGGGGGTCCGCGGCGAGTGCGCGCGCCACGCCGATGCGCTGCTGCTGGCCGCCGGAGAGCTCCCGGGGGTACCGGTCCCGGTAGATGTCGGGGTCGAGCGAGACCAGCTCCAGCAGCTCGTTCACGCGCTCCTCGATCCGATCCGCGTCCCAGCGCAGCATCTTGGGCACCAGGGCCACGTTGGCGGCCACACTCATGTGCGGAAACAGCCCGCCGGCCTGGATCACGTAGCCGATCCGCCGCCGGAGCCTGTCCCCGTCGATGTCGGTGACGTCCTCACCACCGAGCAGGATGCGCCCCGCGGAGGGCTCGACCAGCCGATTGATCATCTTCAGCGTGGTGGTCTTGCCGCACCCTGAGGGACCCACGAGCATCACCACCTGCCCGGCGGGGATCTCCAGGGTGATGCTGTCCACGGCCGGTGCCTTCTGGCCGCGGAAGCGTTTGGTGACGCCATCGAGCGTGATCGAGCGGCCGGTGACGGCGGCTGCGTCGGGCGTTTCTGTGGCGGAGGCAGTGTCAGGCACGGATACCTTTCGACGTGGTCAGTCGGCCGATGCCGAGCAGGATGAGATCGAGGATGAGCGCGAGGATGATCACGCCGATCAGTCCGACCAGAACCGAGTTGAGCGCGTTGGCTCCGCCCTGGCGGGAGAGCCCGGAGAAGATGTAGCCGCCCAGTCCGGGGCCCAGCACGTAGGCGGCGACGGTGGCGATGCCCATCACCATCTGCGCCGAGACCCGGATCCCGCTGAGCACCACGGGCCAGGCCAGCGGCAGCTCCACCTGGAAGAAGGTGCGCATTCTGCTCATCCCGGCGCCGCGCGCCGACTCGACGAGCGCGGAATCCACTCCCGCGAGCCCCACCACCGCGTTGCGCAGGATCGGCAGCGTCGCGTAGAAGGTCACGACCACGACCGCCGGGAGGACCCCGAATCCCAAGGGGGCGATGAGCAGTCCGATCAGGGCGAAACCAGGGATGGTCAGCCCGACCGCGGAGACGGCGTTCGCGGCGGCGCTCCAGCGCTTTCGGCGGTAGACCAGGGCTCCGATGCCGAGGCCCACGACGCTCGCCAGGATCAGGCACTGCACCACCAGGCTGAAGTGCTGCCAGGAGCTGAAGGCGATCTGGTCGAAGCGGCTGGAGACGTACTCCCACACGGGTGGACTCCCTCGATCGAGCGTGGCTGAATCCTTTCGGCTCGGCTCACGGGCATCGGGTCACGGAACGTGTCCGTCCGAGCGTTGTGGGTGATCCTAACGTCAGGGGCAGGTATCGCGGGCTGGGATTCATGCCGAGCCGGCGGTATCGCGCGATCCACGCCGTGGCCCACACGTCAGACCTTCGAACGGCGCCCGTGGCTCTTGGCGAAGACCTCTTGGTGGGGCTGGTGCCAGATCGTCGGGTACACGTACTCCTCGGTGAGGCCCGTACGCTCCTCGATCCAGTCCTGCAGCATCCTCTTGAACTTCTTGTCGATCCGGAAGGTGGCGATATCCGACTTCGGCGCTCCGACTCGGCCAGGTCTGCCCCGTCGCGCGAGCCTGTTCGCCAGCCACGTCTCCGACGCGCCCTGCGACTCAGCCGTCAGATTCACTCGAACACGGGCATCCGTCGTACTCACCGTGGATAGTAGGAAGTGCCCACGCTGGATGCGCAACCGATCGCTCACGTCAGGTGCCGAGTACAGGATCGGCTTGCTTCGCGGCAGGTCACCATAGATCTTGCGGAAGGAGCGGGTGTCGA
Organism: Brachybacterium fresconis; assembly: GCF_017876515.1. Taxonomy (NCBI): domain Bacteria; kingdom Bacillati; phylum Actinomycetota; class Actinomycetes; order Micrococcales; family Dermabacteraceae; genus Brachybacterium; species Brachybacterium fresconis. Next base: position 3,552,632 of record NZ_JAGIOC010000001.1, on the reverse strand, counting down.
ACGGAAGCACCTTGACGTCGTCCGTCATCGTGGGACGTCGGATGGCGAAGAGAACTCCATCCTTCTCCGCGTCTCGCGAGGACGGGCTGACGACTGCCATGTAGAGCGCCACCATCGGATCCATTGAGACGTCGAGCAGGGGCGTCGCCGCACCGTGGTGCTGCGCCTGCGCGAGCAACGCGAGATCGGGAAGCGCCGCCCCTTCGTGAGTATCCAACTTCGCCCTGCGAAGGTCGTCGAGCAGGCTCTCGGTCGCCGAGACGACCGAGCCGTCATCGACGGCTCGGTTCGAGAACTCGATCCGTGTGTGAACCCCTGCGGTCAGATCGTGGTCAGCGTTCGCCTGACCTCGCCACAGCCAGACGTCCTTGTCGCCGTAGTAGCCATGGAGGTCGAGAATCGCTCGCAGCAGTTCTCGCACTCGATAATCCGTGGTCCCGGTCGGCTGCTCCCACCAAGGCCAGAGTTTCTTGCTCGGCATCTTGCCCCCGCCTCTCGTGCGGCGTGGCGCCCATGTCGCCCCGCGACTCCGACGAGATCATAACCTCTCCGTTCGGTCAGATATCACCGCTGGAATAGAGCCGCAGCATCGGCTCGGGGACGTCGGGCTGAGCGACGGCAGGAGCCGTTTTCGACGCCGGGCTCCCGCGCCCGGTCGCTGCCGCAGGGGGCGTCGCCGTTCTGGCGCATCGGCTCGGAGCCCGAGCACGGAAGACCCCGGAAGCTGATGACGCGTCGGAACACAACGTCGGAACACAACATGGACCTGCACATGACCGCCAGATCCCCCGCGAAGGCATCCGAGGTCTATGGACGACAAGAACGGAAATCACGGGTAAGAGCCACGGTCATACGCAGCTCGGCGGGCAGACGTGAACACACCCCTTGACATACCTCCGACCTCTCTACAGCATGTGATGCACGTCATGGCCGTGCTCCCAAGCCGCTTCGAGACGCCCTGGGACCCACCGAGCTCAACCATCGCGTCCCCCACGGAAACCGCAACGACACCCCTACTGGAGATCAGTGATGCCGACACCGTCGACCGCCACAACGCCGACGCCCTCCACCGAGTGGTTCGATCACGACCGCTTCGGGATGTTCATCCATTTCGGGCTCTATTCGATGCCTGCACGTCACGAATGGGTCATGTCCATCGAGGAGCGGGACGCATCCGAGTACGAACGCTACGCGCGGTACTTCGATCCCGATCTCTTCGATGCTGCGACCTTCGCGCGGCTCGCCAAGGACGCGGGCATGAAGTACGTCGTCCTGACGACGAAGCACCATGAGGGCTTCTGCCTCTGGGACACGGCGCTCTCCGACTACAGCGCACCGCGGTCGTGCGGGCGTGATCTGGTGCGCGAGTTCGCGGATGCCGTCCGCGCCGATGGCCTGAAGGTGGGGCTGTACCACTCGGTCCTCGACTGGCACCACCCCGACTACACGGTCGACGAGCGGCACCCGCTGCGCGACTGCTCCGACATCGACAGCGTCGACCGGGGCAAGGACATGGCGCGCTACCGAGACTACCTGCATAGACAGGTGCGCGAGCTTCTGACCGACTACGGCCCGATCGACTACATGTTCTACGACTTCACCTTCCCCGGAGACTTCGGGAAGGGCCCGGAGGACTGGCACGCCGAGGAGCTGCTGGCGATGACCCGCGAACTCCAGCCGGGGATCATCGTGAACGACCGTCTGGGCATCCCCGGCGACCTCGTCACACCCGAGCAGTATCAGCCGGACAGCCCCATGACCGACGATGACGGACGCCCCGTGCGCTGGGAAGCGTGCCAGACCCTCAACGGGTCGTGGGGCTATGACCGGGACAACCTCGACTTCAAGAGCACGCACATGCTCCTGAGCATGCTGGTGGATTCCGTCGCGAAGGGAGGGAACCTGCTGCTGAACATCGGCCCGGACGGACGCGGCAACGTCCGGGACGAGGACACGCAGAGGTTGGAGGACATCGGCCGATGGATGCACCTCCACCAGCGGTCCATCTACGGCGCCGGTCCGGCCACTGCGCTGACAGCACCCGCGGGGACCGTCATGACCCAGCGCGAGAACCGCGTGTACGTGCATTTCCTGGCGTGGCCCCTCAAGCACCTCCACCTCACGAACGCCGGGGGCCGGATCGCCTACGCGCAGCTGCTCAACGACGCCTCTGAAGTCACCTTCCAGGAGACGGACCCGCAGGCGAGAGCGTGGAACACCAATGTCGGTGGCCTCGAGCCCGGCACGGTCACCTTCCAGCTGCCCGTGCAGAAGCCCGATCCGTGGATCCCCGTCCTGGAGATCTTCCTCGAGGAATGACCCGCCGGCGGACTCCCGCCCGTCTCGACGAGGAGACAGTATGTTCCCTCATACCCTCTCGCGGAGGACGCTGACCTCCGCGATGCTCGCCGGCCCGCTTCTGGCGTCGTGCGCGCCCGCGACGGACCCCGGCGGGCATGCCGACTCCTCGGGCCACGCCACCGTCTCGTGGACGATGTGGTCCGGCGGCAGCGAGGAGCGGCAGTCCTGGCAGGACGCCGCCCGCACCGTCGAGCGCGAACACTCGAATCTCACGGTCGAGCTGCAGACCAGCGCGTTCGAGGACTACTTCACGAATCTCGGCACCCGCATCGCCGGCGACGCCGCTCCGTGCGTCGTCAGCATGCAGAGCCTGCGGCTGGGGACCTTCGACGACGCGATGCTCCCCCTGGACGACCTGATCGCGGAGAGCGACCTGGACCTGGCGGCCTTCGATGACAACGCCCTCGAGGCTCTGCAATCGGAGGGCAGGCAGATGGCGTTGCCGTACGACAACGGGCCGATCCTGATGCTCTACAACCGGGACATATTCGAGGCCTCCGGCGTTCCTGCGCCCGGCGCGGGGTGGACGATCGAGGACTTCGAAGAGGCGGCGCGTTCCCTGACGCAGGGTACCCAGTTCGGGTACTCCGCGTTCCCCAACAGCGAACCCATGCTCTCCATGCTGCTGTCCTACAACGGCGCCACGGCGGTGACCGACGATCGCCGGCTGACCCTCGACTCCCCGGCCATGATCGAGGCCTTCAGCTGGTACTCCGGACTGGTGCGCGATCTCGGAGTGGCACCGGAGATCTCGGGGAACACCGACGTCGCCCTCGATCAGTTCCTGGCCGGGAACGCGGCCATGGTCCCCACCGGCCCGTGGGCGATCCTGAACGTCAACGCCCAGGCGGACTTCACCGTCGGCCTCGTCCCTCTGCCCGTCGGGTCGAACGGTCCCGCGACGCTCTCCGCGGGGTCCGGCTTCGGCATCTCCACGAGCTGCCCCGTCGTCGACGAGGCGTTCCTCGCGGTCACCAGCCTCACGGGACCGGACACACTGGAAGCACTGGCCTCCGAGGGCCGAGCCTTCCCGTCGCGGACCGCACCGCAGGCGTCCTGGTACGCGAACGCCCCGGCGGGTTCCGAAGAGGCTCTGTCGGCGGCGCTCGACACGGCCACACCACTGGTCACGAGCGAGAACTGGACTCAGGTCGCCGACGGCATCGCCCAGTACGGAGGGCAGGCATTCAACGGGGAGAAGGATCCGCAGAGCGTCCTGCGCATCCTCCAGGACGAGTACGAACGCTGACCCACAAGCCGTGCGACGAGGCGCGGCGACCTCTCGGAGGAGGACCACGTGACGATGACCCGAACCGCGGCGCAGGCAACGCGCACACCGCCGACGCCCGGAGCACGCCGGCGGCGCCGCTCCGACTCCGTGGCCGCCGCCGCCTTCACCTCCCCCGCGTTCATCGGCCTGACGGCGTTCACGCTCTTCCCCATCGTGATGTCGGTGGTGGTGAGCCTGTGGAACTGGCCGGCCTTCGGCGACCGCGAGTTCCTCGGGCTCTCGAACTACACGGATCTGCTCACCAGCCGCCAGTTCCGCCGGGTCATCGTCAACACCGTGCTCTACACCGGGCTGTACCTGCCGCTGAACATCATCGTGTCGCTGGGACTCGCGATCTGGATCTCCACGATGAGGAGAGGGAAGCAGACGCTGCGAGTCATCTTCTTCATCCCCGTCGTCACGCCGATCGTCGCGCAGGTACTGGTCTGGAGGCTCATGTATCAGCCCGACGGCGCCATCGATGGAGTGCTGGCACCGCTGGGGGTCGAGGCGCCCAACTTCCTGGGAGACAGCTCCTGGGCGATGATCTCGATGGTCGTGATGAGCGTGTGGCAGGGATTCGGGTACAACATGCTGATCTTCTCCGCGGCGCTGGACCAGATCCCGCAGTCCGTGCAGGACGCCGCGAGCGTCGACGGGGTGACGCCGCTGCAGCGGTTCCGCTCCGTCACCCTGCCGATGATCTCCCCGATGATGTTCTTCGCGACGACGATGACGCTGATCACCTCGTTCCAGGTCTTCGCCCAGCCCTACCTGCTGACGGGCGGAGGACCCGGGAACGCGACGGAGACACTGGTGCTCTTCGTCTATCGGGAAGGGTTCAGCGCCTTCTCCCTGGGGTCGGCGGCGGCCGCGGGCTGGTTCCTGTTCGCCCTCATCCTGCTCGTGACACTCGTGCAGTTCATCGGACAGAAGAAGTGGGTGCACTATGACTCCTGAGACGACCCGCGAGCCGCTGGTGCCGCAGAGCCATCGGTCCGGGAACCCGCAGCCCTCCGCCCGCCGCAGGAGGCGTCCGCGGGCGGTGCGGCACGCGATCTCCGCCGCACTGCTGTGGCTAACCGCCCTCGTCTTCCTGTCGCCGATCATCTATGCCGTGGCGGTCTCCCTGAAGCCCCCGGCGGACATCTTCGACATCCCGCCGACTCTGCTGGGCTCGGAGATCCGGTGGGAAAACTACATCGAGGCGATGACGTACCTGCCGTTCCTGCGGTTCATCGCCAACAGCCTCGTGGTGGCCGGCGCCGGGACGGTGATCGTGCTCGCCGTCTCCAGCCTGGCCGCATACGCCTTCGCCCGGCTGCGGTGGCGGATGCGCGCGCTCTTCTTCCTGCTCTTCCTGTCCACGCTGATGATCCCGCAGGAGGTCCTGGTCATCCCGCTGTTCATCGAGATGCAGGTGTTCGGCTGGGTCGACTCGTACCAGGCGCTCATCCTCCCCTTCGCCTTCACGGCCTTCGGCACGTTCCTCGTCCGGCAGTTCTTCTTGGGGGTGCCGGCTGAGCTGGAGGACGCCGCACGCATCGACGGGGCGGGGCATGCTCGCATCTTCCTCTCGGTGATGCTGCCCCTGGCACGGCCCACCCTCGCCGTCCTGGCGGTCTTCACCTTCATCACCTACTGGAACAGCTTCCTGTGGCCGCTCGTGATCACCCACAGCATCTACGAGAAGGGCGTGGTCCCCGTCGGACTGGCGCTCTTCTTCAGCCAGCAGGGCAGCCAGTGGCACCTCGTCATGGCCGCCTCCATCGTCTCGATGGTCCCGACGGTGATCCTCGTGCTGCTGCTGCGGCGTCACCTCGTCAGCGGAATCGCCACCGCAGGCCTCGGCGGTCGGTGACAGCGCCGGAGGCGCCAGGTCCGAGGGGCATGTCCGCACGACGCCTCGAGAGCGTTGCTTCTGCGCGAAGGGAACGATGACCCGTATGCGGCATCATCGGATGCACGCGTCATGGCTTAATGCATGGGTCCCGTCTCTTAGCCGCAGCTCTGTGACCTGAGGGGCTGCGCGGCGAGGCCGCGGATTCGGGGCGCCAACGGGGCGGTCGTTCGGATGGTGAGGACCGCGCCGGACGACATCCAGAGACGCGCCCCTCGCTTCCGCTCTCGTCACCTATCCCAGTGTCGACCATTGCTACGGTGAGGTCGTGACCGATGCCCCACTCCTTCCGACTCTTCGCTCGTTCATGGCCGAACGCGACTGGGAGCAGTTCCACAGTCCGGAGAACCTCGCCAAGTCCGTCGCGATCGAGGTCTGGTGCAAGTGCTCAATTGCAGTGGGCAATACTCGGATGACTTCGCAGTTGTGGAGTGACCGCCCGCACGTTGAGGCCGCGGGCCGACCGCCTGGGCACAGGTTCCCGGCGTCGATGAGCGATCTCGATGTTGGCCATACCTTCGCATCCCAACAGTAGGTTCTGTGCCCGCTCCCCGTGATCAGCAGACTTCATCCGTCGAGGACAATAGCCAGCGCCGAAATTCCACGTCGTCGTCATCGTGAAACACAAGGGAAGGAGCTATATCCGATCTCCCGACCCAAGAACCGCCCGCCACTAACGAAATGCGACATTAGGGTTGAGTGGCACCGTTCCGTTCGGAGCGGAAGCGGACCTTGCGAGCAGTCCGCAATAGCACTTCCCCAAGCAGGAGAGTGCAGCCGACCGCCAGAAACTCCTCTAGACCGACATCCACTGTCAGCATTTTGAGTACTAAAATACTTCCAACGTAGCCGCCGACAAATCGTAGACAGAACCTCGTAAAACGCGACACGGGCACCCTCCTGTACTTACCTGTTAACAAGAATGCCCAAGACGAAGAACCCGGCACCGGTCAGGATGCTACAGGAAAGCGAGTTATCAGCACACCAGTCCTGTGCGCTCGCATAATCTCCAGCTACAGCTTCCTTAATTCCGATCGAGTCGGCATTGTCAATCTGAGCGATCAGTGTCGGCCGGCCTCGCGTAATGTCATAGAGCCGATACTCCCCCGAACAGTCTTCGGGATTCTTTCCCGTCCAAGGGGTGCCCTCGACACCGCTACTTCCGCTAGTGATGCAAGTAGCGGTTGTCTCTGAGACACTGGGATTATCGGCGTAAGCAACCCCAGCAGTGCCGAATGCGGTTCCCGCCGAAACTGCCAGAGTTGCCGCGGCCGTAAGGACTTTGCGACGCATACGTGAAACACGTCCTCTCATTGCTCTCGCTGATGCGTGAGTGACGCACGTTACACCATTCAGGTTGCGGCAGCCACGTGGCGCCCTCGATCTACCTGGCCAACGGGACTAATCCACCAGCCCACGTCGGCGACCACACGAGGTGCATGCCAGAGCATGCGAAGCCGTCGATCACGGATCCGTCGGGCCCGTGGTCAAGCTCGGCTCAGAGCCGGATCGCGGGGTATTGCGCATAGGCGGATGCGGCGACGGTCTGCCATCTTGCGGCGACGTTTGGCGACGCTCCGGTGAGGTCGCAGAGCAGTGCGACGGGCATGGTGGCGGCGAGGTTTAGCAGTGCGGCTCCTCGGAGTTCGACGAGGCTGCAGTTGAGGTTCTGCAGGTCTGTGGTGAATCGGCTGGCGTGCACGTGTTCGCCGGCTCGCAGTTTCGACGGGAAGAGCCACGTTGATTCCATGTCCCATCGCCGTGGGGCGGCGAGTTGCCGTCGGATCAGCGCTGGCAACGGGGGCGGCAGCTGGAAGGGTGTCGCCCCGAGCTGGAGTTGCATCCCGTCGGTGTCATCGATGATGCTCGTGGTGCTTAGGGCTGCGATGGTCGTGCTTGGCCTGCCGGAGATGCCTGCGAGTAGTCCGCAGATGCGGGTTCTGAGCCGGATTGTTTCGTCCGTCGCGAATCGGTGCATCCAGGCTCTGTAGGTGTCGATCGGGTACGCGGTGTAGGGGGTCGCATATGGAGACGGGATCGGGTGGATCCGTTCGGCGATTCCTCTCTGCGACGCCCAGCGCAAGAAGGCAGCGAGCGGTTCGAAGTTGCGCGGGTGCCGGTCGAGGTAGGACTCCACGGCGTCTTGCGGGGCGGTCTTCAGTTCGATCCCGCCTGCGTCAAGGTCGGCGAGAAAGTCAGCGGCGATCCGGCATAAGCGGCGGGCGCGAACGAACGTGCCGTCGGTGATTCCATTGCGTTGGACGAGTATCTGATTGCGAGCAGGGACGTGCCACCGGCAAAAGGGCCCGAGGGTGCGCGTGATGTGTTCGGGGCGGCCCTGGAGGAACGTGTCGATCCAGGCCGTGAACTGCACCGATGCGGTGTCCCGGGGTTCCAGTGCGCCCACGTCGACGAGCGCATGACGGAGCAGGTTCACCGCCTGAAGCGTGGGGTGCTGGTCCAATGCTTCATGGGTGAGCTCGATGTCCTCGGTAAGGATCTCGCGCAGGATCGCGGCGGATGCGCTGCGGCCGGGCCAGCGTGCCATGCTCTTGGGTTCGGGGTGGTGGAGGAGGCGTTGCCGGAGCGGTTCGAGAGCCTGACGGCGGGCGGGCGTTCCGGTGGCGAACAGGTCGTCGATGGCGATGCGTGCAAGGCACGGGTAGCAGCGTTTCCCGTTGCGGATGTCTTCGACGCCACACGCGGCGCAGATGAACCGCGATCGCACCCCTGTGCAGGCCGAGCACGCCAGAGTACCGTCGTCGGCGACCGACGCGACCAGGCCGACCGTGCCGCATCGCGGGCAGGGGCGGCGAGTGCCGCGGATGATGTTGAAGCAGGGTTCGCAAGTCGCGCCGCCGAGGAACCTGACCTGGACTCGCCGCTCACGGCCGCAGTGGACGCAGGGCTCGATCTTGCCGGGCGCGCACTGGGGGCAAATCGGGCCGTCCGCTGTTCGGTTCTGGACGAGCCGGTCATGCCCACATCGGATGCAAGTCTTCTTTGCCTCCGGCCGTCGCCGGTAGCAGGTCTCGCATAGGCTCTTCTCCTCGATGCGGTGCGAGATCACTCTGGTCTTGTCGCAGCCGTCGCAGCGACGGGTGTATCGAACGTTCCGGCACGCATTGCAGACCCGGAGTCCGTCCTCGAGCGTTTGCGTGAGCAGTTGTTCTCGGCCGCATCCGCTGCATACTGGCAGGGCGACCGGGAACCCGCTGGCTCGGAGCATCCGCAGCAATCGTTGCGCCTGACGAGGGAGGTGCGGATCGGCGTCAGTGATCCAGGTCGCGTCCGCCTCGGCAAGGAAACGTCGAAGATGTGCCTGCCCCTGCGGCGTGGGGGCAACCTGCTCGAGCAGCGCCCGCACCCCCGCCTCGCCGACCGCCGTCCACGGGTCACCATGGGAGAGCAGCGCGGCGGTGTTGTCGAGAAGTGCGGTAGATGATCGCGGGGTCACGACTTGTCGGGCCGGGTGATCCGCGCCGGGACAGTCTTGAGTGTGCCGATGTCGGTGACCGTGCCGCCACCGGCGGCTTTTGGTTGCGCGCGTGCCGCGACGGTGAAGCTGATCAGATCGTTCGGTGTGCAGTCGAGGATCACGCAGAGCGCGTCGAGGACCTCGATGTTCAGCCGTTGCGGGTTGGATGTCACCAGGCGGTAGACCTGCTCGCGTGAGAGTTTCACGCCCTGATCGGCGAGCAGCGGCACCAGCTCGGTGGTCTTGTATATGCCGTTCTCGGCGAGCTTGCGGCGAAGATGCCAATCGAATTGACGGGTCATGCGGTTTCTCCTTCTCCGAGCACGCGTCGCAGCGCTTCTTGGAAGATGCGGTTCTTGAAGTCGTCACCGACCGACGTGTAGATCGCGGTCGTCGAGGAGTGATTGTGTCCGACCTGCTCCTGCACGAACTGGGCGGCGTAGCCAAACTCGACCAGGTGGGTCACGTAGGAGTGGCGGAGACTGTGCAATGTCAGCGCAGAATCCAGGCCCGCCGCGTCGCGGATCTGCGCGAACCGCTGGTCCACCGTGCGAGTTGTCATGCGGGTGCGTCGTTCACTGACCCACAGAGCTTCCGTCGCAGTCGCGAGCCGCGGTCGCACTTCCTCAACCCAGTAGCGCAGTCCTTCTGATGCCCACGCGAACTCCGGGCACGCCAGCACGGTGCGGCGGCGCGGCGGTGACCCCTTCATCGCCTTGCCGTATCGAACCTGCACCTTCGCATACGTGCCCCACTCGGGAACGTAGGGATTGGGGCGGAGGTCGTTCAGATCGAGCATCACCGCCTCGCGACGTCGGAGCCCGAACGCGTAGACTGTCTTGAAAAACTGCGCGTCCCGCAGCGCGGGCAACGCACCCTTCTTGCGGCCCGCGAGCAGGTGGTGGGCGCGCTCATCGGCCTGCGCGAAGAATGCCTCGAGCTCGTCATACCCGAACGGCCGTCGAGTGGGCCGTGCCTCGAACTCAGCCAGGTGCGCGAACGTGTTCCACGGATGACAGATCTGGGCTGGCGCGGCCCCGAACCGTTCCAGACAGACGTCGACCCAGTCGTAGGACGGATGCGAGATGTACCCGCAGAAGCCCTTCACGATCTGGTGGTAGCCGCGGATCGTGGAGTGCGCCAACGGTTCCGGACGAGACAGCAGCGACGAGGTGAAGTCTTCAACGTCCTGCGGCCGCCACTCCCACGGATAGGTCTCAGCGAAATGGAAGAACCGCTTCACGCCGAACTGATGCGTCCGGATCGTGGCTTCTGACAGGCCACGCGAGCGCATCGAGACGGCGTAGCGGCGCAGCATCTCCTCGAACGTCGAACGAGCCGGGTCCAGCTGTAACACCGGAGCCAGGGATCGGACTTCGCGGGTCACCACCCGCACCTCGGCATTGCGTCTACTGCATCATACATGCCATAAATGTATCATGGAGTCTGCCAGTGCAACGCGGCATCCACGATTGGGCACTACGCCCGGGACGGTGTCCGCAGCATGCAGCAAGCACCGATCTGCCTCTTGATCAGGGAATTGTTGAGCTGAGTCCGCCGCGAGGCACGCGGCAACGGAGGCACTCAGTCACGTCGAACCGGCCTTGCGGCGCGCGGTGGGGCCGCGTCAACATCCACACCATTGACTCATCCAATGCAACTCTGCTCACTTGCCGGCGAACTGCTCGAGTGCTTCCAATGGGACGCCGCCAGCGACCGGGATGAGGTGGCCGACGAGCTGGCCGACGTCCTCACCTACGCGCTGCTCCTCGCGGACCGACTCGACCTGGATGAATATTTGAAGCTGTGGAGGCCACCGGATATTGCCTCTGGGGGCCAGGGGTAGTGCCGGTGGGGGCCAGCGGTCGCGGCTGTCGGGGCCGCCGGCCTCCACCGGGGTTGGTTACTTGAGCGTGGCGACGTGCTCGCGCATGTTGTGGCTGCCGGTATCGACCCAGATGGTGTTGTGGACGATCCGGTCCATGATCGCGTCGGCGTGGACTCCGGAGCCGAGGCGTTGGTGCCAGTCCTTCTTCGCGTACTGGGTGCAGAACACGGTCGAGGCGTTGTCGTAGCGGTGTTCGAGGAGCTCCAGCAGCATGTAGCGCATGTCCGCGTCAGGGTGGTCCAGGAGCCACTCGTCGATCACCAGCAGGCTGAACGCTGCGTATTTCCGCAGGAACTTGTTCTTCCCCTGGGGCTTGTCGCGGGCCAGGGCCCAGGCCTCGGCGAGGTCGGGCATCCGGATGTAGTGGGCACGGATTCGGTGCTGGCAAGCCTGTTTGGCCAATGCGCATCCCAGATACGACTTCCCCGAGCCGGTGAAGCCCTGGAAGACGACGTTCTGCTGGCGGGCGATGAATGAGCACGTCGCGAGCTGGGTGATCACGTTGCGGTCCAGGCCGCGCTGCTCGATCAGGTCGAGCCGGCGGAGGTCAGCACCGGGGTAACGCAGTCTGGCCCGGCGGATCAGTCCTTCGACCTTCGCGTGGGTGAACATCGAGTGGGCCTCGTCGACGGCGAGCTGGAGACGGTCTTCGAACCCCATCCCCAGCACGAGGTTCTCATCCTGGGTCTCGAACGCTTCCAGCAGCGGTGCCGCGCCCATCTCGCGCAGCTTGCGCTTGGTCTCGATATCGATGACGCTCACTTCACACCTCCGGCGTAGTAGTCGCCGCCACGGACGTAACCGCCCTGCTCAGCGTTCTCTTCTCGTGGTGGCCGCAACGCGGCCATCCGGTCCTGGCCGGTCGCCAAAATGGGGTGCAGGTGCGCATAACGCGGCGACCTCACCCTCCCGGCCAGCGCCAGCTGGCAGGCCGCTTCTACCCGTTCACTGGAGTAGCGGCGCGATAGGCGCAGCACCGCCAGCGCGGCGTCCAGGCCCTGCTCATCGATGGGCACGGACTCGAAGATCCGGTCGATCACGGTCACGGCTGCGGGGCCGATCCGCTCGGCCCACGCCCTCACTCGTGCAGCGTCCCAGGGCTGGTAACGCTCCCCACCGGGAAGGTCAGCCTCGTTGGTGCGGTACTCATTGGCCGCAGTCTCCGGCAGCAGCAGGTGGCTGGTCAGCCGCTCGGTGCCGCGATAGACCTCCAACGCCCGGTCGGTGATCCGCAGATCCACCCGCTCCCCGATATGAGCGAACGGCACCGAGTAGTAGTTCCGTTCCCAGACCACGTGCGCGTTGCGTCCGACCCGGCGGGCATAGACCCACCGCGAGATCTCATAGCCCACCGCCGGCAGCACGGTCAGCAACGGCTTCTCCTCCGCGGTGAAGACGCTGGCCCGAGACCCGGGCCGCTTCTGGAACGGCTCGGCGTTGTACTCGTCCATCCGCTCGGCGACCGCTGCTGTCAACTCCGGCAGCGAGGTGAATCGTCGATCCCGCAGTCCCGCGATGATCCAGGTCGCCACGTGCGCGACCGTGTTCTCCACGCTGGCCTTGTCCTTGGGCTTCTTGATCCGGCCGGGAAGGACTGCCGCGGAGTAGTGCGCGGCCATCTCCCGGTAGGCGTCGTTGAGGACGACCTCGCCCTCGCGGGGATGCTTGATCACCCCGGTCTTGAGGTTGTCCGGCACGACCCGGGGCGTCGACCCGCCGAAGGCCTCGAACATCGCCACATGCGCGCGCTGCCAGGTGTCCTGACGCATATCCAGCGCCGGCCAGGCGAACGCGTAGCGGCTAAACGGCAGGCACCCCACGAACAGGTAGACCCTGGTCTCCTTCCCGGTGACCGGGTCGCTCAGCGTCATCGTGGGGCCGGACCAGTCGACCTCCACGCTCGCGGCAGCCTTGTGCCCGACCCGGGAGGCGGCCCCGGTGACCAGGACATGACGCTGGTAGGTCTTGCAGAACCGGTCATAGCCCATCGCCGGATCTCCCGCAGCAGCGCAGGCATCGACGTACTCACCGTGCAGCAGCTTCAGCGTCACCCCCACCCGGGCCATCTCGCGGTGGGCGCGTTCCCAGTCCGGCTGGGCGAACACGCTCTCATGCTCACCCCGGCCCGGGAACAACCAGGCATACACCTCCCCGTCAGGGAAGTCGGCGACATCGTCCCAGCTGATCTCGGCCGCGTCTGCAGCTTCCAGTACTGCCGTGATGCTCTTGCGCGACATGCCCTGCGACGCCGCGATCGCCCGCCCGGACAAGCCCTCCGCCCGCAGCTGCAGCACGAGCTTCGCTCTAATCTTCCGTACCATTTCCGATTGCTCCTTCCGCCACGTGCCCTATACACGCGGCGGAAGGAGCCTATGGACGTGGCCCCCAAGCACACCGTCGGTGGCCCCCGAGCGCGCTACACCCCGACTCGCGCACCGGCCCCGAGACGCGCTACCGACGGACCCCAGTGACGCGAATATTCAACCTGGATCCCGAGCAGATCATCCGCACCAAGCTCAAGCGCACAGGCGAGAAGTACCCCGTGGAGAAGGCGAAGGGACGGAGCACGAAGTATGACCGGCTTTGAGATCGAGGAGCTCCGCTTCACCCCGGAGTCGGCCGAGGAGACGAGGAGCCGTCTCCCTCGCTTCTCGAACTGGCCGGTCGTGTACCTGATCGAGGACGGGCATGACATCTACGTGGGCGAGACCGGCAGCGCGGACCGCCGCATGCGCCAGCACCTGAAGTCGCAGCAGAAGCAGCATCTCCGCGAGGTACGGATCGTCATCGATGATCGCTTCAACGGCTCCGCCTGCCTGGATCTCGAGTCCCTGCTGATCCGGCTGCTCGACGGCGACGGGAAGTTCGATCTCCTCAATCGGAACGAGGGCATCACCAACCAGGACTATTACCAGCGCAGCGAGTACAACGACTCCTTCAAGGAGATCTTCGGCGAGCTCCGCGCCCGCGGCTACTTCGAGCGCACGATCCCACAGATCGAGAACTCCGACCTCTTCAAGCTCTCCCCGTACAAGGCGCTGAACACCGAGCAGGGCATCGCAGTGCTGGACATCTTGGAAGGTCTGGTCGAGGACCTCCCCCTCGAGGATCGATCGCTCGCTGTCATCCAGGGGGACCCGGGGACCGGCAAGACGATCGTGGGCATCTACCTGATGAAGCTGATGCGGGACATCGCCGAGTTCGATCCGACGGACGAGGTCGAGGGCGACTCGATGTTCTCCGACTTCTTCGTCGAGGGGAACCGTGAGCTCTTCGACGACCTGCGGATCGGTCTCGTCGTCCCGCAGAAATCGCTGCGACGGTCGATCTCGACGGTGTTCCGCAAGGTGCCCGCGCTTCGTGACGCCCAGGTACTGACCCCCTACGACGTGGCCGACGCCGAGGAGGATTTCGATGTGCTCGTCGTGGACGAGGCGCACCGTCTCACGCAGCGCGCCTCGCAGTCGCACGGGACGCTGACCGCGCGCTACGCCAAGATCACCCAGCGTTTGTTCGGCACCGACGACCACTCACTGAACCAGCTCGACTGGATCCGCGCCCGGTCCCGCCACACGATCCTCCTGCTCGACACGGAGCAGAGTGTGCGGCCGGCGGACATCGAGCCCGAGGTGTTCGATCAGGTCATCGCCGAGGCGAAAGAGGCCCAGCGCTGGTATCCGTTGGAGACCCAGATGCGCGTCAAGGGCGGGAAGGAGTACCTCGAGTTCGCACGTTCGATGATCTCGAACGAGCCGCCTGCCACCGCTCCGGATCTCCAGGACTACGAAGTCGAGCTGTTCGACGACCTCGGTGCCATGCATCAGCGAATCCGGGAGCGCGACGCCGAGTACGGGCTGGCACGGCTCGTCGCCGGGTACGCCTGGGAGTGGCGCAGCCGGAAGAAGAGCGGGAAGCACGACATCGAGCTCGACGGCGTGAGCCTCGACTGGAACGTCTCCGACGTGGACTGGATCGCGTCGAAGACCGCGCTCGAAGAGGTCGGGTCCATCCACACCGTGCAGGGCTACGACCTCAACTACGCCGGCGTCCTCATCGGCGGAGACCTCCGGATCGACCCCGAGACCGGACGCCTCGTGGCGGACAAGGCGAACTACTTCGACAAGAAGGGCAAGCAGAACAACCGCATGCGCGGTCGCGACACGACCGACGACGATCTGCTGCAGTACATCACCAACATCTATCGCGTGCTGCTCACCCGGGGCATGCGGGGGACGTACGTCTACGTCGTCGACCCGCTGCTGCGTGAGAGGTTCCGGCGAGTACTGGGAGCATGAGTGGCCGCGGTTTTATTCAATCGGCCTCCTCGCCGAGAATCGCGTCCACTGCGCGCTCCCATTCCTCAGCATGGCGACCTGTGAAATGTGCGGCGGACCAGCGGCCGTGCATGACATTGCTGAGATCCGAGTAAACCTGCCTCAGAAGTCGGAAATGCCCAACGGTCAATTCAGCGTCCCCCACGGCTGCCGCTCCGAGGAATGCTCGGATCTCGTGCTTCTGCATGTGGCTGCCGTGGCCAACTCGGGCGGTGTGCTCCCAGGCTTCTCGACCGGCGCGATCGATACGGGTTCGTAGCCGAGCAGCGCGGAGAAGCACGTCACGGTCCATGCTCACCTCCAGATCCCACTGAGGTGCCTACAGGCCATCTTGCACTTGTCGATCTCTCCGTTCAGCGTTGCGACGTCGACCTCTTGAGAGTCTTCGACCTCACCATTGCGGACGTCATGGGCTGCCTCGTTCCACACCTTCAGACAGTCGTCCACCTGGTCCAACGCCTCACGCGATCGTTCGACACTGCGGTCGATTTCCTCTGGAAGATCGGAACTGAGCAGAAGATCTCTTCGGGCCCTCAGAGTCCGAGCGCCGTCGATCGCGGCAATGTACTCGGTCACCGATCTCTCCGGTGGATCAGCTTCTCGTGCATAGCTCTGCTGGGCACGCCATGCACGGCGCCGGAGCGCATACTCCAGGCAAGCATCGAGCGCCATCCTCAGCAGGGTCCTTACCTCGACGGCACAGTGCTGAACAGGGGGTGCTTCAGTATCGGCCTGGCCCCTTGCCTCCCGTGCTGCTACTTGCAGATCTCCCCTCGTCTCCGCGGCCATCCGGAGGAGCTGCGTCCATGCCCGTTCCACCGGCGACGCCGTGACGTGGCCGTCCAGCAGGTTGACGTCGTACGTGTTCACGACTCCTCCTGCCGGGATCGTCAGGTGCTCGGCGAGACGCCCATCGTGCGTTGCAACCAGCACTTGCATGGAGGGCATTCGGGTGACGAGGTTGTGAGCCAGTCGGTCGACCCGGACCTCGTCCAGGGCGTGGACAGGGTCGTCGAACACCCGGAACGCGAAAGGTCCCTCCTCGGGTGCAGCCACCATAGGGGAGAGCAGGAGGATGTTCCTTTGGCCCGCGCTGAGGTGAGCGAGCTTCAGCTGCTCCTTATGCCCGGCTGATTCGGTATCGGGATCGGTCGCATTTCGAGCGAGGAGCATCTCGAAGTTCTTCTCCGTCTTCGGGAGGCTGAAGCTGTCGAGTTCAATGTTCTGCTCGGCGAGCAGATCGTTGATGATTCCTCCGACGCGGCTCTGCAGTATGTCGGTGCGTTCATCCCGCAAGTCGCGCAGGATCGGGTTCCACAGAGCTACGGCACGTCTCACCGTCGGCAGCTCTTCGGCGGATCGCTTGGTCTCGACGTCGAGGTCGAGATATTCGGCGAGCGCAATGCGCCGTGCATTCCTCCAGCGGCCCCTCCGTCCTGCCGTGCGCACTGCGCTATCAACGAGGGCCCGCGTCTTCGGCTCCTCAGCCACTTGAGCCAGTCGCTCGAGACGGTTCTTCGACTCGGAGCTCTGCAGGTAGGTGCTGCGTTGTCTCTGCTCATGATTCGGGAGTAACTGGCGCAACAGCTGTGCCTGTGCGCTCAAGACCGGATCCTCAGGGGCCTGCTCGATCACTGCCTGATACAAATCGACGAGCTGTTGGCCTTGTCGGTCAACGGCCACCTCGAGGTTCCGCCACGCACGTTCATTGACGGCCCAGGTATCTGCCCGGCGTTGAAAGGATTCCCACCAGTCGCTGCGAGCGCTCCCGCACACCGGGCACGTATCCAGGGCGGTGTGGTCATGCCGCTCCCCCAGCGCATTGCGAAGTTTCAGAAGCGCTTCCAAACAGTGGTTGTCCATGCCTTCAACCACCGCTTCCCGCCAGCCCGCGAAAGCGGCCCTTAGATCCCGAGCGGCGGCAGCGAGCACCTCGGCGACATCGTCGGGGAGGCTTTCACCAACAATTTCGCCGGTACCGACGTTGTTGTCGATGCACCATTTCTCGACGTCTGTTGCGGAACTAAGCTGGTCCCAGGCGATTTCAGTAATGTTTATGCCAGCCTCTCGTGCCTCATGGTCGATTTCTTGGATGGCATCACTCGCACTTCGAAGTGCACCTCTCAGGATACCGTCAGCTTCCTTTGCGATGCGCTGGCGTGACTTCAGCGCCTGCTCAAGTGCTGCGGGGGCCAAACCTAGCCCGAGACTACTGTAGAACCAGCTGTGAATGTCCTGCGGATCGCGGAGTTCGTCGCTCAGCGACGCATAGCTGTAGCTGGGCGGAAACGCACGTGCGCTGATATCCCACAGTCTCCACTCAGCCGAAGTTTCGGAGATGGTCTGGGGCTCCTCTCCTGCTCGTCGAAGATTCGCGGTACGGTGCACCTGATGATCGTCACCGAATCCTGCAGTGATCTGCAGCGAGGTCCCTGGGGCGTCCACCGCGTTGAGCGCAAGGATGATTCTGGCCGGTGCGCTCGGATCCGGCCGTTGCTCCTCAGCAATCCAGAGCTTCCCCTTCGTTCGCATACCGGGGCCGTCGCGCCCGATGTGCGAAGAGTCCAGAGCTCCGTGAATGGCGACCCTCAGCGCCTCGATCATCGTGGTCTTCCCCGCTCCGTTGAGCCCGTGGAGGATTGTCAGCGCATAGGTCGGATCAAGCTCCAGCATGCTTTTGCGCTTCGCGCCGCGGAAGTTCGTGACCTCGAGGGACTCGAACGCCCATCGGTACTCGAGGAGTCGTGAACTGCCGTCCTCCGCTTCGGCGAGCTCATCACACAAGTCGAGGATCATCGTCCACGCAGGGTCCCGCTCAGCCGTCCCCCGCTCTCCGCGCGAGGCCTGCACATCGTCAGGAGACCGTTCCCGTAGGATCTCCTGCAGCTCGAAGAAAGTGATCGATGCGCTCGTCGACTCCATACCTTACATGTTGGCATTGCTCCTTCCCCGTGAGTTGGAGATCAACCAAAATCGCGAGAGAATTTTGTGCGGGACATGAGTGGCCGCCAACAGTTCACCGCCCCGCGACCTCCGCTCGCAGCATCTCTTCCGGGACCATGTCTCCGAACTTCACCTCGCGCAGCACCTTGTCGTCGATGAGCGGCGCGAACACGTTGTCACCCTCGGCCGCCCTCCTCTGTGCCTCCTCGAGCGCTGCCCGCAGTGCGGGAATCGTCGCCGAGTCGGACAGGGTGATCGCATAGTTGTCCCAGGTTGGCGCCTCACCGAGCAGCTCGGGGGCCACCCGGGTGAGCGCTGCGAGAGTGCGGGCGTTCTCACGACCACCGGCCCACGTCCACCAGCGGGAACGGCCACGATCGTGCGGGGAGAGCACATCGGATTCCCCCACCCCAACGAACGGAGCGAACTCCACCCGCAGATCGACCAGCTTCTCGCGCGCACGCCGAGTGAGCTCCACTCCCTGTGCGTCAGCACCCTGGAGGGACCGCCTGATCGCGCCGGTGAGTGCCGCGGAGATCGGCTGGGGTACGCCGGACCAGCGGACCTTCCCTCCCACGGTGGACGGTTCCACCTGCGCGCGGTGACGGTTCCAGTCGATGGAGGTGACGCGCCACCCCTTGCCGGCGAGGGTGATGGTCAGCGAGCCGTCATGCGGGCCACGCAGCACCATGGGGTCGATGAGCCCGATCTCGGCGCGGCCGTGCAGCACCGTGAACTGCGGTGCAGCGGTGAATACCGCCATCACGTCGCGGAAATGCATGCCGCCGTAGCGACGCTCGGCGGCGGGCCCGGCGAACAGCAGCTCTCCGTCGCCGAGCAGGAACTGATGCTCGAGCATGTGGTCGATGATCGCGTCGCCCGACGACTCGGTCAGCGGAGCGAAGGCGGCGAGGTCGCGGTGGATGTCCTCACGGGTCAGCGCACGGCGCTGCAGGGTGATCCCGAGAATCTGCTGGGCGATCACGTGATACGGGGTCGACGGCGGGTCGATCGGCTCCACGTACCCCTCGGACCAGAGCAGCAGCAGACCGCAGGCACGGAGGAACTCCTCCTCGGTCGTGCCGAGGAACAGCATGTTCCGGGCCGTATCCGCGCGGCGCCCGGTGCGGCCGAGGCGTTGCAGCATCGAGGCGACAGTGCGTGGGGCACCGATCTGGAGGCAGCGATCGAGGTCTCCGACGTCGATCCCCAGCTCCAGGGTGGACGTGGCGACGATCACGGTGTCCTGTGCTTCGGCGAAGGCCTGTTCGGAGCGGCGT
The DNA here is from genome assembly GCF_017876515.1 of Brachybacterium fresconis. Taxonomy (NCBI): domain Bacteria; kingdom Bacillati; phylum Actinomycetota; class Actinomycetes; order Micrococcales; family Dermabacteraceae; genus Brachybacterium; species Brachybacterium fresconis. The sequence goes on along the minus strand of NZ_JAGIOC010000001.1, from coordinate 3,533,178 downwards.
CGCTCGTCCACGGACAGGGAGGAGTGGGACGCGAAGGTTTCCACCGCGCGTTCCCGCAGCGACAACGTCAACGATTCGACGGTGCGCCGGGAGTCGGCGAACACCAGCCGCTTGTCGCCGCGATGCAGCCGGGAGATGACCTCGGCGGCGTTGTCGAGCGTGCCCACCCAGTCCTGGCGCACGTCAGAGTCCTTCCCGATCCCACCGGGATCGATGACGCTCCCGCGCCGCTCCCTCCCGGGCGCGCCCTCGCTCCCGGAACCGCGTCCGGGTCCGCTCAGCCATGCGAGCAGCTCGTGTGGGTTGCCGACGGTGGCTGAGAGCCCGATCCGCTGCAAAGGTCGCGCCGCGATCGCCTCGAGGCGGGAGAGCACTCCTTGCAGGTGCCAGCCGCGGTCGTCGCCGGCGAAGGCGTGGACCTCGTCGACCACGATCGCGCGCAGGTCGGAGAACATCGCCTGCGGGGAGGTGATGGTCGAGACGAGAATGGCCTCGAGGGACTCGGGAGTGGTGAGGAGGATGTCCGGCGGCTGGGTCTGCAACCGTCGGCGCTGCCCGGCGGTGGTGTCGCCGTGTCGCACTTCGGCGGTGCGGCCCAACCACTGGGCATAGGAGGACAAGCGGGGGTGGAGGTTGTTGAGCAGTGCCCGCAGCGGGCAGACGTAGAGCACAGAGGTCCCGCGCCAGTCCTCCGTGCTCATACGGGTGAGCAGGGGGAAGGCTGCGGCTTCGGTCTTGCCGCCGGCGGTGGGCGCGAGCAGGATCGCGTCCTCCCCCGCCACCAGCGGGGCGACGGCCTCCTCCTGGAGGGGGCGCAGTCCGGGCCAGCCGAGCGTGTTGACGATGTGATGCTGCACCGAGGGCGCGAGCGCGTCGAAACCGGCGGCCTGCTCAGTCATCGAGATCGAGGTCGATGTCGTCGGGATCGGTGCGGGGTCCGGCCACGGCCAGCTCGGCCTCGCTCACGGTGACGGCGTAGTCGGTGCGGGGGTCGAAGGTCTCGAACTGGTCCACCCTGTCCAGGACGTCCACGAGCTTGCGCAGGTAGATCCGCGGGGCCAGCCCCACCTTGGCGCCGAGCTCGCCGGCCACGGCGCGGGAGAAGTCGACGATGTAGCTGTCATCGACCCGCTCGCGCAGTCGAGGCTCGTTCTCGCGTCCGCGCACGTAGAGGTCGCGCACGCGGATCCCGACCTCGGCGAGAGAGTCCTGAGTGAAGCCGAGCAGGCGGATCTGCACGGCGCGAGGGTTGTCGAACGTCGGGTCGCGCATGAACGAGGTGTCCAGGCGCTGAGCGAGCGGAGGCAGACGGTGCACGCCGTTGGGTCCGTCGTAGAAGGCGGGGGTGCCGGTGAGCACCAGGTAGAGCCCTGGGTAGCGGCCGGCGTCGATCTCGTCCATGAGCTGGCGCAGGGCGTTCAACGCCTTGTCGCGCACGTCGGAGCGCATCCGCTGCAGGGTCTCGACCTCGTCGAGGACGAGCAGCAGGCCGGGATGGCCGGCATCGCGCAGCACGGTGAGCAGGCCCTGCAGGAAACTCATCGCGCCGAAGTGGTCGAGGTCCCCCTTGATCCCGGCGGCGCGTTTGGCCGCCGCGGCGACATGGGGCTGCCCCGCGAGCCAGGCGGCGAGACCGTCGGCGGTCGCCGGGTCGGAGGCGGAGGCGCGGTGATAGGCGCGCAGCGCAAGGGCGAACGCCGGGGTGGAGGAACTAACCTCGCTCAGTCGCGCGTCGAGCAGCTCCCCGGTCGCTTCGGCGAGGCGCTGCTCGGACTGCTCGATGGTGGGGTCGGCCGCGATCGCGTCCTCTTCGATGGTGTACAACCAGGTGTCCAGGACCGAGCGGAAGGCCGACGGGGCGACGCTCGAGGTGTGCAGCGACTCGGTGATCCGCCGGTACACGGTCTCGAGCTTGTGCAGTGGGGTCTCGGTCTCGGAGATCTGCACCTCGGCGGTCGCGAAGCCGCGGCGCAGGGCGGTCTCGGCCAGATGGCGGGTGAAGAAGGTCTTGCCGCTGCCGTACTCGCCGCGCACCGCCTTGACGACGGCGCCCCCGCCGGTCACCTGGTCCAGTTCGCCGGACAGAGCGTCCGCGAAGTGGTCCAGTCCGACGGCGAGCTGGTCGAGTCCTTCGGCGGGGACGGTGCCGCGGCGCAGCGCGCCGATGATGTCGTCGCGGCGGCGCGGGGAGATCCCTGGGCTGTCCGTGTTCATCGGTCCACCTCGAACTGCTGGCGGGCCAGCGGAACATCGAGGATCGCGGTCTCCTCCTCGAGACGGAGCACTTCGAAGCCTTCGACGTTCAGCAACTGGGTGACCACACCGGCGACGCGTGGCGTCCGCGCCGTCGGTGTGAAGAGCAGCTGGGAGACGCGGCTGAAGGGCAGCCGGGTTCCGGGAGCGGCCGCGAGCTCGTCGACGAGCGCAGCGACGGTCTCGTCCGACGGGGTGCGCCGGAGCACCCGCTTCTGGTCCGTATACCGGTCTGACGCGATGATCGCAGCACCGAGGCCGGTGGGCACGACCGGCTCGGGCTCGTCGCCTCCGAACAGGTCGAGCATGCCGACGACGGGCGCGACCGCCGGGCCGGAGGGCTCGTCCGCCCGGTCGGGAGCGGCGGCGCGGGTGGACCACCACAGGGGTCGCTGATCGCTCGTGAACAGCCACCCCTCGGGCAGTCCGGCCGCCCATCCCTGCTCGGAACGGTCAGCGGGCGCGGGGCGCAGGGCGATGACGGGCACGACGAGTTCGGACAGGCTCGCCCCGCCGTGATAGCCGGCGCGGCGTGCGGTGTAGCGCAGGTCCTCGTCGACGGCGAGGATCGCGCTGTCGCCGCCCAGCACGCGCCTCCCCTCGACGAGCACCTCGTCAGGACCGGCAGGGTCTCCGGTCCCCGGCCGGGAGCGGGCGCTGGTCTCGCCGTCGTGGCGCTCCATCCGTCCGTTCCTCTCGATGACGTGGCCGTGGTCGGCGGTGAGCACCACGGTGCGGCCGGCGCGGGCGGCCTCCTGCAGCAGAGGGCGGAGGAAGCGCACGTCCGCGGTGCACCACCGGGTGCCGCCCGGGTCGGCCTTGTCCAGGGCGTCGTCGATGGTGTTGAGCACACAAGCGACCATCGGGCTGCCGTCGACGTCTGCGATGGCGGAGGCGACCGGGGCACTGAGCGCGGTGCCTGCCGCATTGCTGACCAGGTCGTCCTTGTGGAACAGGGGTGCGGCGGAGAGACCGGAGCGACGAGCGAGGGCGGATAGTCCCTGCCGTTCCTGCGGCTGCCCGCCGGTGGCCGGGCTGCCGGTGAAGAAGGAGGTGCGGGAGTGGGTGGTGAGACTGGGCAGGAGCGCGAGGCCCGTCGCCCGGCGGGGTGCGGCCAGGGGCACGATCTCGCGCCAGGTGTCGGTGAGGGTGAGGATGCTTTGGGTGAGGTCGGTGGCCGAGGCCGCGCTCATCCCGTCGATCAGCAGCACCAGGGCGCCGCCCCGTAGCGATCCGGGAGCGGCGGGGGTGGTGCGGGCCAACGGCAGGCCGACGTGGCCGAGCACGTCCTCGAGATAGTGGACGTCTCCGCCGGCGGGAAGGTCGTCGCCGTGGGCGAGGGGCGCAAGGTCCTGGGCGAAGGCGCGGTCCAGGGCGCGGCGACGGGCGAGGACCTGCTGGGCGAGGCGGTCGAGTGCGGCGGCGATCTCGGGGTCGTCGGAGCCTTGGAGCAGGTCGCCGAGCGCGCTCTCTGCCCAGGCGCCGTCGTGGGCGTGGATGCGGGCGGCGTCGAGGGCGCGCTCCAGGCGGCCGACGCCGGAATCCTCTTCCGGCACCTCCCGCGCGGCGAGCCAGCGGTCGAGGCGGACGGCGGCGCGCAGGGCGGTGTGCAGGGGGTCCTTCCCGTCACGGTCCGCGGTCAGGGGGTGATCGAGGATCTCGCGCCAGGCCCGCTCGACGGCGGCCGGGTCGGAGCCGAGCGCCGCGGCAAGGGTGCGCCGACGGGCGGTGAGTCCGCCGGGCAGCAGGTCGGAGTCGGCGATAAGGGAGGGTGCCTGCTCGGCGCGGAGGATCGATTCGGTGCGCCGTAGGACGGTCAGTGCCTGCTCCCGGGCAGACGGGCGGGTGAGCATGTCGCGCAGGGCGCGGGTGGAGGCGGCGGCGAAGGAGCGGACCTGCTCGGCGACCGGGCCGGCGGCGCCGGTGTTGGTGACTCCGCGGAAGGCATCGGGCAGGCGCGCTTCCAGGCGGGCGCCGGTGAGGACCGCTTCCTGGATGAGGGCCGGTGAGGCGGTGACCACGTGCGTGAGCGCGAGGCCCAGCGGCAGGAGATCGCCGGTGGAGCCTCCGGCGAGCACGTGGCGGGCAGGGGCGGCTCCGACGCCGAGGTGGCCGGCCAGCCAGTCGAGCACCGCGTCGGTGAGTTCGTCACCGCCGTCGCGGCGCAGGTCCGCGAGTCGTCCCGGCAGCTCGGGGTCGAGGGTCGCCTCGAGGACGGCGGGCCCGTCGAGGGTCTCGGCGTCGATGCCGAGCAACTGTCGGGCGACTGCGCCGTAGGCGACCTCGCGGCCCAGCACTCCGGCACGAGCGGCGGGCCAGCCGCCACGGGGCTCGAGACGCAGCAGGGCCTCCGGGATCGCGGACCGGTTGCCGGCGGAGTCCTGGAGCAGGGCACGGTCCACTCCGGTGGCCCGGAATCGGAGCTTGACGCTCTCCCAGGCATCAGGGCGCTGGAGGCGGTGCTGGGCGAGGCGTGCAAGGAGTCCGGAGCCGAACTCCTCCTCGGTGCGGTCGGTCAGCAGCACCAGCCAGCCGTTGCCGTCCCAGGCGGCCAGAGCGTCCCAGACTGCGAGCGCGGAGGGGCACCAGGTCACGGTCACGGGCTCACCATGCTGGTCGGTGAGACCCTGGGCGTGGTCGAGTCCGCGGGAGGCCCGGATGCCCAGGACACGGCTCGCACCGCCGCGCCGACGGACTTTCTCGAGGGTGGCGAGGATGGTGGCGCGCTGGACGGGGGCGACGGCGACAGCGGTGCTCATGGCAGCTGCCGCCAGGTGATCTCGAGGCGGGCGCCGTCGGGGACCTGGTTGGTGATCTCCCGGGCGAGCTCGCTGAGTCCGTCCTGGCCGCGCCAGGTCACGGTGCGCCGTCCGGTGCTGCGGGTCGGTGTCGCCGGCTCGGGGTCGGGCTGCGGCGCGGGTGCCGGGGCGGCGCTCGCGCGTCGGCTCATCCAGGTCCAGGCCGCGTCGTCGAAGCTGCTCAGTGCCTTCTCGAGGGGGCGCTGCAGCTGGTGCCCAGCGAGAGCGTCGTCGAGGTCCTGGAGGATGCCGCGTGCGGTGCGGCCGGCGTCGCCTCCGGCCTCGATCCCGGTGGTCAGGGGCGTGATGCGGGTGGGGTCGAGTCCACGGACGGCCCGGGTGACGCCGGCGGCGCTGGACAGGGAACGACCCAGCTCCTGGTCGGTCGCGTCGAACGTGGCGTCGGCGAGTCGCTGCAGCAGCGGCAGTCCCTTGAGCACGGCGAGGTCGTCGACCAGGGTCGAACCCTCCTGGGCGGCGGTGAGCCGAGCGCTGACGGCGATACCGCGCTGCGCGGAAGCTTCGGTCAGCGCGGTGGTGAGGACGTGGGAGTCCTCTCTCAGGGTGCTCGCCCTCTCACGCAGCTGCTGCGCAAGGGTGGTGACGTTCGCGGCCGTGAGGTACTGCGGGGCCTCGAGGCCGAAGATCGCGCCAGCTCGGTGGCGGGCGGTGGTCCACTGCTCCTCGCTGGGCATCTCCTGGGGTTGCAGCTGCATGTCCCGGGCGAGCTTGCCGGGCTGGGGCTGAGGGATGGAGGCGGAGTACTGGGTCCAGGCGCGCTGGTGGCGGATGGCCCAGGCGATGGTGACGAGGTCCAGGACATGACGGTCCAGCCCCGCACCGATCGTGGTGCGGCGCAGAGCGTCCTGCAGTTCGCCGACGCTGACGGTGCCGTCGGGATCGAGACCGACGGCACCGATCCCGGTGATGACATCCCGGTCCCAGGTGCCGAAGTACTCGGCGCCGAACAGGAAATGGGTCTCGGTGGTGCGGCCGACCCGCAGCGGGTCCGTCACCCGGCGCACGGCAGCGACGTTGCCCTGCAGCGGGACCCGGTGGTCGGGGTCGCCGGCTGCACGGGAGATGTGCTCGGCCACGGCGTCGAGCTCGCGGACGGTGACCACCTGGTCCTCGGGCGCGAAGGCAGGATGCTCGGGGAAGGTGGAGTCCCAGGCCTCGGTGATGGTCTGGGCGAGGGCGCGGTCGAGGGTGGGCCCGCCGGGCGTGCGAGGCTGGTGGCCCTGGTCCAGGCTCCACAGCACCTGGTCGCCGGACCCCTCGGTGAGGATGCCCGGCTGCGCGGTGGCGGCGCCGTACGCCTGGAGCAGCGCGGTCAGGATCCCGGCGCGGAGGTTATCGCGCTGACCTTGCAGGATCACCTTGGCCTGGGAGCGGTCCGCCTCGGAGAGGTGGTCGGAATAGTTGCGCCACCGGTCGCCGTGCCCGGTCAGGAGGTAGTCGAGGATGACGAGAGTGCGCAGATCCTTGAGCTTGCCGGCGGAGAAGAAGCGCGGCAGCCAGATCAGGGTGCGGGCCTGGACATTGCGGGCCATGAGGTCCTCGACGCGGCGCACGTCGTCGGTGACGGAGTGTCCGCCTTCGTCGAAGGGCAGGTCGAGAATGATCCGCCAGGTGTCGGGGGCATGGCGGAAGCGGTCCTCGGGCAGCTGCTGGGGATCGCGGACGTTCCCGAACACCAGATCGACGGTGCGGGCGGAGCCGCGCCAGACGACCTTGTGCTGCACGGCGCCATCGGTGGTGTTCTCCTGGGGAGGGACGCCGGCTGCTTCGAGCACGAGCGTCCGGAGCAGCTCGCGCTGCCGGCCGGGGTTGTCCTCCCCCTTGGCGTTCTCCACGATCGACTCGTAGTCCACGTCGGAGAGACGCACGGTGTAGACGGGGTTGCGGTCGCTGCCGCCCACCTTGATGTCACCGACCCGCTGGGCCCAGCTGTTCACCTTCGCGGCGACCACTCCGGCTTCACCCCCGCGCAGTGGGGAGGTGATCGAGCCGTGGTTGAGGGAGGAGAGCCGCTGCGAGGTCAGCGAGGTCAGCGCCGGCACGCCGGGGGCGACGGCGCTGAGCAGCAGGGTGTGGGCCAACCGCTCGTCGGTGCGGTAGGTGCGCAGCGTCGCCTCGTCGCCGGTCTCGAGATCGTGCGCGGAGATCCCGTTGTTCGACAGCAGCAGCGGCTGCAGCTTGTCCTCGAAGATCTCGTCGGCCCGGCGGAACAGGGCGGCGCGGCGGGGATCGAGGACGGAGCGGTCGTTGCCGGAGACGATGTGCTCGTAGGCATCGCCGACGGGGATGACCTCGTCGATCCGCATGGTGTCGCGGCGCTCGACGAGCATCTGCTGCATGACCTTGAGCGCGGTGCGGTCGCGCTGCATGACGCCGGAGAGGTTGCGCAGGGTGGAGACCAGTGCCGGGGAGAAGGGGTAGGTGTGGCGGAATTGCTGTTCGTTGGCGCCGCGGTGGGTCTCGTCGGTGTTGATGCCGTCCAGCAGGACGTCCCACACGCCTTCTGCCCGGTCGATCCCGGCGAAGGCGTCCTCGATCGCGCGCGCTGCCGCGTCGTCCTTGGGGGTGAGCAGGCGTTTGGCTGCGACATAGGCGAGGTTGTCGTCCCCCAGCTCGATCACGCGGAAGCGACCGGACTGGTGACGGAAGGCGTCGTCGAGCGCCTTCTGCTGGGTGCCGGAAGCCCCGGAGTCCGCGAACCACTGCTGGAGGTCCATCTGGCGGGCGATGATCGAGACCAGCGGGATGGGCAGTCGCCCGTAGTTGCCTTCGACGAGCTTGGTGAGCTTCTGCGCCTCACGGCCGAAGCTGCCCTGGTTCTGCATCTCGAAAGCGAGCCAGAGCACGAGCTCGTCGAGGAACATCACCACCGCGTCGTAGCCGAGCGTCTTCGCGTGGTCGCTGATCGCCTGCAGGCCTTCGTCGAGGCTCACGTGCTCGCCGAGGCGCGCGTAGTTGGAGAACAGTCCTTCCCTGCGGGTCAGGGCGGTGACCAGGCGCAGGCGTTCAGAGTGACCGGGGGCAGCAGCGCGCGCGGTCTGGTACTCCTCGAGGCTCCAGCCGCTGGAGCCGAGCAGGGCACCGAAGGGGTCATCGCCTGCGCTCTCGCCCCCGAGGGCGGCGAGGAAGCTCTCATCGCCCATGCGGGTGCGGAGGTTCTCGGCGTCCCGCAGCAAGGCGTCGGCCTGGTAGACGGCGGGCAGCGGCGCCTCGGGATGACGAGTGCGGATCTGCTGGACGTAGCCGTCGAAGAGCACCTGCTCCATCGAACCGCCATCGAGGAAGTGGAAGGACAGCGGCAGGAAATTCTTGCCCTCGAGCTGTGCATCGTGGGTGGTGATGATGCGTTGAAGGTCCTGGTGGGCACGAGCGTGCGGGTCGTGGCGCAGCAGGGCGTGGAGTACGGCCATGAAGTGGGACTTGCCGGAGCCGAAGGAGCCGGCGAGGAATGCCCCGCGGTTCAGGCCGCTGCCGAGCGCGTCGGTGACCAGGGCGAGCGCCTCGTCGAAGGCGTCGGCGATCGCGGGGGTCACCACGTAGTCATCGATCGCCTCGGCGGCACCGCGACCGGTCGTCGCATCGGTCAGGCGCAGCACGTAGTCCTCGGCGCCGGTGGCCTCGGGGATCGAGAAGACGTCTCGCAGCAGGGGCGCGGTCATGATCTCGCCTTTCGTCCTCGGGTGGCGGCCGGGGGCCGCCAGGAAAGCAGGTCGTCTTCGCTCGCGCCGACCTGGGCGCGGCGCTGGTCGTAGTCGGTGCGGGCGAACTGGGCGGCGTTCAGCCCGAAGGTGGGGTCGATCTCGTCATGCCACTGCTCGACCCAGAACAGCAGCTCGCCGAGCCCGGCGACGAGCGGCCGCAGCGTCTCGTCGCTCGCGCCGTCGCTCACCATGTCATCCATCAGGCCGGCAAGGGCGAGGTACTGCTGGAAGTGGTTCCAGCCCGCCCAGCCGAGCTGCAGGGTGCCATCGGCGGCGAGACCCGCGTTCGGGTAGTGGATGAACCGTTCCTTGGGGACGTCGAGCTTTCCGCGAAGGGCCATGTAGGTGCTCTTGCGGAAGTCGGCGGAGCTGTATTTGGGCGGGACGGGGATGTCGAGACCGATCTCGCCAGCGTCCTCGCGGCGCTGCAGCTGCCAGGTCTCCTGCCATGCGCGGAACTTCTCCATCGCCTTGGGCTTCAGCCGCCACGCGGCGAGGTAGGGCACGACCTCCGGCGTGAGCAGGTCGGTGAGCGCCTTGATGAGGTCGACGGTAGCGCTGCCGCGCCAGAGTTCGACGACACCGCGCAGCTCGGGGTCGCGGCTGACGACGTCCGCCAACTGTGCAATGGATCGGCTCACGGGGCGGCCCTGCCGGTCGAACCAGATCTGTTTGTCCTCGAGGCGGTCGAGCAACCAGTCGCGCAGAGCACGGTCGACCCTCTTCATCCAGGGGTCTTCCAGCCAACGCCGTTTGTACTCGGGCCGCTCGAGAAGATCGATCATCCGACTGGATTCGATGAGGTCGAGGCGCTTTTGAACGAGTCCGCGGTAGTCCGCGGGCCAGTAAGCGGGGATCTCGGTGACCGGGGCGGAGTGGTGATAGTCGAACCACTCAGTGCTCTCTGTGCCGCCCGCGACCCGTCGCGCGAGCGCGATCTCGAAGGCTCGCTCCCCTAGCTGGACCTCGGGCGGGTTGCCGGAGTACGTGAGCTCCTGCTCCGTGAGGCCGTACGCCCGATAGGCGAACCAGTCCAACTCTTCCTGGGCCGCGATCATCTGGGCGCGGGAAGAGGCCGACGACTTGGCGGCCTCACTGAGCATCTCGGCGGTCGGCACTGTCTCGCGAAGCGTGGCGGAGGGCTGGGCCGCCGCATGCCGCGTAGCGAGCTGATCCATGGTACGGCCGAAGTCAGTGAAGTCGGCTTCGACCAAGGGATAGTCCTGGAGGGTGGTGCCGGTGAACTCATACATCCAGGACCACGGCTGGTCGACCATCCCGCCGCCGCCAGTACCGGTGTTCTTGTTATGGCTGTTCTGCTTGAGCCAGAACAGGGCGGTGGAGGAGTTGAGCACGCCGAGCAGGTGCAGGTGTTCCTCCTCGCTCGCCCCCGCCGGCAGCTTGATCACCGGTGCCGAACGGTTGAACACCTTCCCACCCCGGTCGAGCACGAAGTGGTTGTGTGTCGCGACGAAGGCGAACGGGATCCCCAGGGGCCTGACGTATCGCGGCGGAAAGAACATCGAGTGGTCAAACCACCGGAGACCGCGCTCTGCCTTCGTTTTCTGGAAGTCCATCTGGTTACGGAGAATCGCCTTGCAGCGCCAGTACCGCCCCGAGGCGATGTCAGACGGTTCGACTGGTACGCCATCGCTCCCGTACGGGAACAGCGTCACCTCGCCGGGAGACGTCGAAAAGTCACGCACTCCCTCGCCGATGACTACTGGGACCACGTCGTGCTCAAGTCCGTGGGTCTTGGACGCATGCGCTGGCATGAAGAACGCATCGTCGGCTCCCGTATGCGTAGTACGCCCTACGACGTCGATGCATGCAGCGAGCAATTGCGTGGTTGCTTTCTGAATCGCATCGCTGATCTGCGGTGCCGCTCCCCCAGAGAGACTCCAAGGATGCTGCGCGAATGACTTCGCCGTCGGCTCTGTCACCGACACGAACTCATTCTCGAAGCCGATCGAGTTGATATTCTCAACGATCGACCTCCACACGAGCCCCTGTGCTGGATCCTTGGGTTGTCCCGGTTCACCGCGCGTACCCAGCACGGCCTTGACGGAGTTGTCCTGCTGCGGCTGGTTCTTCCCTGCCAGGATCAACGTCGGTGTGCCGTGACCGGGAATATATGCTCCCGAGGTGTCGACGATGAGTCGCAGGTCCTTCGTGGGCAGGTACTCCTCGATGAGCTTAGTCCCGAACTCGCGCTTCATGAACGCGTTGGACGTGATCTGGCCGGTCCATCCCGCAGGCTGGTCACCGTTGCGAGTCTTCGCGAGTGCGAAGAACCGCTCCATGAACGGGACCGTGAGCTGATACTGCCGATGGGTTGTCGTGTAGAGATTCCGATACGTCTTGCTTGCCGCAGGGTCCTTCACCGTGATGTACGGCGGATTCCCGACCACGGCGTCGTACTGCCCGGTCCGCAGGGCACCATGCAACTTCTCGCGGTCCTCTGCCAGGTCAGCGATGAAGTCGCCGTCCACACCGGCGGCGTCGCCCAGAATCGTCTGCTGGCCCCGGCCCCAGGGGAGCAGCGAGTCACCGGCATAGATGCGCACCTCGAGCGCGGGCGCCTGCTCGAGGCTGGTCTCGCCGGTGATCTTCAAGGCCTCGAGGATGAGGCGGAAGCGGGCTATCGCGACGGCGAAGGGGTTGATGTCCACGCCCACCACGGACTCGAGCGCCTTCGCGACAATCTCGCGGGCATTGAAGGCAGGTGCCTCCTTTTGCCAGCGCTTCACGAGGCGGGCGAAGACGCCGAGCAGGAAGTGGCCGGAGCCGCAGGTGGGATCGATGATGCGGAAGCCGTCGAGCGGTCGCTCGGCGAGCGCGGGCTCCATCGTCTGGTCGAGGATGAACTCCTCGACGAACTCGGGGGTCTGCAGCAGGGCGTAGGTGCTCTTCGCGAATTCGGAGAGGTCCTGGTAGAGGTCACCGAGGAAGCGGGTGCTGAGGTTCTCGTCGGTGAAGTCGCGCGCGAGCTCGCCGTCGTCATCGGTCTCGCGCCAGAACGCGATGATTTGCTCGGCCATCCGTCCGCTGAGCGGGATCTGGTGCAGCATCGACTTGGCATCGACGAGCTGCGCGGTCGCGGGCAGGCCTGCCAGGTGCTCGATGGATTGCAGGATCCACTCGCGGGCGGTGTGCTCGGGGTGGGCACGGAAGTAGGCCTGTTCGGCGTCTGTCGCTTCAGTACGGCGGGCACCGTGGCCGGCAAACCAGCGCGGACTGATCAGACCGTTGTCCTCGAGGAAGCGGACGAACACGGTGGTCAGCACCCAGGAGACCGCGACCTGGGTGATGTGCTCGTCGCGCCAGGAGGCGAAGTCCGTGCTGGTGCGGTTGCCGCGCAGGGCGGCGGTGTGCTTGTCCCGCCACTCGGAGTCCTTCTCTCCGTCGGCGGCGAGGACGGCGCGGAGGTCGCCCTCGACCTCGAGCACGAGGCGACGGGCATCGGTGGTCAGCGCGGTCGCATCGATCACGGGGCGTCCTCCAGGAGGGGTGAGGGGTCGTCGGAGACTGGGCGTGCGAGGGTGTCGCTCCAGGCGTAATCCACGTCGAGGAACTGGTGAGGGCTGGTGGTCAGCCGGGTCCCGTCGATCTCCGGGCCGGTGTGGATCTCGTACTGGGGAACGATCACCCACACAGCCCGGCTGCGGGAGACGGTCAGATCGGACAGGCGACGCAGCTCGCCCACCTGCCCATAACGCACGAGCATGTCCACGTCGGCGAGCACCAGCGGGGCGCGGTCGTCGGCGGGTTCTCCGACGTCGTCCATGAGTTCCTCGATACGGGCGGTGACCGCCGGCATCGCGAGCTCGACCACCTTCGCGACCGCCTGCTGTTCGCGGCTGCCCGCGGTCCCCGCATCCGCCTGCACGATCACGTCCCAGTCCGGGAAACCGGGGTTCTCGGTGAGCACGCGGCGCATCTCGTCCAGCAGCAGCGTGGCCACCCCCAAGCGGCGAGCGGCGAAGCGGTTCTCCAGTGCCTGCTCCAGCACCCCCAGCCGGGACGGGAGCGTGCCGAGCACCAGGTAGGAGCGGCGGCGACGGGAGTCCTCCAGGCGGCGGGTGATCGCGGTGTCCTCCGCCTCGGTGCGATCTGCCTGGGTCACAGTGGCGGGCCGCCGCGTGAGCATCGTGGTGTCCCCGGTGATGGTGGGACCCACGTACTGCTTCGCCGTCTCGTCGAATCGCAGGACGAGCTGGGATTCGGCGACCACGGAGTCCAGCTGAGGACGCCCCGGGAGGCGGGCGAGCTGCGGGAAGCGTGCAGCGACTCGGTCCTGGAGCACCGTCGGGCTCATCCGGGCGTCGGTGGTGAGGTCGCCGAGAGCGATGCGCACCGCCTCTGGTGCCGGCAGGTCCCGGCGGTGCAGTTCCCCGGCGAAGCTGGCACCTGCGGTGTTCTGCGACATCGACGCCGCGAGCCGGAGGGCGCGGTGCCCGGCGCGCAGCGGCGATTCCTCGCCCAGGTCCTCGAGATCGTCCAGCAGCGGCGCGATGAGGGCGCGGGAACGACCGGCCGGCAGCACCCCGGAGAGGTCTTCGACCGCATCCCGAGCCGTCTCACCGAGCCGCACGGCCAGGTTCAGCACGTCGTTGCCACGGCCCAGCGCGACGACACGGTCGCCGCGGCGGCGCTCCTCCAGCGGCGGCACCGAGTCGTCCTCCGCCCGTCGGCGGTGGCGCCTGCCGTCCACCACGATCCGCAGGATCCCTTCGGCGTGGCGGCGAGCGTTCTCACTCGTGGTCGCCGCGGTCTCCCCCTCGCCTGAGCGTCGCATCAGCTCGGTGACGATCTCCCCGACGGCGGCCACCCCTCCGAGGTCGTCGAGAATCGCATCGACTGCCCCGGCGACGCGGTCCAGCACCGGTCCGGCCTGCTCGTCGACCGACCACTCCTGGTGCATGTCGATCAGTGCCTGGTTGACCGGCGGGGTGCCGACCCCGAGCATCGCGCTGAGAGCCACCTGCGGGGCGAAGGCCTCGACGTTCTTCGTGCCGCGAGCCAGCAGCAGGTCCAGCACCTCGCGGTGGAGGTCCGTGCGGCGCTCGCGCAGCCGCGTGACCAACAGGTCAGCGACATCATCCAGGGGCGGGAGATCACCGGTCGTGCGGCGCGCGGCCTTCGCCGTTTCGGCGAAGCGGGTTCGCCACGCCTTCGCGCGAGCCAGTACCTCGTCACGGGTGTTCTTGGTCAGGCCGGGGGTGCGACTGAGCTGCATGGAGTCCAGCACCACCACATCGCGCACGGTCTGGTGCCCCTGGCCGGTGAACCAGCTCAGGGCACGTGGCGAAAGCCCCGCTTCCGCCAGCGGCGTCCCGAGGGTGACGCTGGAGGCGATCTCGTCCGCATCCGAGGGTGCCGTCGTCGTGGCCGACCCGAACATGGCCTTCCACGCGCTGCGCATCTCCCCCACGGTGCCGAACCGCTCCGGAGCCCGACGAGACAGAGCGCGGGAGAAGAAGGCGGCCAATTCTTCGCGCAGACCTTCCGGGAAGTCCCGCGGGTCCACGGCGACGTCAGCGGTGACCGCTGCCGGGTTGGCGGTGGGATCCTCGCCGTAGCGGGGGTGGAGGCTGGTGGCCATCTCGTACAGCACCACGGCGGCGGAGTAGCGCTCGGCGGCGCTGTCGTAGAGGCTGCGGTCCGCATCTCCCAGGAACGGGTCCAGATACGGGGCCGTGCCGGCGTCGATCTCCGAGGCAGGGGCCCTGCTCAGGGAGAAGTCGAACAGCTTCACATGCCAGCTCTTGCTGCTGTCCTTGCCGATGCCGAGGTTGGCGGGTTTGATATCGCGGTGATCGATCCCCGCTTTGTCCAGCGCTTCGAGCGCCCCGAGCAGGTCGTCCCCGTAGCGTTCGAGGAGGTCGACCGGGAGCCCGTGGTCGGAGCGGCGCAACAGGTCGCGCAGTGTGTCCTCCCCGGCGCTCTCGAGCAGCAGCGCCGAGGTGGGGCCGAGCGGGAACGGTCCTTCGTGCAGGGCGACCACGTGGCGGCTTCTCAGCCGAGAGAGGATGTCAGCCTCCTCGACGAGGCGGGCCTCCGCCTTCTCGTCGAGCGCGACCTTGAGCACCCGATCCTTGTTCTGGGTGGGGACCTCGGCGTCCTCGACCAGCAGCCCCAGTGCCGTGGAACCCTTTCCGAGCCGGCTCTTCACGGTGAAGCGACCCTCGGCCAACAAGTCCTGGACCTTCGCGTCCCGGGGGTCCAGAGCATCGTCCGTGGGGACCTGCTCGGTGCGGTCCAGAGCGGCGAGGAACTCCCGGATCGACGCGTGACGGCCCTTCGGTGCCGCGCTGGTTGCGGTGCGCACGGCATCCCGAATCGGCTCAGGGATCTCCGGGATGTCCACCCCGAGGTCAAGACCGGTCTGCTCCCGCAACCGGAACAGCAGCTCTTGAGGAGTCGCTGCAGGGGCATGACCGGCGAAGAGGTAGTAGGCGAGCGCGCCGAGCGAGAACTGGTCCAGACCGGGACGGTCGGTCGCCTCTGCACTCCAGGCGCCCTCCGGCGCCTGGAAGGTCAGCAGTGCTGCGTCCTCTCTCGCCGCCGTGCGCGCTGCATGCTGGGTGATGCCGGGCTGGGACCCGCCCTCCCGGGAAGAACCGGCTGCGCTCCAGTCCGAGACCTTCACGGTGAGCGGGCCGCTCGGCTGCGCCGCTGGGCCGATCCAGATCGTCTCCGGGGTGAGGTGGCGATGCGCGAGGCTCTTGCCGTGGGCGTACTCCAGGACCTCTCCGACCTCGCGGATAATCTGCAGACGCTGGCCGAGGTCGGCCTCTTCTCCGTGGTCGGCGAGCCAGTGGTCCAGGCGCACCAGATCGGGGTCCCAGTCGTAGACCAGTCCCCGTCCCAGCTGCTCGTCGTTGACCACGTCGATGGGCCGGATCAAGCCGTCGTGGTGCAAGCGGCGCATCACGGCGAACTCGTGGTCCGCGATCGCCCGAGCGACGCGGCGCTCGACATCGGTCGTGTGCGTCTGGAAGCGAATGCGGGCCGGAGCGCCGGTCTCCTTGCCTGAGGCCTCCCAGTCCTGCCATCCGTCGCCCTCGGCGATCGCGCCGCCGTCGACGATCACCCAGGAGCCCACCTCCCGCTCGCGGCGCTGGACCAGGCCGATCCTCTTCAGCAGGAGGGTCAGGAACTCTTCTTGCTGCGGATGGATCGGATGGCCGCGCTCGGTGGTGCCCTCGAGGAGCTGGGTGATCCCTGGCAGCCCCGCCGGGGCGTCCTCCAGCTCGTCCAAGCCGAAGAGGTTGATCCGCGAGGACTCGGGCATCAGCACCTTCGTCGCACGGTGGTGGAGGAACACGGCCTCCTGCACCCAGGGGACGATCCGCTTCACCGGGATCTCAGGGTCGGGGCCCGCGACTTCGCGGTAGACCTCCTGGAGCTTCGAGGCGAGCTTCTGCGCTTTGCGGCGTGCGAGCAGCAGCGGGGAGCTCTCCGTACGCCCGTTGCGATGCCAGGTGCGGTCGTTGCCAGTGATGGTGCCGAAGTAGTGCTTGAGCTCGATGAGGTACAGGGCGTCCTGTCCGAGCAGCAGCGCGTCGACCTCGTGCCACCCGCCGTGCGTGTCACGGAACTCGAAGTTCGTCCAGACGCGATACGGAGAATGCATCGGGACCCGCTCACGGAGGTACTCGAGACCTTCGCGCTCGTGGTCGAACTGGGAGGCGGTCACCTCGATCCAGCGATCGTCGGTCAACTGTTCCTCCCTCGCTTCCCTCATAGTGGGCGCACCAGGTCATCCTACTGATCAGACGCGTCCGCGGTGACCTCCTTCGCGGCAGACGTCTTCGACTATGAGGCGCCGCGTGGGCGGCTCCGTTCGCTCGTGGCCGCCTGTTGTCGCGCTGTCTTGGCTTCCGAGACCACGAAGATCGCCGCGCACGGGATGCCCAGCCCAAGTGTGAGCACGTTCCCGATGATGCCCACGACGAGCAAGAGTGGAGCCATGACGACGGTAGCGAGTGCACTGCCGAGATCCCATCGAGGGGGTGGCACGCGAAGGAGGAACCACGCGATGGCGCCAGCCATCGCGAGGGTGGGCACGGTGACGGCCCACAGGAACAAAAGCCCGGGAATCCATTCGAACCGCGACCAGATCCATTCGGAGAGCGGGAGTGAGAGGAGCAGGGCGAAAAGCCCGTACAGCACCACCCACCAGTCCAACGGTTCCTCTGACACTGACTCCGTAGCTGCGCTGGAGATGGACGCAGGCGATGCGGCAGCACTCGCGGAAGCTGATGCGCTGTATCGTGACCCGCCCGTCTGGCCCACGCCAGTCGCCACCTCGCGGAGACGAGCGCGCTCGCACGCCTTGATGAAATCTCTTGCCGCCAACTGGTCCGAGGTGGTTCTCCGGAGCTCCATACAGGGGTGTAGAGGCCACGGCTTTCCGAGAGCGTCAAAGTACGCGCACCCACCGCGCGGATTGCGGAAGAACCACACCTGCGAATCACAGACCGGGCACCGTGCGTTCGGCTCGTCCGGGATGCTGGTCCAACGCACTGGTTGGGCTCGCGCCGCTGTCTGCCTGACCGTCGCGCGCTTCGCTGCATCACGCGAGGAGTCTCGGCGGCTCGTGGACGAATGTCGTGCAGCGATGAGCGATGAGAGCGTTCTCCCTCCGTCGCGGCTCACCCAATGTCCCGAAACCCAGTAGCGGCTGCCGTCTTTCCGCCGCCGCCAATGCCCTCGCCGCCGGTAGATGGTCACGATGCTCCTCCCCACTTGGACGAGAGCTTCGCGTCCAACGGCGCCGGCCTCGTCCTCACGACATGGGGAAGATGCTATTCGGCTTCCCCGACACTCCAGCGCCGAACACCGAGACCGATCTGATGACGATTCGGCATCGACACCGAGCCAGCTAATCGGCTGGCATCTGAGTCGCGACCGTCAGACCGGGTGTCCGGCAAGGACTGGCTGCAGGCGGTGGCCCGAACTGTGCTTATCCGGGCCGGAAGGGTCTTGCCCGGGATCGCGGAACGCGCGGAAGCCGTCTTCGGCGGTCGGTTCGCGGCTCCTCTTCTCGGTGCCGACCGGCGGGGCGTCACCTCGCGCGTGCGCGGTTGGCGACCTCGTCGGCGAGGTAACGGTGGCGTGGCAGGAGTTGACCTGCCGGATAGGTGGCATCGAGCAGGTCCACGCACTCCTGAGCAGTGGTGTAGCCGAGTTGGTTGAACAACACCGCTGCGTCATCGAGGTCGCGCTCATCACGCGAGGCGTGCAGCTTCATCGCCAGCAAGTATCCCGGGGAGGGCACCTGCACCAGCAGCGATTCAGACTCGAACACAGTGCGAGGGTGCTCGTCCTCTCCGGGCAGGAACCCTTTCGCGGCGTCGTTGAGCCAGTCCGGCTCCAACCCGTGCGGGCCACTCATCTCTTCGGCGATCCGGCGCACCACGGGTGCGGGGACGAACAGCGCATCCACGTCACGAGTCAGCCGGTCGACGTCGTAGGCCAAGGCCATCGCAGCCCCGCCAACGACGAACAACTGCGCCGCCGCCCCAGCTTCGTCCAGCCGGCCGGACAGCTCCCGGAACAGGGCACGCACCCCGTCCGCGTCGAGTTGCCCGTCTGTGCTCATGCCCTGGACAGAGAACGGGACGTGATGAGAATCCCGCGCCGCCGAAACGCCTCAGGGCTCTCCTGGTCGGCGTCAGCGTGGAAGATCGCTGGAACACTTGGATACCAGGCCGTGGTACGGCGGCTCGGGTCAGATGCCCAGGCAGGCGTCGGCCAGCCGTCCCGCTCGGCCAGGTGCTCCGCGAGTGCCGCGAACGCGGCATCGACCTCGACCGAGCCGGTGCGCGGCGGCTCGTCGGTGAACACTCCGGCAGCGAGGTCAGGACCACCGCGACGCGAGGAAGAGGCGTAGTCGTCCAGAGTCTGGAGGATGCCGAACCGCCAGCACGCATCAAGAGGCTCATCGATGGCGAGCATCGTGCGGCATGCAGCAGCGTTCTGCGCGGCGGTGTGACGCAACCCCACCCGCGTGTTCTGTGCGGTCTCCGGCGTGGTGCGGGCAACATCCAGCAACGCACCGACGGACAGCACTTCGCCCTGAAATACCATGACCAGGCCTCCTATCTTCATTCCCATTCTTTCAGACCTGCCGCCAGAAGTCTCGGGACTCGCAGCCCGCTCACTGGGCCGTCGCGGTGCGAGCTATGGCGGCGGGCGTCGTGCTCGAACGGTTCGTGGAGCTGCTGTGCCCGATCTGCTGCCCGCGGTCGCGTGCTCCTGCTCGGCGTGCTTTGTTGTCCGGCGACAGTCTCGCCTGCGTGAACTCGTCCTGCAGGGCGGGCCCGCGTCGGTTCCGCTCCCGGACCTGGCGGACATGGAGGCCGAACGGTCGAAGCGCACAACATCGAGCTGTTGTACCTGATGTAATACCCGAAGCGGCACGCGAAGGGCGCGATTCTCGACGTCGCCTCCAGGGTCGCGAGGCGTCGCGATCGGCGCGGTCTGGAGATCCATCGCCAGACGAGCAATTGCAGCTACCGCGACTGCGAGTCGATCACCCTCCCCATGGAGGAGATGGCTGGGGTGCTGTCCCAGCGTCCTCGCCGCGGCCCTTGCCATGGCACTCGGGTGCATGCGCGGCGTACCGTCGAACTTCGCGACGTTCCACTCCGAAGCGCTGCTCGACGAGGTGCTGATCAACCGGCCCGAGAATCCTTCGGCCTGAGGACGGCGGGGAGGAATCAGCTCCAGCGGCAACCGCTCCCCCAGCCTCGGCCTCCTCACCTCCGTCGTGCCCGGTTACTTCACCGACAACTGCTCGGTGAGATACACCAATGCGTGGTCGAGCAGTGCCACGAGGTCCGGCCCCGTGGCCCGTGAGGTGTCGATCCGCGCCGACGCCTCGAAGCGCCTGTCACCGTCACGATAGAAGCCCGGGTTGTACTGCGAAGCGTCGCCGTGGCGGAACCCCTTCTCGACGATGTCCGCCCAGTTTCCCTTCTTCGTAGGGCGCCCCGTCCCCCGTGCCGAAGAGAGAAGTCCGGCTCGCGCCTGGTCGACGCCCTCGAGATAGGCGGAGAAGCTGTCAACGCGGATCGCTGAGTCGAGCGTGGTGGCCAGTTCCCACGCGGCCTCCCGTCCAGCTCGCCCTCCCTTGGTGACATCGACCCCGAACCGGAAGTCCATGATCCGACGGCTTGGCTGCCATCGCACTTCTGTAATCGCGTCGTGTCTATCCGGCTTTCCCGGGAATGCGCGCCATGCTTGGAGCAACGCGTTGCCCCCGCCGGAGGTGACCCCAGGGTACGCAGACTCGGCGCTCCCTTCGAGGACGGCAGGCTTCAGCGCACGAGTGAGGATCCGGCCCAGGAAAGGATCGGAGATCGATTCGACAGGTTCCGCGTCCTTGCCCTTGCTGCCCGTGCTCACAGAGGTGATCAGCGCTGACCATTCCGAGAGGACCCTCTCCGCGGCTGCTGCGAGCACCGAGACCTCTGAGTTTGACGAGCCCTTCCAGCGACTCACAAGGTCTGGGAGCAGGTTCGCGGACCAGCGAGAATCCGGATGCTCATCGCGAGGGCTCACCGGGTCCAGGGAAGCCAGGAGCAGCGTCACCTCGGCGCCGAAGGTGGAGGTGTACCACTCGGACTGCTTCGGGCTGAGGTGGTGGCCGAGCTTCACTTCCACTGCGCCGATCGTCTCCCCCGACGCGCCCATCAGGAGAAGATCCGCGCGGTTCTCGGAACGCGCTCGTCCCTCACGGGTCACCCGAGCGGGCGTCGATCCGATGAGGCCCGCCCATGGCGTCGGATCCTCCTCGGTGAAGTACGCCAGCAGATCGCTGACATTCGTCTCGCTCGCGAGGATCCTGCCCAGCCCATTCATCATCGCACCCCTTGTCCCTCATTCGTACCTACTGCTTGGAAGTATGCCCGACTCGTCAGACACTCGGCCGCAGTCCGCAAACCTGCCGCGCTCTCTTCAGAGACGTTCACGGGTCCACCGCGCTGCGCAACGGTGCGGGTTTCACGAAGCTTCTTTTCCGGACCGCGTCAAGGGCTACGTGTCGGGCTTCCACGATGACAGCAAGCGGCGCAGTGGCCAGCGGAGTCACGGAACCTCGCGTTCCGACCGTCGTTCCGCCCAACGTATGCATTCCATCATTCCCCTCCACCCCACGACACGTCCCTGCCAGACTGGCCGTGACGCCATCTCGCAGCTCGTCGAGCGCTCGTGTTCCCACCGTGGGAGCTCATAGACGGAGGGGAACGACTTGACCGAGACCGACCGGACCATCGAGGACGCGGCTGCCGCTGACGAGATCGCGTCGGTGCTCGAATCCTTGGCGCGGAAGTGTGGCGACCTCGATGACGAGGAACTCGGCGAACAGATCTACAAGCGCCTACCCGAGCCGTCAGTTGCCGACCCGCACAGTGCGCGCGCCGAGCCCGCCGTGGTGCATTCCGTGTCCGTGCAGGGCATCCGCTCCTTCGGCCCCGAGCAGACGCTGCGCCCCTCCGAAGGGCTAACCATCGTGTACGCCGGCAACGGCAAGGGAAAGACGAGCCTGACCGACGCGTTCGAGCTGGTCATCGACGGGTCCACCACCCGAAAGGAGGGCCTGCCGAACGCCGCAACGGAGGTGAAGGACAAGGACCACATCACCCACCGCACCCACGCTGGGAACCCCGACCTCGCGCATCCGCCCCGCGTCGCGGTCCGCTATGGTCACGGCGACCAGATACGGGACTGCGAGTGGACCTCCTTCGACACGCCTGCGACCCATTACCCCGACATGCAGGTCCTGCCTCGCCGGCTGCTGCGCGCGCTGGTCAACGCCAAACGCACCGAGCGCATCGAACCGCTCGGCGCGACGCTCGGCCTCGCGGAGACCAGCGCGAGCTGGACGGCCATCGCGAAGACACTGGGGGCGAAGTCGACCGAGGCGTCCCAGGGCGTCGAGCCCTACCTGCAGCTGCTCGCGGAGGAGATCACGCTCGACGACGGCGAGGACACACAGATCACCGCGCTCACGCAGTGGGCGGAGCTGCAGCAGAACGCGCCGCAGAGCCTCCCGAGCGCACCGTCGGCGGCTCCCTGGCACCAGCTCGCCGCAGCCCTCGAGGCGGCGACGAGTCCCGACATCGAGGGCGCGCCGATGAGCCCCCAGCTCACCTCGCTCCTCACAGCGTTCGTCGAGGTCGCGGAACCGTCTACGATCTGTCCGGCCTGCGAACAGGCCCAGGTCCCACAGTCCCGCCTCGACGAGGTGCAGGCGCTGCTGACCGGTTCCGCGGCGGCGAAGAAGCATGCTGCGGAGCGAGCGGCTCAGGCCGACCGTCGGGACAAGCTCGCCGCCGAGGTCTCGGGCTGGCTCGAGGTGGCGGACCCTCCGGGACGACCCGCTGCACCGGAACTGCCGGGCTGGTGCGCTGCGCTGGCCGCACTGCGGGATGCCCTCGCGCAGCAGCACCAGCTCCGCGACGTGCCGTGGACGCGACTGGTGGCGGGCGCACTCGAGGACCTGGACGAGGTGCGCGTTCGTCTCATCCAGGCGTCCGAGGGCCACTCGTCCTTCGACCGGCACCGCGCCGTCGACGCGATCACGGCCGACGCCGGCGGGACGCTGAGGGCTCTGCACGTGCTGAATTTCCGCCGCACCGTCCTCTCTCCGCTGATGAAACGCGCGGAGGCGATGACCAAGGCACTGTTGGTCACGCGGGTCCGGAACGAGTTCGCGGAGCTCGAGGGCCCGATCAACGACTGGCTGGAGATCGGGGCCTGACCCTTGTTCGTGGACACGCTGATTCCAGCATTTGCTGGGGAAGCGAGATCATGAACCATGGCCAGGAAGCACTACTCCGAAGAGTTTCGCCAGCAGGCGGTTGACCTGTACGAATCGACACCGGGAGCGACGGTCCGCGGTATCGCGGAGGACCTCGGGATCGTCCGGGGCACGCTGCGGCAGTGGCTGGAGACCCACGGGACCGGAAAGAAGACCGCGGCTGACGGCACGCTGACCGACAGCCCGTTGCGGTCCGCGCCGACAGCTTCCACGTCGGATCCTAGTGAGCCGCTCGAGCAGCGCGTGGCCCGGCTGGAGGCGGAGAACGCCCAGCTGAGAGCGGAGACGACGAAGCTCACCACGGAGCGGGAGATCCTCCAGAAGGCCGCGAAGTATTTCGCCGGGGAGACGCGCTGGTGAGTCGCTTCCAGTTCGTCGCCGACCACTCCACCACCTACCCGGTGAAGCGACTGTGCGAGCTCGTCGAGATCGAGCGTTCCTCCTACTACGCCTGGCAGACAGGCGCCCCGGCTCGGTCCGCGCGGGCCGCTTCCGATGGCGAGCTGCTGGAGCGGATCCGCATCATCCACGCGAAGGACGATGCACAGGGTGCCCCGCGGATCACGGCAGAGCTCAACGACGCGGCCGCGCCCGAGGACCGGGTCAACCACAAGCGGGTCGCTCGCGTGATGCGAGAGGCCGGCCTCAGCGGCTACGTCAAGAAGCGTAAGCACCGCACGACGGTGCCGGAGCCGGCCGACCAGGTCGTTCCTGACCTGCTGGGCCGGGATTTCACCGCCGAGGCGCCGAACCAGCGCTACGTCGGCGACATCACCTACCTGCCGCTATCCGAGGCCGGCGGGGGCGGGAACCTGTATCTGGCCACAGTGATCGACTGCTACAGCCGCCGCCTGGTGGGCTGGGCCATCGCCGATCACATGCGCACCGACCTCGTCGCCGACGCGCTCAAGGCCGCCGCCGCGGCCCGTGGATCTCTGGCAGGAGCGATCTTCCACAGCGATCACGGGTCCGTCTACACCTCCAAGGCCTACGCCGAGCTCTGCCAGCGGCTCGGCGTGACCCAGTCGATGGGAGCCGTCGGCTCCAGCGCCGACAACGCGATGGCCGAATCGTTCAACGCGACCACGAAGCGCGAGGTCCTCCGCGACGCCGCGTGCTTCACCGACGAGCTCACCGCCCGCCGCAAGATGTTCCGCTGGCTGACCCGCTACAACACCAAGCGCCGCCATTCCTGGTGCCGCTACCTGTCCCCGAACGCCTACGAGCGCGCCTACACCGCTAAGCTAGCGCTCGCAGCGTAAACACCCCCGTGTCCACGAACCGGGGGTAGGCCCCATCCTCGGGCCGGAGGGCACCCCACGCATCTCGCTCGCTGCGAAACCCACCACGGGTCGGCCCTCCCTCGAACTGCTCGTGGCAGATCTCCCGGACGGTGCCAAGGCACTGCATGCCGCCGGCTACTTCTCCGACGCCCAGCTGGACATGCTCGGGATGGCCGCCCATCTGGCGCGGATCGAGCGCGACCATCCGGGCTCCACAATCGTCATCGACGACCCCAGCGACATGCTCGACTCCATCTCCCGCAAAGCCCTTGCCGGGCCGGGCATCACCCGCCTGCTTGAGAACGGCGAGCGGTCCGCCCATCAGGTGCTCGTACTCACCCACGACGATCAGCTGGTACGTGACCTGTGGGACGCGCACCGTCATCGGTCTCCCGCAACGGTGCAGGACTCCATGGAGATCCATCGCAGCACGGACGGGGCGGACAGCTTCTCTGTCCTGACCTCACGCACCACTGCTGACGCTGTGGCCAGGGCCCGGGAACTGATGACGGACCACTGGGAGGAGAACCGGGACCGGCTCTGGTTCCGAGCAGCACTGGCCGCGCACACACGTCAGGCCACCGAGATGTGCGCGAAGGACGTCGACACGTTGCTGGGTCCTGCCGGGATGAACCTGCATCCGTCGAACCGGGTGCCGCGGGAGTCGGACGAACTGGGCCCTGTCAGCGATCGAGTCCGCGCGACCCTGCGGGAGACCACCGAGTCCTGGTGCCAGAGCGGCCGCCACCATGTCGCCCGGAGTCGAATCGGCGATCTCATGGACCTGTTCTCAAAGAATTCCACCCAGTTCCTGAACCCGGGAGCTCACGCGGATGTCGTCCTCCCCGAAGCCACCTCGAGCAAGAAGACACTCCTCATGGTGGAGGCCGCCGCGGCGCTCCTCGCCGCCCCCGAGGGACAGCCCCGCTCGAGCTGGACCACGCAGTCCCGGCTGGCCGAGTTCGTGGGCTCGAATGGGGACTGCCCGGAGTGCACGGGGATCTAGCATCGACCCATGGCGATCACGATCCAGCACCTTCTCGAGCGCGGTGAGCTCTCCATCGATGACGACATCACGTTCCACACCCACGTCGAGGTCGCACGGTTGTTCGGCCGCGATTACAAGGGCCACCAGCAGGCGACGATTCGACTCGATGAGCACACGGACGTGTGGTTCCCGAAGCTCTTCCCCAACCGAGATTGGCTCAACGAGCTGTCCCCGCAGGGCACCGAAATCACGATGCGCCCCGCAGACGGAGGCCAGTACAGCCACCGGATGGCGTCCACACGGCGCGAAGACGTGATCACCTTCGGCAAGGAGACCCGCACCGGGGACTACAGGTTCTGCGGCGTGTTCCGCTTCAACCCGCATCTTTCCTCCGCGGCGAGGTGGGTGTTCGATCGCATCGCCACCACGGTCACATTCGACGGCAACGGCGGGCACGGGTTCGAGGAGCGCACACTGCGCGCCGGGCAGGAGGACCTCACCGCAGAGTCCGCTCCGGTCGACCTTGACCTCATCGAGAGCTTCGACCGACGTGTTGACGAAGGACGGTTCGCAGTCGAGGACCGAGAGGTGGTGGCGCGCACCCGGGGCAGCGCCCAGCGCACCTTTGCGACTCGCGTGAAGAGAAACTACGAGTGGACCTGCGCGGTCACCGGAATCCGCACCCCCGAGTTCCTCGTCGCCTCGCACATCGTCCCGTGGAGCGAGGATCCGTCGATCCGGCTGGACCCCAGCAACGGGATCTGCCTGTCCACCTTCGTCGACCGCGCCTTCGATGCCGGCTTCCTATCGATCACTCCTACCGGGATGACCCGCGTGCGGTGGGAGAACTGCGGGGAGGACCCATCTCTCCATGCCGATCTCGCCCGCCTCGACGCCATCACCCTTGCGCGCCCCCGCGACGACGTCCCTGATCCTGAGAAGCTTCGGCGCCGCCTCGAGCTCGGGTACTGAGCTGAGTCCCCGTGCTCGCCGACGATCATTGCGTGCACGCTCGAGGCGGAGACGTGGGCGCGTCGGCCGATCTCCCATCGCAGGCGCGAGGAGTCCAACGTGGCGCCGGAGGCGAAGATCCGCTCCGTCGGCAGGCCGCTGGCCTCCTGGGCGAGCATGGTGAGAACGTCGCAGGGGTTGGAGACGATCACGTAGATCGCCTCCGGCGAGACGGCGACCAGGTCCTTCATGAGCGAGCCCATGATGCGGGCGTTCGTGGCGGCCAGCTCGAGGCGGGTCTGGCCGGGCTTCTGCTTCGCCCCGGCCGTGATGACCACGACGTCGGACCCGGCGGTGACGGAGATGTCGCTGCCACCACTGATCTTCGTCGCCCCGACGAACTTCGCGCCGTGGGCCAGATCCAGGACCTCCGCGCGGGTCTTCTCCTCAGCGAGGTCGTACAGGGCGATGTGGCGGGCCACGCCCCGGATCATCGCGGCATGCGCGACGCTCGATCCGACGGCTCCGGATCCCACGATGGTCAGCGTGCTCACTGTGCTCCCGCCCCGACGATACGTACCCGTGCGAAGAGGTGACTGGGACCTTCTCGGTGGGCGGGTAGATCGCCGTTCAGGCGTCGGCACCGAGTGGACGGGCCCCGCGGCACGCTGGAGAGGAGCACCGGCGTGTCGCACAGGCGATGCAGGAAGCAGGCGATGCAGGAAGGAGGTCACCTCATCGAGCACCACCGCCTCGCGGAACCCTCGGGAACAGCGAGCAGGCACGGCACATATCCTTCCCTGCAACGCCACCCGGCGTCATAGACCATGCGCCACTTACCCGCAGATCAGCCCCGCTTTCCTGTGGCGCTCTGAGCCGACATCACCCATACCTTGCTCACCAGGACACACGAGGAGCAGCGAGCCCCCATGACCGAGAGTTCCCGGACCGGCCACCTCACGCTGGGCACCATTCTGGAGACCGCCGAGGTGCAGTTCGGTGACGTCCTCGCCATCCGGCACACCTATACAGCGGACGGCCTCACCGGAACTGCCGATCTGACTCCTGAGAAGGTGCTCGCCTATACCCGCCGTCAGACGCACAGGAACAAGGTGCCAGTGACATCTCCCCCGCTTTGGCTCACCTTCATGGCCGACGGAAGACGTCGGTCGAGGTTCCTCACCGCCTACGAGAATCACGGGCCCGTTCTCTCCGAGGAGACCGCGGAGCATCGCTACTTCGACCTACGCCCCTCGGAACTGCTCAGCTCGCTGCAGGAGCGCTTGGTCGTGGAGTGGTCCGGAGACACCATCAACTGGGCGAAAAGAGGCTCGTCCGCCGCGAAGTTCTCTGTCGTCGAGATCGCGGATCCCGCTGCCGTGCCGTTCCCGGGCTTCGACCGGGTGATCATCCCCTTCACCGAGCTGCAGGACATGGTCGAGAGCTCCCGTTATCGGACGTGGCAGCATGCGCTGAGCTCCGTGCAGGGGATCTACCTCATCACTGATGCGACCACCGGCAAGCACTATGTCGGAAAGGCGGACGGCACCGAACGTCTGCTGGGCAGGTGGCGTCGCTACGCCCAGACCGGCCACGGCGACAACGTCGGCCTGCGGAGCCTCCTGGCCCGCGACCCCACCCGAGCAGCAGCGTTCCGCTTCAGCATCCTGCGCGTCTTCGGCCCTGACACCCCGAAGGCGGACGTCGACGCCTCCGAGGCGCACTTCAAGGACGCACTCATGTCGCGGGCCTTCGGGATGAACCGGAACTGAAAGCCGCCGTTCTCGCGCCCGCGGTCTCGCCTCGTCGGCCAGCACCTGATGGAATATCTCCATGAGCCGACGCCGTCACGACCGCAACCCGCTCGGGCAGGGTGCCGCCCGCCAGCGTGCGAACCGCCGCACCCCGCACACGTCGCGACCGGCGCCCGCCGAGTCGGCGGCAGAGAACCCCCTGATCTCTGTGCTCCGCCCGGCGCTGCGCTCCGACGATCCGACCGCATTCTGGGTCGCCGCGGCACCGCTGGTCACGGAGCTCGCGGACCTGCAGCACCATCCCGAGGAACTGCCCGAGGGAGTGGACCTGCTGGACACCTTCATCGAAATCAACGTCGCCGAGACCACCGCACTGCTGCACATGGTCGCGGCGATGTGTCCCGACGAGGACCTCCGCTCCCGGGCGCAGGTGGGGCTCACCGCCCGCCGTCAGCCGATGCCGCCGCAGGTGTCCGGGCTCGTCCAGGCGTCCGTCACCGAGGCGGTCGCCTTCTCCGACGGTGCAGGGGAGAACTTGCTGGTGGAGCTGGTCCTTCCCCGCGGCGTGCGCGCCACGCTCATCGCCTACATCCAGTGGAGCCCCGCGCCGTATGTGAAGGACGCCTTCGTGGTCGGCGAGTCGCTGGAGGAGATCACCCGCAAATATCGGGAGATCATGGCGGGGGAAGGGGCATCCCTTGACGAGGTCCTCGAGGCCGTCGGCCCGGCGGATGCGCGCGCCCGCTTCCGCCAGGCCCTCGCCAATACTTCGGCGGACGTGGAACAGTCCGGCGACTGGGAGCAGTGGCCGATGCTGCGTCCCTTCGTGGAGTTCGTCGTGGGACGAATGCCGGAGGGCGGGACGGGATACGACGAAGACGCTCTGTACGGAGGATTCTCCGACGTTGCCACGTTGCCGGTCCCCGAGCAGCCGCCGTGGATCCTTGAGGACGGCACCGACCTGGTCGAGGAGTTCACGACCTCCGCCCACGCCGTCGGCCTGGAGCGGGGCAGTGCGCTGGAGGATCTGGTCGCCTACCTGATGATCCTGCTCGACGCGAGCCTCGGCGATCCGTTGGGCTGGGATCCGGAGCTCGCCGAGTGGATCCTCTCGGAGGTCCTGCCGAGGGTGCCGACGCTCCCCGAGGCGGCGGCGGCGCAGATCCCCTCGGCGCTGCCGGAGCTCGTCGCCTGGTCCCTCGAGCGGAAGGGCGAGGAGCCATCCGTCATCGCGCGGACCTTGTCCGCGATCGCCCCGCTGCTCGATGAATTCCCGGCTCGTCGGGCCGATCCGCGGATGCGCGCGCGGCGGCTCGAGGAGCAGGTCGACTTCGCTCTGGAGCTCGAGGACCCCACCGCGCTGCGCCTGGCGGATCTCGCCCTGCGCGCCGGTGGTTCGGAGGTGCTCGCAGAGCTCGAGACAGCGCCGCTGCCCGCGGAGAAGCTCGCGCTCGAGCAGTTCCCCGATGATCTGCGGGACCTCGCCGCCGAGATCGACACGCACCTGGTCGAGGGGGTGGCCGCCCTTCTCGAGCACCACTCCGGTTCCGCCGATACCGACGAGCTGCTCACCGCCTGTCGGCGCCTGCTGGTGCGCGTCGCCCAGCTCGATGATGCGGTGCTGCGACGGAAGGCGAGCACCCGCAATACCGCCGCCGCGATCGTCTCGATCGTCGCCCGCGGCAATGACCTCATGGGGTATCCACCTGCACCCCTGCACGAGAAGGACCTGCATCGCGCCTTCGACCTGCGCAGCTCCCCGAGCCAGCGCGCCCGCACCCTGATGGAGGCCGCAGCGCTCCCCCATCGCTTTACCGGCGTCGCCCTGGCCGATCCCGAGCTCCTGCTCGGCACCGCGCGGGCGGAACTCCGGCGGGTGCGGGACGTATTGCAGGCGGAGTGAGGGGCGGAGACGGGTCTACCGTGGATCGCACCGCGACCCCCTGCACAGGCGATGCTTGACCCGGGCCCCGCGGCGTGACGCGATGGGAGCTCGCGCACATCCGCCCTCACGTCCACAGCTTCCGCGCCGACGTCTCCCCCACTCCCGCATTGAACATGTTCAGCGGGTCGAGCTCCCGGAAGTGCTCCACCATCGGCTCGGGGGCCGGGTAGAGCCGGCCGTAGTTGTGTTCGGCGGGCACGGCGGCGCCGCGGCTCTCGAGCAGCGCGGTCATCTCCTTCTTCAGCGCCACCGGGTCCACGCCCTTCTTGGCGACGTGGTCCTGGTGCAGCACGTGGCAGAAGAAGTGCCCGAAGTAGACGCTCTCCAGCAGCTGGTCGGCGATCTGCGAGGGCAGCACCTCCAGCCAGTCCTCGTCGTCGCGGCGCAGGGCGACGTCGAAAGTGACCATGGCGGAGGCCTCGCCGCGGTGCATGACGAAGGAGCGGCTGGCGGCGCTGGCCACGCCGAAGCGGATCAGCGTGGCGCTCTCGGCCTCCTCGGCGTCGCACTCGAAGAACGCACCCTCATGCTCGGATGCGGCGAAGAACTCCTCGAGCAGCTGCGCGGTCGTCTCCCGTTCGCTGCCGCTGACCACGAGCAGCAGGTGATGGGCGTACCGGTCGCGATAGTCGACGAGGCGCGGTGGGATCTTCTCCGGAACGAGGGAGAACAGCTTCTGGGAGATCGCGTCGGCGACCGACGGGCCCATTCCGGGCAGCTTCGCGAACACTCCGTTCGCCCAGCTCTTCAGGGCGAACATGCGCACCAGGGTGCGGCTGCCGGCGTGCTTGAGGGAGACGTAGGTGTCCTTGCCGTACCGGGTCGCGAGATCGAAGGCGTGCGAGCTCATGTATTCGCCCGAGATCGGCAGCGGCCCGTCGGCGGCGAGGAACGTGCGTCGCAGGGACTCGAGGTCCCCGGGGCGGTCCGTGCCGATGTAGAACGTCGCCTTGTCCTCCTCGAGCGGGAAGGTGCGGGTGCGCACCGCGAACACCATGAGCTTGCCGGCGCAGCCTGAGGCTTCGTGGAGGAACGTCGGATCCGCGTTGAAGCGGGCCGGGGAGTCGGCGATCCGGCGCACATGCTCGGCGTAGGCGGTGCCGGCGGAGTCGGGCGGTGGCGGGGTGACGTCGGCGGCGTCCCATTCGCCCCGCTGCAGCCGGTCGAGGATGTGCGTGGGGTCGGTGCCGAGGTCGATGCCCAGATGGTTCACCAGCTGGATCTGCCCGTGCTCGTCGACCCGCGCGAAGATCGCCTGCTCGGTGTAGGCCGGGCCCTTACGGATCTGGGTGCCGCCGGAGTTGTTGGCGATCCCGCCCACCACGCTCGCCCCGATCGAGGTCGAGCCGATCACCGAATGCGGCTCCCGCCCGTGCGGGGCGAGTTCGTCCTCGAGGGAGAAGAGGGTGGCACCGGCCAGGCAGACCGCCTCGCGGGCGTCGTGCAGGAGATAGATCTGGTCGATGCGCAACGTCGAGATGATGACGACGTCGCGGTCGTAGCCCTGATCCCCGGGCCCGGAGCCGCCGGTGAGCCCGGTGTTCGCGGCCTGGGTGATGACGATCAGATCGTG
Organism: Brachybacterium fresconis; assembly: GCF_017876515.1. Classification (NCBI taxonomy): domain Bacteria; kingdom Bacillati; phylum Actinomycetota; class Actinomycetes; order Micrococcales; family Dermabacteraceae; genus Brachybacterium; species Brachybacterium fresconis. The sequence goes on along the minus strand of NZ_JAGIOC010000001.1, from coordinate 3,502,077 downwards.
GTCGACGCACACCTGCAGAGCGCGCCACATGTCCACCAGCGAGCCCGGTCGCAGCACGGCGAGCACCTCACCCGCCCCGAAGCGGTCGCCCGTGGCATAGGGAGCGGTGGCGCGCGCCGAGGTGAGCACATGCTTCCGCCCCATGATCTCGCTGAAGGCCTCGACGGCCCTCGCCGATCGGGGGTTCCGCGGTGAGTGCATGTGTGGGTGCTCCTTCGCCTCTGATCCTCGAGCCGACGTCACTCGAGTCGAGAGAGCCTACCCTTCGAGCACCGGGCCAGCACGGCACCGAGTCCCAGGAGTGCCAGGGCCAGGAGCGCGATCGGTGCCGCCGCGATGCCCCGCTATCGTGGCGCGATGGTCCTCGGCAGCACATTTCTCGGCATCGATCTCGCCGCCGACCCGAAACGCACAGGCATCGCGCAGCTGCGCGACGACGGCGCGAACGTCGTGATCGAGAACGTCCGCGTCGGCGTGGGCGACGACGCGATCGTCTCCGCCATCATGGGCTCACGAAAGGCCGGGGTGGACGTTCCCTTCGGCTGGCCTCGGGCCTTCGTCGAGCTGGTCGAGGGGCATCGGACGGCCACCCTCCCTCCCCCGCCGGACACGGGCCCGGGCTGGAGGCGAGAGGTCCTCTACCGCGCAACCGACCTCGAGGTGAGGCGTCGGGTGGGGAAGACTCCCCTGAGCGTCGCGGCCGACAAGATCGCCTACCCGACCATCCGCTGGGCAGGCATCGCCGCGCGCCTCAGGGAGCAGGGGGTCACCGTCACGCCTGACGGACGCGGCGTGGCCTGCGAGGTCTATCCCGGTGCGGCCCTCGCCGCCTGGCAGCTTGCGGGCCACCCCTACAAGGGCGCGAAGAACGCGACGTCGCGCTCCACGCTCATCGAGCGACTGTCCGTGCGTCTTCCGTGGCTCGAGTGGGCTGGTTACCGGGACGCTTGCGTCGACGACGACAACGCGCTGGATGCTGTGATCGCTGCGCTCGTCGCCCGCGACGTCGACCGTGGGAGTGCGATGCCGCCGCCTCCGGAGCTCGCGGACCTCGCCGCCGAGGAGGGCTGGATCTGGCTGCCCGACGGCTTCTAGCTGGCGTGGACCATGAGGGTGACGTCAGTGGGGTGAAGATGTGGGCCCGTCTCACCCGACGGCGAGCAGTCCCGCGACGATCAGCATGGTCAGCGCGACCGCGCCGTCGAGCACCCGCCACGACCGCGCGCTGGACAGCACACGCCCCAGCCCGCGTGCTCCGAACCCCAGCGCCGTGAACCAGATAATGCTGCCCGCTACCGCACCGACGGCGAACAGCCACGCCTGTGCCCCATGGGTAGCAGCGATGGAGCCGAGCAGAAGCACGGTGTCGAGGTAGACGTGCGGATTCAACCAAGTGAGTGCGAGCGCCGTCGCGATCACGGGGCCCAGCCCACTCCCTCGGCCCGCCCCGTCGGCCTCCAGGGACTCCCCACCGCGCAGGGCCCGGCGCGCGGCGAGGACCGCATACCCGAGCAGGAAGGCGACGCCTGTCCAGCGGGCAGCGACGACCACCTCGGGCACGGCCCGCACCAGGGCACCGAGACCGCCGGCGCCGGCCAGGATCAGCACGGCGTCCGAAGCGATGCACACCGCCACCACAGCCAGCACGTGGTCGCGCCGGATTCCTTGGCGCATCACGAACACGTTCTGCGAGCCGATGGCGATGATCAAGGAGAGGCCGGCGAGGAGGCCATGCAGAGCGGTGGTCACCGGATCGATGCTAGAACCGTTCATGATGAAGCACCAGCAAACATTGTTGCATTGCCTGTAGTAGCGCTTCATCTACGATGCGGGACATGCGCATCGATCCCGCCCTCGCCGAGACGCTTCGCCTCGTCGGGGAGGAGGGGACCCTCGAGGCCGCCGCCCGCCGCCAGCACATGACGCCCTCCGCGGCGAGCCAACGGGTGAAGCTGCTCGAGCAGCAGCTGGGCCAGCGCCTCCTGGTGCGCACGAAGCCGGTGCGGCTCACCGCACCCGGCGAGGTGGTGGTGCGCTTCGCGCGCGGCCACGCTCTCCTGGAGCACGAGGCCGGCGCGGAGCTGGGGCTCGAGACGCAGGGCGAGCAGCCCCGGATCGGGATCGCGGTGAACTCGGACTCGCTCGCCACCTGGTTCGTACCGGCTCTCGCGGACTTCGCCCGGGAGCACGATGCGCAGCTCGAGCTGCAGCGGGAAGACCAGGACGAGACCGCGCGCCTGCTCACCACCGGTGCGGCCATGGCGGCTGTGACCTCTGCCCCGTCCGCGCCGCCGGGATATCGCTCGCTGCCGCTGGGCAGCATCGTCTACGTCGCAGTCGCATCCCCGCGGTGGCGGGCCCGCTGGGCACGAAATACGACGGGCCCGGTCGGCCCGGACGTTCTTGCCCGGGCGCCGCGGATCGACTACGACACGAGCGATGACCTCCAGGCCGCCTGGCTGCGCCGCCAGGGCGTGGACCCCTCGCTCGCTCCGCGCCACCTGGTCCCCTCCACGCATGAACTCGCCGATGCGGTGGTGGCCGGACTCGGCTGGGGCATGCTGCTGACCATGCAGGCCGAGCCTCTGCTCGCCCGCGGAGAGCTCCTCGCGCTCGGCGGCGACTCGGTCACCTCTGCCCTGTTCTGGCAGGTGGCGAAGACCCCGTCGGCCCTGCTCGATGCACTCACGGACACGGTGCTCGAGACCGCCCGGCGGGAGCTGCAGCAGCCCTGAGCGCGCCGGCCCCCTGGGCGAGCCGCCCAGGTCACAGGTGGAACAGCGGTAGCCTCGCGAGGTGCCCACCCCTCGCCGATCCAGTACCCGCCGACGCCGTCGGTCCCCGCGCCGCAACGGGTCCACGCAGGCGCAGCGACCGCTGCCGTTCGTCGGCCCGGGCGAGCGGCTGTGGGTGCTCGACGTCCCCTACGGGACCCAGGTCGACGGCGCCGCCTGGCACCCTGCCGTCAAGATGCACCTGTACGTCGGCCGTGCGCTCCCCGAGCATCTCGCGCCTTACGCTCCCGGCCCGCACACCCTCGGCCGCTTCCTCGAGAACACGCTCAATTCTGACCGTCCCACGCCCGTTCCCGAGCCGGCCGAGGACCTCGAGCCCCGGCAGAACCAGTACGAGGCGGCCGATGCGATCGCCGAGCGTGCGGCGTCCGGTGGACGGCAGTTCCTGCTGGCCGACGAGCCCGGCGTCGGCAAGACGATCTCCGCCGTTCTCGGCGCGAGCGCGGTGGGTGACCTCCGCGGTGCGCAGCGGGTGCTCGTGGTCGCGGATCGTCCCGCCGCGATCACGATCGGGCACTGGTGCCGCACCATCACGGCGCTGGGCGACAGCGGCCTGGAGTGGGTGGTGATCACCTGGGACCGTCTGGCGAAGGTCACGGACCACACGTGGGACGTGATCATCGCGGACGAGGCCCACGCGCTGCGCCGGACCACGACCAAGCGGTGGAAGCTGTGGGCACGGATCTCCGGGCACGCCAAGCCGCACGAGAACGCGCCGTTCGTCATCGCGACCACCGCGACGCCCGGCCACACTCCGCTCGAGTTGCCCTACCTCGCTCCGGCCTACGCGCAGGTGCACGGCGAGCCGATGACGGAGTGGACCTCGGCGTCACAGCCCGGTGCCACCTTCGCCACGGCGCTCGAGCGCCACGGGGTCGGCGTCGAGGGGGGCCGCTACGGGCCGACGTGGACCAGCGACGCAACCCGTCGGGCCGAGGATCTCGCGCGGGTGCGCGGCTGGCTCGAGGACCAGCGGCCGACGGCGATGCTGCACCGCGCCGCGCCGTGGGGACCGGTGCCGATCTCCGGTATGCCGGTCGCGCTCACTCCGGCGGAGCGAAGCGCGTACCAGGCCGAATGGGGCGAGTTCTGCCGCGAGATGGACATCGCCCGGCGCGGCCGCAACACCGCCAAGGGCCGGGCCGCGCTGCTGCGCTTCCGGCAGAAGGCCGGGCTGATCCGCGTGGACTCCACGGTCGCCTGGATCGCCCAGCAGGTCGAGGCCGAGCGCCAGGTGGCCTGCTCGGTCGAGTTCGTCGCCACCGCCGCCGACCCGATCGCCGAGCGGCTGCGCGATTCCGGTCTCGAGGTCGCCACGATCTACGGCCAGGGCCGCTTCGACGTCGAGGCCGAGCGGCTGCGGTTCCAGACCGGGCAGGCGAAGGTCTGCGTGTTCACCACGGTCGCCTCGATCAGCCTGCACGCAGGAGAGACCCTCGAAGGCGGCCGCCAGGCGAGCACCGAGCCCCGCGTGGGCGTCTTCCACCAGGCCCGCTTCTCGGGCATCGCAGGCCGGCAGGTCACCGGTCGCACCCACCGCGACCAGCAGGTCTCACCGTGGCACATCGCCTACGCCCAGGGCACCGTCGAGGAGCAGGTCTCCAAGGTGATGGTGGAGCGGATCGCCGCAGCATCGGACACCGTGGGAGGCGACACCGCCGGCCTGACCGACGTCGCCCAGCTGCTCGGGGCCGACTGGCTGCCGTCGTCGACGCTGACTGCGGATGAGGCCTGATCAGCCGAAGCACTGGTCTGGTTCGAAGGCAGCAGCGCGGCGTCCTCCGCCACCGAAGGTACCTTCATCCGCCAGACGGCCGTCGTCACCGACACCAAGCGAGCACCGGACCTGGCGCACCGGCCCTGATGGCTCTCCGACGATGTAAAACGATTGCCATCGCCCGTGGTCTGTGCCACATTGGAGCCAGTCCGGCCGCACCGACGCACCGGGCGAGGCCGTCACGTTCCCGCGGTCGCGGCCCTCCCCGCGAGGGCATCTCCCCCACCCCCTTGTGAGGTGACCCTGGTGAACCATCCCTCCACCCCCTCCCGACGCGGACTGCTCGGAGCCGCCGGCATCGCGGGACTCAGCGTCGCCGGAGCCGGCACGGCCCTGGCCGCGCCGACCGGCCCCGCGCTCGACCCCGCCTCCCCGATACCCGGCCCCGCCAGCATGGTCGGCGTCCCGTACGCCCAGCGCGACACCGTGCGCATCGGCATCATCGGCCTGGGCAACCGCGGCGCCTCGATGGCCTCGGGCTGGGCCGCCCCGCCCGGTGCCCGGATCGACGCGGTCTGCGACATCCGGGCCGACCGCGCCACGAAGGTCGCCGACGCGATGGAAGAGGAAGGCCACGACCGGCCCCGCGAGTTCGGCGGCGAGGACACGTCCTTCCAGGACATGCTCGACGAGGTCGAGCTGGACCTGGTCTACATCGCTACCCCGTGGGAGTTCCATTACGCCCACGGGAAGGCGTCGCTGCTGGCCGGGGCGAACGTGGCCGTCGAGCTGCCGATCGCCACGGAGGTCGACGAGATGTGGGACCTGGTCGCCACCGTCGAGAAGACGCAGAACCACCTGTTCCTCGCGGAGAACTGCTGCTACGGCCGCAACGAACTGGCCATGGCGCGGGCCTCCCATGCGGGTCTGTTCGGGGACGTCACCAGAGGTGCCGGCGCCTACCTGCACGACCTGCGCGGCCTCATGTTCGACGAGAACTACTACACCGACCACTGGCGTCGCACCTGGCACACCACCCACAACCGGTCCTTCTACGCGATGCACGGGCTGGGGCCGATCGCGAACGCCATGGACATCAACCGCGGCGATCGGATCACCACCATCCGGGCCACGGCGACCGCCCCGCGGGCGCTGGCCGACTACCGCGAGCGGTTCATGCCGAAGGACCATCCCTCGTGGGCGGACACCTACGTCAAGGGTGACCTCATCACTTGCCTGCACGACACCGACAAGGGGCGCGTGATCCGCACCGAGCACGACGTCTCCTCCCCGCGCCCCTACAGCCGGATCAACTCCCTGGCCGGCACCCGCGGACTGATGGAGGACTACGTGCCGGTGGGCGACTCCGGCGCCCGGGTCTACGTCGAACCCGACCACGCCGACGACGTCTGGCGCAGCTTCGACGCGTTCCGCGACGAGTTCGACCACTGGCTGTGGCAGGACGTCGGCGAGGACGCGGAGAACAACGGTGGCCACGGCGGCATCGACTACCTGATGCAGTGGCGCACCGTGCAGGCGATCCGCCTCGGCCTCGTCCCCGACATCGACGTCTACGACTCGGCGACCTGGTGCGCACCGGTGCCGCTCAGCGAGGAGTCCATCGACCAGGGCGGCGCCGTCCTGACCATGCCCGACTTCACGCGCGGGAAGTGGACGACGCTGCGCCAGGGCATCGATTCCGAGCGGAAGGAGATGCCCTGATGAGCATCGAGAACCAGACCCCCACCCCCACGACGGCGCGACCGGGCCGGACCGTCGGCGCGATCTCCGCGAGCGCGCGGGCGCTCGGCATCCTGATCGCCGGGACGGCCCTGCTGCTGGGGGCGATGCTCCCCGCCCAGGCTGCCACACAGGCGCCCTACCAGATCGGGGTCCGCCTCACGCCGCTGGACCTGGCCGATCAGGACACGATCCAGACCCTGACCGTCACGGTCACCAACTCCTCCCGCCAGGCGATGACCGAGACGACCATCGCCCTGAACGGTCCGGCCGGCTGGACCACCGCCCCGGCACAGCGCACGGTCGATGACCCGATCGCCGCGGGCGGGACCGTCACGGAGTCCTTCCAGGTGCGGGTGCCCACGCTGCGCGAGGGCTTCCGCATGCACCCCTTCGCCGCGACGGTCACGTATCGCGGCGGGGATGGGCACGGCACCGTGGTGCAGGAGAAGGTCATGACCACGGGCACCCCGATCGCCTCGCTGCAGGAGGCGTACAACAACGTCGGCGTCACCACCCTCGCCGCCCGCGCGAAGGGCGACTTCGACGGGGACGGCAACTCCTTCTCGGCCGAGCAGCTGGGCGAGGCGGGCGTGGTGCCGGGAGCGGCCGTCGAGGGCGCCGGGGCCCAGTTCACCTGGCCGGACGTGAAGGCCGGCGCGCAGGACAACGCCACCGCGACCGGGCAGGCGATCTCCCTGTCCGGCTCGGGCAGCGACCTGGCCTTCCTGGCCGCCGGCTCGGGCCTGAACGCCACCGGCACCGCGACCGTGTTCTACACCGACGGCACCACCAGCACGGGCACGATCTCCGTGCCGAACTGGACCGGTGCGGGCGCGAACCCGGACGCCGAGGTGGTCGCGGCCACGAAGGGACGCAACACCCCCGACGGCTACGCCAACGAGAACGGAACCTACTCCGTGCACGCGGTGTCGATCCCGCTGGAGCAGGGCAATCAGATCGAGACCGTGGTGCTTCCCGGCAACGGGTCCATCCACGTGTTCGACATGCAGGTGGTCGACTGACGCCGGCACCTCTTCGGCGGTGGCCCGGTCACCTGCGGATGGTCGGGGCACCGAAGACTCTGCTCCCGGGCGTGGTGGCGACGCTGGCAAAGGCCCTCAGCCGCGCCGTCACCCGGCAGCTTCACTGACAGGACGTCCTCTGAGCTCGCAGAGGTCCTCGATACGCCTCAACGGAAACACCTCGACACGGTCTGCCCAGCTGCTCCATGCGGCGAAAAGCTCCTCGAAGAGCTCGAGATTCCGCGTGCCCACGTCGTGCAGCTCGGTCGACGTCGGGAAACGGGCGATCAGCGGCAGCGGGCGTCCGCATCACCAGCACGCAACACCGTGAAGCGCTCTGCATCTATCCGCGTCGCGCTGGCAACCGGCGTCTCCGTCTCCCCTTCGCTGAACGCCACCTTCCAGGCGCCTCCCTCAACCCCTTCAAGGATTACCGCTCGCTCGAGGTCTCCGCCGGAATCGACGATGCACCCGCTATAGAAAAACTCGGCTGTCAACATCGGAGTTCCCCCTTCGTCCAACTTGGCGTACCAAGAGCCAATTGCAGTACTCGACGTCAGAAGGGTAGTGGCAACTGTAAGCAATAGCCACATCAGCGTAACAAACAGAACTCCCAGAAAGGCCTGAGCCCGCTCCATCAAACTCCCGCCGCCCACGCCGACATATCTAGCCCATCCGCACAAGCTACCCACCAATACGATGACAGTCACGAACACACCAGCAGTAGCAACTGCAACAATCAGATGAAACCACCCCGGGACTGCAACCTTTGCCGACGGAATCCCCAAGCTTCCAAGCCATAACGCTACACTAGATTGCCCGATAACGGCGGATGCCGCCGCAAGGAGGGAGATGGCCGGCATGGACCACAATCCCCGCACGCCTGGATGCAGAGCATAAAGATGCACCCAGCCAAAGTAAATCCCTATGATGGCGATCGCAATGGGGATGGTCAGCCAGTAGGAAGCTATCTGCGACACAAGTATCGAACTGGCGAAACCGAGCGTCGCGCAAAAGAACAACGCAATCAACACAGAAAAAGCGCGGACCCACCGCGAGAGCCTGTCACCCGTGATCCACAGTGCTGCCGTAACACTCGCCAGCACAGCCACTCCGCCTCCGACCCAGCGGACCCACGTGGTCACGGGCAACCAGGGCAGAGCGCCGCTGCCCACCGCCACGAGAAGTGCCACCACGACGAGCGCCATGAAACCAATCGATCGCCAAGGGGCCGTCGAGGGCTCCGGCACAACCTTGCTTGGCTCAGCCGCGGTGAAGACTCCCATCGTCTCGGCATCGAACGCAGTTCCAGGAAGTTCTGACGCGATCGCCGCCTGATTGGCTTGCTTCTCGTGCGCGGCGCGGCGATCCGCGACAGAGTCCGCATCGCTACGTTCTACAGAGACTTCCCACTGACTAGCCTCGAGCTTCATGTCGGGATTCTGCCTGAACCATTTCGGCCAAAGATCCACCCAGCCCCCAGAAGTGCGGGTAATCACCGTTCGAACCCTCGTATCGTGAGCGGGGACAAACAATCGAAGCTCATCGACGATCAGGGGAAAATGGCGTTGAGCGAATGCACTAATTTCACCGCGAGCAACGCTGATCGCCGCCGCTCGCGCGCAATACAACGGCATGGCTATCACAAATCCCGCTTCGACTTCAGAGGCGAACCACCCCCAATCCTCGAAAGCTCTACGTCGATGCTCCTCTAAGACTCCGTCTGGCATCCTCGCCTTGACATAGACGGTCCTGTTGCTGGCCCTTTTTTGTGGCTCCACTGCTCCCCCGAGCATCGATTCTACTCATGCCTCCCCCGAGCATACTTTACAGGCTCTTCGCGGTTCGTGGTGAATGACCCTGCTGTGGAGGGTGTTCACGCTACGGTTCTCGCGGCGCTGGTCAGCAGGATACGCATCCGGTAGTTCTCCGCGTTGCGGAATCCGCGGCCGGTGCGTTTGATGTTCTTGATGCCGGTGTTCGCGGCCTCGACGCGGGCGGTGGTCGCGCCGGTGACGATGAGGACCTCGATCGCGTCCCACCAGGCCACGACGGTGTCGTAGAGCTTTGTCGCCTCGGGCATGTTCGCGATCTGGGCGAAGTAGCCCATCCGCATCCGTTCGTCCCAGGCCTGGGCGAGGGTGTCGGTGGCCAGCAGGCGGCGGAGTTGCTCCTTGATGCCCCAGGCGGCGGAGAGCTCGTCGGTGGGGTCATCGGTGCGGAACACGTCCTCGAGCCGCTCCCAGGCTCGCGGGGTGAGGGTGTCGCCGCCGCGTAGCAGCAGCATCCGGTGGGCCCAGGCCGAGTCGTCCTTGCGGCCCCGGCGACCGCGGTGGGTGCGGGCCAGGCGCTGCCTGATGGTGGTGACCATGTCGTTGCCGAGCTTTACGAGGTGGAACTTGTCGACCGAGACCGCGGCGCGGGGCAGGTAGGTCCGTAGTGCTTTGCGGAACGCGGCCGAGGGGTCGATCGCGACGATCTCGATCCGCTCCCGCCAGGCCTCGGAGCGCTGGGCGAGCCAGTCCCCGACGGTGGCGCTGTCGCGGCCGTCGACGATGCCCAGGACCTGCCCGGTGGCCAGGTCGACCAGTGTCGTCATCCACGGCTCGAACCGCCTCCAGGAGCCCTGATCGGTGCGGAACCAGCGCACTGACCGGTAGCGGTGCTCATCGATGCCCAGCCGGGTCACGCACGTCTTCTCGACGTCGGTCAGGACCACGGCAGCGGCGCTGAGGGCGGCCTGGACCAGCCACCACGAGACGCCGTGGGCCCGGGCGACCTCGGAAGCTGCCCGGCCGGAGGTGATCACGGCCGAGACGACTTGATCGCGCAGCCTGGTGGTCGAGCGGGCGTATCGGGGGATCTGCTCGGTGGCCTCAGCGAACGTGCCCCGGGCGCAGGCCGGCTCGAGACAGAACCAGCGCCGCTTGGCCCACACCACCACCGTCGCCCCGGCGACGGGAACGTCCCTGACTTGCTGCATCCGGCGGGAGTGGACCTGCGTCGCGAGCGCCCCGCAGGACGGACAGCCCGGCGGGACGGTCGAGGCGATCACCACCCGCCGGCTGCCATCGGGCAGGTCGACGGCATCGATGACGCGGTAGTTGGGCAGGTTGAAGATCGTGCTCGCAGCATCCCGCTGCGAACCAGTATTCTCGTGCACAGGCTCGTGGTCCTCTGGAATGTGGATGTCTTGACAACACCCATCACAGCAGGACCACGAGCCGTTCTACGCCAACGACGCGACGCTCCCCATCACCACGAACCGGGAAGAGCCACTTTACACCCGATCCTCGAAGCCGGATCGTGGCGTCACGCCGCTCCTCGCCGTCGCAGCACACATCAGCTCGAAAAGATCGCGCTCCGGGTACACGGCGCTGCAGTCGCCACACCCGCTTCCCGACGAGCAAGGAGAAGGGCTCCTCTGATGTTGAATCAAACATAGACCGGCCCGACACGCAGTGCCCATGCGCCGAGATCCGTCGGATGGCCCCACCCTGCCGATCAGCCCACCCACGAGCCCGTCCCGGCCCCCACCCTTGACATCAGGTCACGAAAGGGCAAAGAGTGGTTCAACGGAAGCTGTTCCCGCCTCGAGGGCGGCGGACGTGGAAAGCTGCGTGCGGCGACGCCCCCGGGGACACTCGATCAAGGAGTGATCGCTCATGATCCGCATCCGTCATCTCGCAGCCGTCGCCGCCGTCGGCCTGGCCGGAGCCGTCTCAGCGCCCGCGGCCCTCGCCGCCCCGGCGACACCGGCTCCCTCGGAGGCCGAGGCCGGCACGATCAGCCCCGTCTCCTACGCGGACCGCACCGTGCAGGAGTTCGGTGCCGGCGACGACGTCGATCTCCAGCGTTACACCACGGCTGATGCGCGCAGCGCGATCACCGAGCACGACGCCGCGCCCACGCACTGGAAGCGCGTCGCGGCCCAGGGCGCCGCCGGCCACGTCTACGTGACCTACGTGAACACCCAGACGCACGACGATCTCGTCCTCGGCGTGAACACCACCACGGGGATGGACGGCGATCACCTCGTGGACCAGGCGCGCTGATCGGGCGAGGTCCTTATCCAGGGCCCACCCGCACGCTCACCACGCGGCCACCGCCGCCCCTCGGCCAGCTGAGGCCCCACCACACAGCCGACCTCTGCGTTCTCGTTCGCACAATCGACTGTGGCACCGACAACGCAGAGGTCGAAGCGCGATGGAGGGCGGTGCGGCGATCGGAGTCGATGTGGCGAGGGTGGTCGGTGTGGGGATCGGGGTCGGTGTGGCGAGGGAGGGCGGCGGTGTCGGTGAGAGCGGGCCCGGGACGGCTCAGTCGGTGCCGGACTCGTCCGTTCCGCGGCTCGGGGCCGCGGGCGCGTCGCCGGCCGGAGCAGGGGCCGCGCCGCCGTGCGGCGCTTCCCCCGTTCCCCGATCCGAGGTCTGCTCCCGCAGCGCCTCCCCGATCGCATCGCCCTGGGCCGCGCCGGTGGCACGCCCCTGGATCAGGTCCGGGATGCTCAGCCCCAGCGTCGACTCGACCGTGTCGAACACGCCGCGCAGGGCACCGGCGGACTCGCCGGAGAACTGCTTGCCGGCCACGTCGCCGTCGTTGCCGTCGGAGCTGACCACGGTGATCTTGCCGATCTGCGCGTAGCCCTTGGCGAAGGTCTCCATGAGGGTGGGCAGCTGCTCGACGACGCGCTGGGCCAGCAGCGCCTCCTGATTCTCCCGCAGCGCCTCGGCCTCGGCACGCATGGCATCGGCGCGGGCCTCACCGGCCAGGCGCTCGGCCTCCGCGTCGGCATCGGCCCGCAGCTTCACGGCGCGGGCGTCGGCGTCGGCGACCTCGGCGCGAGCCTCGGCCTGACGGCGCTGCTCGTAGGCATCGGCTTCGGTGTCCTTCTCGCGCCGGTAGAGCTCGGCATCGGCGACGCGCTTGACGTCCGCGTCCAGCTGCGCCTGCTTGTTCTCGGCCTGCTGCTGGAGAACTTCCTGGCGGGACTTCTCGCCGGCGAGGGCCTCGGCCTGCTCGGCCTGCGCCTGGGCACGACCGACCTCCGCCTGCGCATTGGCCCTGTTCGTGTCGAGCGCCTGGTTCTCGACGAGGTTCTGCTCCTCGTTGCGGATGCGCTCCTTGGCGACGGCACGCTCGGCGTTGGTCTGGCTGATCTCGGCCGCCTGGCGCTTGGCCTCGATCTCCGGCGCGCCGAGCGACTGGATGTAGCCGACGTCGTCCGCGATGCCGCGGATCTGGAAGGAGTCGAGGATGAGCCCCTGCTCACGCAGCTCGGGGATCACGGTCTCGGCGATCTGCTCGGAGAAGACCTTGCGGTCCCGCATCAGCGAGATGACCGACTGCTGGGCGATGACGCCGCGCAGCACACCCTCGAGCTGATCCTGCGTGAAGGACTCGATGGCCTCGTCCTGAGAGGCGAAGCGCTCGGCCGCCCGACGCACCAGGTCCGGGTCCGAGCCGATCTTCACCAGCGCCACGGCCTCCACGCTGACGGTCACGTTGTCCGCCGACTGAGCATCCGCGCGCATGTTCACCTGGCGCTGGCGCAGCGAGATGACCTCGTGGCGCTGGGTGACCGGGTTGACCATCGCCCTGCCGTTGACCACGACCGTGGTCGCCGAGGTGCTGCCGTCCACGTTCTTCTGGCTCTTGCCCGAGATCACGAGCGCCTCATCGGCACGGGCGACCTTGATCCAGGTGCGGATCACGAGGAAGACGATCAATGCGACGACGATGACGACGACGAGGATCAAAGCGACGACGCCGATGACCCCGATGCCGAGGAATGTATTCATGCCATGCCCTTCGTTGGAGCTGAAAGTATGTGACCAGTGTTTCATGGTGACAGCGGGCGCACAGAAAGACGCCTCCGATACCGCGCCACCAGCACGGGCAAGTTCTCCGTGCCGATCCGGACCGGCGCGGGGTGCTGAGCTACGACGTCCTTCTCAGGTGCCGCCTCCGCGCCCCCGAAGCGCCGCGGGCGTCCATCGGGGCCAGCTCGCCGCGCCGGTGAGCTCCCCGTGCTCGAAAGAGGCGCAGAGGCGGAACGGGGTACGGGCACTGCTGTTGTCGAACACGTCCGCCAGGTCGGCGATCAGGATCGCCTGGCCGACGTGATCCCACAGCCGGTCGTAGCGGTCGCGGATCTTCTGCTCGGGCACCTCATGCCCGCCCCGGACCACGCGCTCGAGCACGCGCTGCACGGCGAGCTCGACGGGAACCATCACGACATGCAGGTGCACGAGGTGTCCGGCGCGCACGGCATCGGCGACGAGATCGATCTTGCCGGGATGCGAGAACACCGTCTCGGAGATGAACGAGAAGCCATCCGCGATCCGTTCCCGGCGCCGGGCCTCGGCATGTCGCGCGGCCTCGTAGGCATGCTCGGACGGAGCCTCGGGCCAGGTCTCGGCGGCGATCTCGTCGGCATTGATGAACCGCAGGCCGGTGGCCGGACCCAGGACGTCGCGGACATAGCTGGATTTCCCGGAACCATTGGGCCCGACGAGCAGATGCAGGACCGGCATCAGCCCGCGGAACGAATGACGACGTTCCCGTCCTCGTCCAGCTCGGAGTACGACTCGCCGCCGGCCGAGAACGCAGAGGCATAGTCCAGCGTCGACCGCAGGGCCGCCATGCGATCAGCCCATTCCTGACGGACGACGGCCTGCTCCTGCCCGCTCAGCTCGTCGTAGGAACCGGTGCCCGCGAGGACCCGGGCGACGTCGCGATGACTGACCTGAGGTGACATCTCCAGCTCACGCCCGATACGCGCCCAATGCGCGATCTGCTGCGGCACCGTGCGCGAGGTCACGCGTGCCGCGACAGAGGCGGACTCGTAGACATCCGCCGGGAGCCGGGTGGGCTGACTGCTTCTGGACATACCGACAGTGTAGCACTGTGCTACAGGCGGTCCGGGCCCGATGGTGCCAGGTGTGACCGCGCCAGCACCCCCGATCCCGGAGATACGTCGCCCCCTCCCCCGTGAGGTCTACCGTGGCACAGCACGCGATCCCTCACCCCGGGGTCGCCCCGGCACGTCGAGGGACCGAGGAGAACTTCTGATGGGATGCACCACGCTTCTGGTGGGCAGGCGCGCGAGCGCCGACGGGTCACCGCTGGTGGCCCGCACCGAGGATTCCTCGAACGGGTCCTTCGACGCCAAGCGGGTCACGGTGGTCCGGCCCGAGGACCAGCCCCGCGAGTACACGAGCGTGCTCGGGCGTCGGCGGATCGAGCTGCCCGCGGGCCCGCTGCGATACACCGCGGTGCCCAACGCCCTGCCCGACGAGGGGGTCTGGGGCTCGGCAGGGGTCAACGCGGCGAACGTCGCGATGAGCGCCGCCGAGACGCTGACCAGCAACCCGCGCGTGCTCGGCGCGGATCCGCTCGTCGAACTCGTCCCCGAGCGCGGCACGCCCGGCTCGCCCGAGCATCGGCCGGAGCGGCCCGGTGGGATCGGCGAGGAGGACATGCTGACCCTGGTGCTCCCCTACATCCGCAGCGCCCGCGAGGGGGTCCAGCGCCTCGGGGCGCTGCTGGCCGAGCACGGCACCTACGAGATGAACGGCATCGCCTTCAGCGACGTCGAGGACATCTGGTGGCTGGAGACCGTGGGCGGGCACCACTGGATCGCCCGGCGCGTGCCCGAGGACCACTACGTGACCATGCCGAACCAGCTGGGCATCGACTCCTTCGACCTGCAGGACGCCGAGGGCGAGGGGCGCGACCACCTCGCCAGCCCCGATCTGCGAGAGTTCCTCGAGACCCATCACCTGGACCTCACCCTGCACGGCTCCTCGGGGGCAGGCTTCGCCTCGACCGGGACTGCGGGCGGCGCCGGGCCGAGCACGTTCAACCCCCGCGAGGCGTTCGGCTCGCACTCGGATCACGACCACGTCTACAACACCCCGCGCGCCTGGTCCATGCAGCGCACCCTGAGCCCCACCAGCGAGGACTGGGACGGGCCGAGCCCCGAGCACCGTCCCGACTCCGATGACCTGCCGTGGAGCCGCCGGCCGGAGCGGATGCTGACGATCGAGGACGTCAAGGACGTGCTCAGCTCGCACTACCAGGGCACGCCCTACGATCCGTACTCCCCGCGGGGCACCGACGCCGAGCGCCGGGCCTTCCGTCCGATCGGCATCAACCGGCACAACGCGCTGGCGATCCTCCAGGTCCGGCCCGACCGCCCGGAGCCCTCCCGCGCGCTGCAGTGGATCGCCTTCGCCTCCAACCCGTTCAACACCCTGATCCCGATGTTCACGAACGTCGAGGAGGCGCCCCGGTACCTGGCCACCACGACGGGGCAGGTCAGCACCGACAGCTTCTACTGGACCTCGCGCCTGATCGCGACCCTGGCCGATGCGCACTTCGCCGAGACCACCCCGCTCATCGAGCGCTACCAGCAGCAGACGCTCGCTCTCGGGCACGCCGCCGTGCACGCGGCCGACGAGGCCGCCGGGCGCCTGGTGCAGGAGGCCTCGGCCGACGAGAGCGCGGACGCGTCCGTGTCGGAGCTGCTGGCCGAGGCGAACACGCGCATCGCCGAGCAGATCCGCACCGAGACCGACGAGCTGCTGGCGACGGTGCTGCACACGACCAGCAACCTGATGACGAACCGGTTCTCCCGATCGGACGGATGATGACGGCGTGAGTTCAGGCGCCGGTTCCTACCCGCGGCACTGGACCCTTCGGGATCCGCGGAGGACGGGCGCATACACTCGCCTCGGCCCAGCACCCAGCAGCCCGTGCCTCGCGGCCCGTGCCCAGCAGCTCAAAGGATCCTCTCTCGTGAACCGTCGTCGACTCCTGCGCGGCGCCGCCGCGCTTCCCGCCCTCGCCCTGCTCGCCAGCGGGTGCGGCGCGATCCGCCGGGCGGGCGCCGAGGACGACATCCCGGGCAGCGCCGAAGAGATCCTCGACGCCGTGGACCTGCCCCGCCCGGAGTTCTCCGTCCAGCTCGACGCCGGCCCCATCCGGGGGGATGAGCAATGGAGCAAGACCATCGCCTTCACCGCGGATGCGACGAGGATCGAGGACTGGGTCGACGCGGCCTTCGACGGCGGCATCCCCTCCCGTGCCCAGGCCGACGACGAGGAGCCCGCCACGCGCCTCGGCCAGGGCGTGCAGAAGAAGGGGGACCGCGTCGCCAGCGGGACCCACGGCCCCCACGCCTATGTGGTCGTGGTGGGCCAGCAGGACCGGCCGACCGTGCATGTGGGGGTGCGGCGCGAGGGTCGGTGACCGGAGCTCGGACCACCACGACGAGCGCTGTCAGGCACCGACGGTGATGCCGCCGTCCTGGGAGGCGACCGACGCGGTCTTCTCGAAGAAGTGCGGGGCTCGGGCCTCCAGAGTGCCCGCGCGGTAGTACGGGTCATCGGCCGGCAGCGGCAGGTCGATGGTGCGGCGCTCGATCACGGCGGCATAGATCGCGGTGACCAGCTCGATCGCCCGTCGGCCGTCCTCCCCCGTGATGAGCGGATCGCGTCCGTCCCGGATCGCGGCGATCACGTCACGCAGCTGACCGGCGTGACCGGTGTGCTCCAGAGGCGGCAAAGCCTCGGCGACGGCGTCGAGCTCTGCCATCAGGGCCGTGTCACCGTCGGCCGTGGGGAAGCCGTTGGGCTGAGCGGTCTCAGCCCGGACAGACCACGGCTGGGAGACCCGGGCATGTTCACCCTGGACCACGATCTCCTGCTGCTGGCCGTGGTGGACGACCGAGCTGGTCAGCTCGGCGAGGCCGCGCCCGTACTGCAGGATCGCGACGGAGAGGTCCTCGACCTCGGCGTTGTGATGCTGGGCGTTGGTCATCATGGCCGCGACCGCCTGCGGGGAGCCCAGCAGCCACAGGGCGAGGTCGACGTGGTGGATCGCGTGGTTCAGGGTGCAGCCGCCGCCTTCGGAGGCCCACGTGCCCCGCCACCACAGGTCGTAGTAGGACAGGCCCCGCCACCACTCCGACGCGATCCGGGTGTGGGAGATCGACCCGAGCTTCCCCGAGTCCAGCACGGCCTTCAGCCCCATCATCTCGTCGCGGAAGCGGTTCTGCGCGATCACCGAGAGGAGCTTCCCGCTGCGCCGCTGCGCGGCGAGCATCGCATCGCAGTCCTCGAGCGAGGGCGCCATCGGCTTCTCGACGATGACATGGATCCCGGCCTCCAGCGCCTGCACGGCAACGGGGCGATGCGCCGACGGAGGCGTCGTGATGGAGACCAGATCGAGGTCCTCGGCCGCGAACATCTCCTGGAGATCTGCGTAGGAGCGGGCGTCGGCCAGGGCGAACGCCTCCCGTTTCGCGTCGGCTCGTTCGAGGGTGAGATCGGCGAGGGCCACGATGCGCACCTCATCAGGAGCATCCAGGTAGGCGCGGAGGTGGGAATCGGAGATGTTCCCGGCACCGATGACGGCGACGTTCAGCATGGGGAAGGCCTTTCGTCAGGGTGGAGCGCGGGGACTGCGCAGGTCGGGTGGATCAGGCAGGACCGATCGCCGGTGCCCGTCACCTCTCGGGCTGCATGGTCTCGAGCTGGGCGAGGATCTCCTCGGCGATGTCCGACGGCGGTCGACCGCCGAACAGGGACTCCTCGGCGAGCCGGCTGAACTCGTCCCCGAATCCGACTCCGGAGCTGGGAGTGACCAGCGGCGGTTTCACGACCTCGTCCTGCAGGTCCCGCGCGAAGTCGAGCGAGACCATCTCGTTGTCCGACAGGACCGGCTCGATCTCGGTCTGCAGCTCGGGGAACGCGGTGACTCCCCGTTCGATCTTGAGGATCTTGGCGGCCTCCGGGTCGCGCAGCAGGAAGTCGATGAGCGTCGCGGAGTCCTCCGGATTCGCCGTGTCGGCCGAGATCGACCAGTACATCGAGGCCTTGTTGACCATCTGGGGATCGCCACTGGTGCGGGCCGGCACCCGCAGCAGCTTCAGCGGGGAGCCCGAGGAGGCCTGGAAGGTCTGGATCTGGGTGTGGAACTGGAAATGGAAGGCGGAGCGGTTGGTGGCGAACCGGCCCTGCTCGACGCCCGCGGCCGCGTCTTCGACCTGCGCCGACGGGCCCGAAACCGCGTCCTTCTCGACCAGCTCCAGCGCGTACTCGAGGAAGGAGACGATCGTGTCCTTGCTGATCGAGGTCTCGTCCTCTCGGGGGAACAGCTGCTCGCCGCTCTGCCGCGCCCACATCGCCAGCTCCGACGCATTCGTCCCGAAGAAGTCCAGGCCGATGATGTCCTCACCGGCAGCGGCGGCCCACTCGCTGACCTGCGTGCAGAGGTCGGCGAACTCGTCCCACGTCCACGTGGTGTCGTCCGGCATCTCGATCCCGGCCTGTTCGAGGATCTCCGGGTTCACACCGACGGAGAGGATGCCGATGCCCAGGGGCGCGCCGACCAGGGTGCCGTCGGCCAGGCGCCCGGTCTCGAGCATGTCCTCGTCCATGTCGCTGAGGTCCAGCAGGTCCGAGATGGTCTCGAGGTCGAGCAGAGAGCTGCGAGTGCCGTAGGAGTCGATGTAGGACTCGTCCATCTGCATCACGTCCGGAGCGTCTCCCGCGGCGGTCTGGGTGGCGAGCTTGTCCCAGTAGCCGGTCCACTCGCTGTACTCGGGGGCGACCGCGATGTCGGGCTGGGACTCGGAGAACAGGTCGAGCGCCTCGCGGGTCATGGTGTTGCGGAGATCGCCGCCCCACCAGTAGATCCGGACGCCCGCGGAGTCGCCGCTGTCGGCGTTGGGGCCGCATGCCGCCAGGGTGCCGAACGCCCCGAGGGTGCCTGCTGCGGTGAGAAGTCGGCGTCGGCTGATCATGGGTGCTCCTTGGATCGTGGATCGTGATGGGAGTCGTCGACCGGCCCGGGAACTCCGACGTCACCAGCAGGCTGTGGTCGGTGGACGCGGGCGGACGGTTCGCACTCGTCGGCACCACGGCTGCACTCCGACGGCGGAGTGCTCTGGCGGCCCATCCCTAAAGTGATCGATCACTAATGCCAGGTAGAATCTAGTGATCGATCACTTTCGTGTCAAGGGTCACGTCCAAGGAGGGCACATGCCGCGTGCGACCACTCCGCGTCGCGTCACGATCTACGACGTCGCCGAGCGCGCCCAGCTCTCCCACCAGACGGTCTCTCGATATTTCCGGGCTCCCGAAGGGCTCAGGCCGGCGACCCGCGAGAGGGTCTCCGCGGCCGTGACCGAGCTCGGATACAGTCCGAACCCTCTGGCCAGGTCTCTGCGCACCGGACGGTCGAAGCGTCTGATGGTGGTGGTCCCGGAGCTCACGTCCAGCCCCGCACGTGTGCTCGCCGGGGCGAGCGACGCCGCCCGAGGGGCCGGTTTCACGCTCGATGTCGTCGGCCTCACCGGAGATGCCGACGAGCGGACCGACCGTCTCGCAGAGCTCGCGCGCACCGGTCGTCCGGAGGCGATCCTGTCCCTGATCCCGTTGGCCGCTGATGCGCAGGAGGCATGCGCGCCCGTTCCTCTGGTGGTCGTCGGGGAGCTGGACGATGCGATGCGCGGTATCGGAGAGCTCAGCGACGCCTCCCCCGTCCTCGAGTTCCTCCGCGAGCTCTCAACGCTCGGACACCGCCGCTTCCTGCACATCACCGGCGACCTCGACTTCGCCTCCGCGCGGGCGCGCCGGGACGCCTACCTGACCGGTATCGAGTCGCAGGGCCTGGAGGATCTCGGGGTCGTCGACGGGGACTGGAGTGCCGCCTCCGGATATGAGGCCATCGCCGCGATCGATGCCGCCCGGCCGCCGACGGCGGTCATCGCGGCCAACGATGTGGTGGCCGGCGGGGTCGTCCAGGGAGCTCGGGAGCGGGGATGGACGATTCCCGAAGACCTGAGCGTCACCGGCTGGGACAACCTGCCGCTGTCCGGTCTTCTCAGCCCCACCCTCACCACGGTCGAGGTCGACCACGAAGGGGTCGGGGTGCGGGCCATGCAGCGCCTGCTCGAGCGGCTTTCGGGGGCCGCGTCGGCCGTGCCGGCTTCGGAGCCGGTGAACACGGTGATCTGGCGCGGGTCGACCGGCCCGGTCGCCGGGCACTGACGGCCTTGGGCCGGGCTCGACGGGCCGCTGGCCCCGGTACCGCTGATCGGCCTCCCCTGCTGCTTCGTGGTCTGCCGTGTCCGACCTGCACGCTCGGGCGAAGGCGGCGACATATCCGACACCGCCGTCGGGGCACGCAGCACGCGCGTCACGATCAGTAGTATTCGCGAGAACTGCTGCGATGCCTGAGGGGGATCAGATGGGTGTGTTCTTCATGCGCCGCGCCGAGCGGGAGGAGCTCCGACTCACGGCGACGTCCGCCCGGGATGCAGCCCGCACCGCCACCGACGCCATGCGTGTTGCCACCGATGCGATGAAGAATGCGTCGCGGCTCCACGCCGAGACCGAGGAGCGGCTCCGCACCGAGGCAGACGCCGCGACCGCGCCTCCCAGCCCGGACGGCAGCACCGCGGCGCCCGCCAGCAAACCCGTGAGGAACTCGCCCGAGCGCGCCTCCTGGTGGGAGAGGTGGGGAAAGGAGAGTCTCGCCGTGGTCACCGCGGTCGCGACGCTTCTCACCTTGGTGTTCGTCGCCCTGCAGGCTCGCGCAGCCAGCACCTCGGCGAATGCGGCGCAGGAGCAGACGCGCGCCGCGCTGGCGGAGATGGAATCGCGTACCCGGGCTGCCGACCGGGAGTTCCTCTCCGGGATCCGGATCTCGAACGATCCCGAGGGTGTGCTGATCAGCAATACGACATCGATGACGCTGCCCTCGGTCGCCTACTGGTATCTGCAGAACACCGGGGGCTCGCTCGACGAGGTGGAAGGGGCGATCGGCGGGATCCCCCTGTGCTCGACGGTCCACGTGCCGTGGGCGCATCTGGAGGAGAGCCGCCCGAACCAGGACGACGCCCCGGCCGAGCAGTTCGCCCATGACGCCTCTGCCGCGGCGGAACTGCATCTGGCGGTCCAGGCGCCCTCGGGGGCATGGTTCCTGATGGGCGCCAGCGGGTCCCTGTACTCGATCGACATCGCCGAGCCGACCGCCGCGGAGACGTCACGAGCCGTGCCGCAGAAGGAGTGGCCCGACGAGAATCCCGCAGGCACCGCCACATACCCCTACGAGGTCGCAGACGTCGCCCTGGAGGCCCTTCATCAGGCCGACCTCCATCACACCGCTCCGGACACGTACCGGGAGGGCGCGGACGAGGTCTCCACCTTCACCGCCGACCCGATCATCGGCTCCGGCGATGCAGTGACCACGCAGAGCACCCCGACGACCGTGGTGCTGCACGATGAGTCGTGCACCTGATCGGAACCCGGCGGACGACCGCATCACCCTGCACGGCCCCGTTCCGCCCTTCGCCCTGGGAGGCACCGTTGCTCGATCCCGTCGCCCTGGCCTCGGATCTCGTCCGCATCTCCAGCCCGTCGGGGGACGGCGAGGGGATGCGGGGAGTCCAGCAGCACACCGCCGACCTCATCCGCGAGCGCATGCCCGCCGCTCGCATTCGCACCGGTGGCGAGGCCCGCCCTTGGACCCTGATCTCCGTCGGTCCGGACGCCCCGTCTCCCCTGTTCGCCTGCCACACGGACACCGTCCCAGTCGGCGATGCGCAGCAGTGGTCGCACGACCCTCTCGGCGGGGAGCACGACGATGAGCACCTGCACGGGCGAGGTGCCGTGGACATGAAGGGCGGACTGGCCGCGGCGTCGGCCGCTCTGGTCGGTGCCGCCACCCGGGGCGCCGGCGGGCATATGCTCCTCACCGCCGACGAGGAGATCGGCTCGCTCGGCGCCCAGGACGCCGGTGACGTCCTCGCGAATCTCGACCTGACCGGCATCATCATTCCGGAGGCGACGAACCTCAGCGTGCGATGCAGCCACCGCGGCGCGTGCTGGTTGCGGCTGATCGCCCGAGGCCAGGCGGCACACGGTTCTGCCCCGGAGCGCGGGGTCAACGCCGTGCTCCGCCTCGCCGCGGCGGTGGGTCCCGCGCTGGAGACCGCTCCGCTGCGCCACGACGAGGTGCTCGGCGCAGAGACCGCCTCGATCGGCACGTTCCATGGCGGTGACGCCACGAACATTGTTCCCGCTGCGGCCACTGCAACTCTGGATCTGCGGACCGTCGCCGCATCGACTCCTCTGCTCGAGCATTGGCGGCAGGTCGGGGGCATCGACGAGGTCGAGACGATCCTCGATCTCGCGGCGCTGAACACCGATAACGATGCGGCCTTCGTGCGGGCGCTGCCCGCGCCGGTCGATCCCGCGCCGGTCACCTACTTCACCGACGGCTCCGTGCTGCAGGGGTTCCGCCCGGACGTGCCGATCGTCGTCTGGGGGCCGGGAGACCCGGCACAGATGCATTCCGTGGACGAGCGGCTCGAGCTCGCCCAGCTGGCGACCGCCGCGGATCTGTTCGAGCGGGTGCTGCTCTCAAGGCGCTGAGGGCGGCGCTGCCACCGATTCGGCGATCCTCAGCTCCATCGGCAGGACGTGCGCCGTCGGCTCGGCACCGTCATTGGCGGCGTCGACGAGGTCCAGCGCATGGCGCGCGATCTCCTCGAGCGGCTGGACGACCGTGCTCAGGCGCGGCGTGACCCAGGAGCCCTGCTCGATGCCGTCGAAACCGACCAGCGAAAGATCCTGCGGAATGCGGATGCCGTGCATGGGTGCGGCCGCGGCCATGCCGACGGCGACGACGTCGCTGGCGGCGAAGACCGCGGTGGGCCGATCCTCGAGGCGGAGGATGCGGGAGAGGGCATGGGCGCCGAAGGGCTCCGAGTACGTCCCTTCGAGCACCAGCTGCGGGTCGACCTCGAGTCCGGCGTCGCGCACTGCTCGCAGGTATCCGCGCAGGCGATCGCGCGCCGATCCGAGATGCCCCGGGCCGGCGACGTGCGCGATACGTCGGTGCCCGCGGCTGAGCAGGAAGGTCGTCGCCTGATAGGCGCCTTCGAAGTTGTCCGCGCCGACGAACGAGCGGTGCTCGGTGAGCTCTCCGTCCAGTCGCTCGTCCAGGGTCACGAACGGGAAGTCGTCGGGGACCTCGGCCAGCAGCGCTCCGCTCCCGGTCATCGAGACGAACACGACGGCATCGATGCCCAGGCCGCCGCCGCGGGCGCACTTGGCCACGATTCTGCGTTCACGGGCCTCGAGCCCGTCCGAAACCAGTACAGAGACTTCCAGGTCACGATGGTGCGCTGCATCCGTGACGGCCTGCGTCAGCTGCGCGAAGTACGGGTTGGACAGTTCGGGGATGACCAGCGCCAGGTGCTGCACCCTGCGGCGGGGGAGGGAGAACCCCGTGGCCGTCATGGCCTCGCGGATGCGCGCCTCGGTCTCCGCGCTCAGTCGGAGCTCCCCCTTCAGGAAGCGCGAGACCGTCGACGTCGACACGCCCGCTTCCCGGGCGACGGCGGAGATCGACATGGGGCCCCTTCCAGTGGCGCTGCGTCGACAGGGTACGCGGGAGCGGCTTGCCTTCAGAACGCCGCGGGCCTAGAGTCGACAACCATAAGCATTGCGCAATCGTTGCGCAACACTCCATGATCCCGAGTTCGAGGAGGAACACAGATGGCGAAGGTGCTGTTGGCAGGAGAGTCGTGGGTCAGCGCCACGATCGACCACAAGGGCTATGACCCCTTCCCGCACACCCAGGTGGAGATCGGTTGCGCACAGCTTCTCGAGGATCTGCGAGGCAGCGGACACGACGTCACACATCTGCGCTCGCACGACGTGGCCGAGTTCTTCCCCCTCACCCGCGAGGAGCTCGATGTCTACGACGTCGTCCTGCTCTCGGACATCGGTGCCAACACCCTGCTGCTGCCTCCCCAGGTCTTCGACCAGGGCCGCCCGGCCCCCAACCGTCTGCATCTGCTGCGCGATTGGGTCCGCGACGGCGGCGGGCTGATGATGGCCGGCGGCTACCTCTCGTTCCAGGGCTTCGGTGCCAAGGCGAACTACGCGGGCACCGCCGTCGAGGAGGTCCTGCCCGTGGACATCCATCGCTGGGACGACCGGGTGGAATCTCCGCAGGGTGTCCAGGGACGGCTCACCGGCACCGAGCATCCCGTCGTCTCCGGGCTGGATGAGACCTGGCCGATCCTGCTCGGATACCAGGAGCTCGTCGCCAAGCCGGACGCGACCGTCCTCGCCGAGGTCGAGGGCCGCCCGCTGCTCGCCGTCCGCTCCGTCGGTGCCGGGCGCACCCTCGCCTTCGCCTCCGACGTCTCGCCGCACTGGGCCCCGCAGGAGTTCATGGAGTGGGACGGCTATGCGACGCTGTTCGGCCAGGCCATCACCTGGCTGGCCGCAGAGGACCCGGACGAGGTGGCATGACATGACCGCACCTCAGGACAACGTCGTCCACGATCGACCGCCCGTCGCGAAGACCGCATCCGTCGGCCTCTTCGTCCTGTTCACCGTGCTCGCGGGCACCCTCGGTCCAATGCAGTCCGCTGTCAACGGGCGGCTCGGAACCGACCTCGGCGACGGTCACCTCGCCTCGATCGTCTCCTTCGGCAGCGGCCTGCTGCTGATGCTCGTGATCATCCTGCCCCGCACATCGACGCGCCGGGCATTCCTGGCCCTGCCCGGGCAGTTCCGCCGCGGCTCCATCCCCTGGCCGAACTTCTTCGCCGGCCTGTGCGGCGCGATGATCGTCCTGTCGGAGGGCATCTCCGTCGGCGCCCTGGGGGTCGCGACCTTCCAGACCGCCCTGATCTCCGGCATGGTCATCTCCGGCGTGGTGTGCGATCGCCTCGGCATCGGGATCCCCTTCAAGCAGGCGCTGAGCGTGTTCCGGCTCATCGGTGCGGTGCTCGCCGTCGTCGCGACCGTCCTTGTCGTATCGCCGAACTTCGAGACCCCGCACGCGCTCGCCCTGATCGTCCTGCCGTTCGCGGGCGGCCTGCTCGCCGGCTGGCAGCCCGCCGGCAACTCGAACATCGGCAAGCTCGCCGGATCGATGCTGGTCTCGATCACCTGGAACTTCCTCATCGGTTTCCTGTTCCTGACGGTCGCCTTCATCATCCGGATGGGGACCGGACATGCGAGCTTCGCTCTTCCCGACACCTGGTGGATGTACCTCGGCGGGCCTCTCGGCCTCGCCTCGATCGGCCTGATGGCGATCCTGGTCCGTCGCCTGGGCCTGCTGCTCCTGGCGCTGTCCTCCACGGCGGGCCAGCTCGTCGGGTCGATCGTCATCGATTCGCTGCTGCCCGGGATGGGCGTCGTCCATGTCGTGACCATCCTGGGCGCCCTGGTGGCGCTGTGCGCGTCGGCGATCGCGATGATCCCCTCGAAGCATGTGCGGGACGAGAGCGGGGCACGGCAGCTGACCGCGCACGACGGGATCGAGCCGAGTTCGGAGGAGGTGAGCTCATGACCACGTCGGAACCGACGGTGCAGACCGTGATGGGCGCCGTGGAGGCGTCGGAGCTCGGCGTCATCCTCCCGCACGAGCACCTGTTCAACGACCTGCGCGGGTGCCTCGTCGAGCCGACCTATCCCTTCAGCCGGATCCTGCCCGGCCATCCCGTCGAGCCGTCCCTGCAATGGGCGCTCAAGCAGGATCCGTATTGCAGCCCCGACAATGTCGCCCCGAAAGCCTTCGCCGGCGTGAGCGCCGAGGCCACGGCGTTCCAGGGAGTCGGCGGGGGAACGATCGTCGATGCCACCGGATCCGCGGCGATCGGGAGGTCTCCGCAGGATCTGGTCCGGCTCTCCCGGGAGACCGGCCTGCACGTGGTCATGTCGACCGGCACGTATCTGGAGACGTTCGAGGGAGAGCGCATCACGACCTCCTGCGTGGACGAGCTCGCGCAGCACATCGCGGGCGAGCTCCGGGACGGCGTCGGCACGGAGCAGATCCGCGCCGGCATGATCGGCGAGGTCGGCGTCTCCCCCGACTTCACCCCTGGCGAGCGCACCGGGCTGCGCGCCGCCGCCCTCGCCCAGCACGACAGTCCCGACGTCGCGATGAACATCCACATGCCCGGCTGGCAGCGCCGGGGCGAGGAGGTGCTCGAGATCGCCGTGGGCGAGATGGGCGCGGACCCCTCGCGGATCTCCCTCGCCCACAGCGATCCCTCCGGGAGCGATGTCGACTACCAGCGTCGGCTCCTGGATCGTGGCGTCTGGCTCGAGTTCGACATGATCGGACTGGACATCTCCTTCCCGGGCGAGGGGGCCTCCCCCGCGATCGGCGACACCGCCGATGCCGTCGCCCGGCTGATCCAGCTCGGGTACGGCGACCGGATCCTTCTCAGCCACGACCTGTTCCTCAAGCAGATGTGGAGCAGCCTGGGAGGCAGCGGGTTCATGCTCGTGCCGACGGCCTTCCTCGAGCTGCTGGTGGCGCGCGGCGTGGATCGCCCACGGGCCGAGCAGCTCATCACCACCAATCCGCAGCGGTACCTCGGCGGGGGCGACCCGTCATGACGACGCAGAACAGCACCGGCAGCGGCAGCGGCGGCGGCAGCGGCAGCGGCAGCGGCAGCGGCAGCGGGATCCTTGTCGTCGGCTCCGTGAACGTCGATCTCGTCCTGAGCGTGCCACGTCACCCCGAGCCGGGCGAGACCCTCCTCGGCACCGGATCGCGTCGCTCTCCCGGCGGCAAGGGCGCCAATCAGGCGTGCGCGGCGTCCCTGCTGGGCGGCGACGTCCGCTTCGCCGGCCGCACCGGCACCGGGGCCGACGCGGATCTCGCTCTGGAGCTGCTGCGGCGGGCAGGAGCGGATCTGTCGGCCACGACGGAGGTTCCGGACGTCGAGACCGGGCTGGCCGTCGTCACCGTCGACGAGCCGGGCGAGAACAGCATCGTGATCCTCGCCGGGGCGAACGGCACCTGGTCGCCGGAGCACGTGGACGCTCTGCGCGAGGAGGTGGCCGCGAGCGGGATCGTCGTCTCCCAGGGCGAGGTCCCCGCGCCCGCCATCGACCAGCTGGCGCGCCTCTGCGCCGAGGCCGGAACCCGGTTCCTGCTGAACCTCGCTCCGGTGATCGACGTCCGTGAGCGCACACTGACCACGGCTGATCCGCTGGTCGTGAACGAATCGGAAGGGCGCCTCGTCCTGGAGGCGATGACCGGCACCGCCGCACCCGTCGACGACGCGATGACCGTGCACGCACTGCGCAGCGCCGGCATCCCGTCCGTCGTCATGACGCGCGGAGCGCACGGCGCGATCGCGAGTCACGAGACCGCCACCACCGAGATCACCTCGCCGACCGTGACAGCGGTGGACAGCACCGGTGCCGGCGACGCGTTCGTCGGGGCACTCGCCGTGAAGCTCGCCCAGGGGCACGGTCTCGACGAAGCATGTCGTCACGCCGCGCGGGTGGGAGCCTTTGCCGTGACGAGGCCCGGCGCGCAGCCGTCGTATCCGGACGACCAGGACGACTTGCCGACGCAAGCCCGCGGCTGAGGCGCGGAATGGGGCCGCACCCCAGGTCCCCCCGCGACGAGGCGGTGGAGCGACCGATTCGATACCGACCAGGTCACGGTCCCTCAGGGGATCTCGTGTCATGAGCACCGCCGAAAGCGCCGAAGCCCCCGAAGCCGCCGAGCGTACTTCGGGAGTGTTCGGGGCACCGGTGTCGATGGCGAAGATCCCGATCCGTCGGCGTTCGGCGAGGCCCTGCGCCGCGGCGTGGTCCCGCCTGTGCGCGGAGCCGGCCAGACCCAAGACCGGGAGTTGACCTCCTCGACCAAGGCGCCCCCGCCCACGATGCGCGCCTGACCGGTTGACGCACATCACACGTCGGTTTATCGTCTAACTGAATCCTCGCCCCTCGCGAGGACCGCACTGCTCGACCACAGGAGGCCGACCATGCGACAGGGTCGTCGCTGCACATGTCGCCGGACATCGGGAGCCGAGTGCGCCGTGTCCGCACCGACACGAACGGCGGAGCCACGATGGTGACGACCTCTCACGCGGCGGCTCCGGCACGGACCGGCGACACCTCACGTCGACCTCGACGGCGGCACGGCCTGCGGCCCCGGTGGGCGCCGTGGCTGTTCATCAGCCCGGCCATGTGCCTGTACATCGTCTTCGCCTTCGTGCCGATCGGGTGGATGCTGGTGCTGAGCTTCCAGGACGTCGCCCAGTTCGGGACCGGGGAATGGATCGGTGTCGACAACTACACCCGCATGGTCCAGGACCCGCTGTTCTGGCAGAGTCTGAAGATCACGGCCATCTTCACGGTGGGAACGGTCCCGGTGAGCATGGCGATCGGGCTGGCGCTGGCGATCGCCCTGAACCGGCCGATGCCCGGCCGAGCGATCCTGCGCACCGCCTATTTCCTGCCGATCGTCGTCTCCGGCGTGGTCACGTCGCTGATCATGTCGTGGATCTTCAACGGCGACTACGGCGTGATCAACAACGGTCTGGCGGCTCTGGGACTGGACCGGGTCCAGTGGCTCACCTCGCCCAACCTCGCCATGGTCACGCTGATCCTGGCGGTGGTGTGGACGCGCGTGGGCCTGTGCATGGTGGTGTACCTGGCGGCGCTGCAGGACATCCCCACCGACCTGCACGAGGCGGCCGCACTCGACGGAGCGACCACCTGGCAGGCGTTCCTCCGGATCGTCCTGCCGTTGCTGTCGCCGACGACGTTCCTGCTGTTCGTCATCAACGTGATCTTCTCGCTGCACGCCTTCGACATCATCTACGTGATGACCGGCGGCGGTCCCGGTTTCGCGACCACCGTCCTGCTGCAGTACATCTTCGAATCCGCCTTCACCAACGGGGAGCTGGGCTACGCCAGCGCGCTGAGCGTCGTGCTCACCATCATCCTGCTGCTGCTGGCGGTCGTGCGCAGGCAGTCCGAGCGCGCCGAAGGAGAAATGGCCGTATGAGCGCCACCGCGACCCGCATCCCGTCCCCGACGAGGCAGCCCCGCCGCCCGCGACGCGGCCTGCGCCGCCCCGGCACTCTGCTGCTGTGGCTGCTGCTGATCCTGGGCGCGATCGTCACCATCGCGCCGGTGTACTGGATCTTCGTCACCGCGGTCAGCCCGCCGGACCAGGTCAACACCCCCGAGTTCTCCCTGTGGCCCGATGCCATGCAGTGGGGCAGCTTCGCCACCGCGTTCGAGACCCAACCCATCCTCACCTGGTTCCTCAACAGCACGATCATCACCATCGGTGCCGTGATCGTCACGGTCTTCACCAGCCTGCTGGGCGGGTACGCCTTCGCCAAGTACCGCTTCCCCTGTCGTGACCTGCTGTTCGTGCTGGTGCTGGTGACGATCACCGTGCCCATCCAGGTGATCATGGTGCCCGAGTTCATCATCGTGAACTCACTGGGCATGACCGACACCCCCTGGGCCGTGATCCTCCCCCGCTCTGCGGAGGCGCTGGCCATCTTCATGGCCCGCCAGTTCATGCTCTCCATCCCCGACGAGATGATCAACGCCGCCCGCGTCGACGGCGCCGGCGAGCTGACCATCTTCTGGCGCATCGTGCTGCCGATGAGCGGGCCTCTGATCGCCGTACTGGTGATCCTCACCTTCGTGTGGCGCTGGAACGAGTTCATCTGGCCGCTGATCGCCCTGCCGTCCATCAGCAGCTACACCCTGCCGGTCGGCCTGAACTCGATGAACAGCATCTACAACTCGGCGACCGGCCCGATCATGGCCGTCAGCCTCATCTCCATCGTCCCTGTGCTCATCGTGTTCCTGCTCTTCCAGCGCCGCTTCGTCCAGGGCATGGCGAGCTCGGGACTGAAGTGAGCCGCCCGGGAGAGCACGTCCCGGCAAGGGGCAGCACCACCTGGGCCGCACCATCCGTTCGACAACCGACCAGCACCACCTGGAGGACAGAACCATGGCACGCACGATCTCCGATCTGACGCTCCCGCATCTGGGCCGGCGAGAGCTGTTCAAGGCCTCCGGGGCAGCCGCCCTGGCCGGGACCGGCACGGCCGTGATGGCCGGCTGCGGCGGCAAGGGCGGTGACGGGGAGCTCACCCACGCGACGTGGAACGTCCCCGCCTCGATGGCGACCTTCGAGGAGCTGATCACCGAGTACGACGACGGCGGCACGCCGGTCACCCTCACCTCCACCCCGGCGGACAACCCGACCTCGTGGCTGAGCACCCGCCTGGCTTCCGACACCGCCCCGGACGTGCTGACCTGGACCTACCAGAACATGGGGCGCTTCGCCGATGGCGGGCTGGTCGACCTCAGCGAGTATCTGCCATCTGGCTACGGCGAGAAGTTCCTGGGCCCGTACTGGTCCGCGGTCGAGCAGAACGGCGGCGTCTTCGGCGTCCCCCTGCACACGGACGGATGGGGGATCTTCACCAACCTCGACATCATGGAGCAGATCGGCGCCGAGGTTCCCCACGACGATTCCGAGGCCTGGAGCTGGGACGAGTTCACGCAGATCGCCACCGAGATGCAGAAGGTGACCGGCAAGTACGCCTTCAGCTGGTTCCTCGTCGGCCCCGAGACCGCCTCACGCTGGCTGCCGGTGCTGTACATGCACGGTGGCTCGCTGTTGAACGCGGACCTCACCGCTCCCGCCATCGACAGCGACGAGGGCGTCGAGGCCATCGAATGGTCCCGCACCTGGTTCGAAGACGGGCTGATGTCCCCGGAGAACAGCCTCAAGGCGAGCAAGGCCCAGACGGCCGAGACCCTGTTCGCCAACGAGCAGGTGGGCATGATGATCGCCAGCGACTTCAAGATGCTGGGACTGAAGGACAAGCTCCCCGAGGAGAGCTGGACCGTCGGGCCGCTGTTCCAGGACGTCGGCAAGGCGACGAACATGGGCGGCAACGCCCTGGTGGTGACCTCGAGCGCCGGCGATCCGGAGGCCGCCGCGAAGTACGTCGAATACATGTGCAACGACGAGAGCATGTCCCGGTTCTGCGAGGAGTCCAGCTTCGTGCCCGTGCGCGAGGACCTCGTCGGCCAGGACCTCGACTGGGTGTACCGCCCAGAGCTGATGACGGTCTTCGCCGAGAATGCCCGCACGGTCCCGGAGGAGATGGTGGCACTGCAGACGATGACGTCGTTCTCCGAGATGGCGGGGCTGCTGACGGACCAGCTGGAGCTGTGCTGGACCGGCCAGCAGAAGTCGCAGGAGACGGCCACCCGCATCTCCGACGGCCTCAAGAAGATCCTGGCGAAGTGACGGCGGAGAGCGGGATGCGCCGCAGCGACGGGATACCGTGAACGGCATGCCTCCCGCCATGCGCCGTGCCACCCAGCGCGATGTGGCCGAGCGCGCGGGAGTGTCGACGGCGACGGTCTCCTACGTGCTCAGCGGTCGCAGCGGACCCGGCAAGCCTCCGACGGCCGCCACTCACGAGAGGGTTCTGCGCGCCGCGGACGAGGTCGGATACGAGCTCAACCACATCGCGCGCAGTCTGCGCCGTCAGCGCAGCGACGTCATCGCCCTGATGTATCCGGCACCGGCCAGTCCCTGGTCGGATCGCCTGATCGAGCAACTGCAGGCCGCGGCGGATCCTCGTCACCTCACCGTGATCGCGCTGCCGGTGACGCCCACCTCCGCGGAGCACTCCGTGCTGCGGCCGCTGCGGGAGCGGATGGTCGACGGGGCGGTGCTGCTGCCCGACTGCCCGGTCGACGTCGAGGAGCTGGCCGGCATCGCCCAGCGGGGGCAGTCCCTGCTGGTCTTCCACGACGAGGCCGTTCCGGACGGCTTCGACGTGGTGCATCAGGATCGTCTCACCGCCTGCCGGGCAGGGATCGAGCGGCTGCTCGTCGCCGGGCATCGGCGGATCGCCCATCTGGCGCACGAGCGCGAGCTGGAGAATCCGGAGCGCTCGGTGAAGTTCCGCAGCTACCGGGACGCGCTGGCGGACCACGGCATCGGGCTCGACCCGGATCTCATCGTGCCGGTGGCGGACTCCCGGCAGGAGGCGCACACCGCGGTGACCTCGCTGCTGCGGTCCGCGAACCCGCCCACGGCGGTCTTCTCCGCCACCGACCGCGCCGCGATCGACGCGGTGTGGGCCGCCCGCGAGCTCGGGATCGACGTGCCCGAGCAGCTCGCCATCGTCGGCGTCGGCAACATCCCGGAAGGGGAGATCATGTCTCCGCGGCTGACCACCGTAGGGCTGCCGGAGCTCGACTTCACCGTGGAGGTGGAGCGGTTCTTCACCCGCTTGGAGGCCGCGGAGCCCCTCCCCGGAACGGTGATCCGATCCCCCTGGCACCTTCTCGCACGGGACTCCGGCTGAGCAGGTGGCGTCAGCGAAGACCGCTGGAGGGACTGACCGTCGGCCGTCGCTCCCCCGCCTGGACCATCCGCTCGAGGAGACGCTCGCGCAACGGCGCGACCACGTTCTCGTACCCCTCGCGGCCGATGAGATTGTCCAGCTCGTACGGGTCCGCCCCGAGGTCGTAGAGGTAGGCGTCCTGGTAGGTGTCGGCAGCGGCGTCCTGCCACCCGTCGGAGTCCGCGGCCGTCATCCCGTACTTCCACTCGGGCGTGCGCAGGGCGCGTCCCACCTCGGACTCGCTGATCTGGACGAACATCTCATCGGGCCGGGTGTCCTCGTCCCCGCGGACCAGCGGCATGATCGAGTGGCCCTGCAGAGCATCCGGGACGGGAAGCCCGGCCGCCTCCAGCAGCGTCGGCGGCAGGTCGACGTGGCTGATACTGCGGTCGATCGGCTCCCCGGTGTCCAGGCCCGGACCACGCAGCACGGTGGGCACGCGGATCGACACGTCGTGGCAGCTGCGCTTGTACTCCGTGTTGCGCGTCTTGAAGTGGCAGCCGTGGTCGGAGGTGAACAGCACGATGGTGTCGTCCGCCAGATCCAGCTCCTCGAGCGTGTCGCGCAGCCGGCCGAGGCATTCGTCGACCCGCTTGACCATGCCCAGGTAGCCGCCGAGGTGCTCGACGGAATTGCCCTTCAGCACCTCGAGGTCGTGCGGGACCCACGTGTCCTCGTACCGCTCGCGGTACCCGTCCGGAGCCGGGTAGTCGTCGCGGTCGTTCTGGTGGTGGGGCTCCAACAAGGACACGAAGCAGAAGAACGGTCGCTCGTGCTCCTGGCGCAGGAAGTCGATCGCGGCCCCGGTCACGGCATCGGCCCGATATCCGTCGAACTCGTGCGCCGCGCCCTCGCCGTCGTACAGCGTGGTGCGGTAGGCGTCCGACGTGAACTCCAGCAGGTTCGCGGCCATCCAGTATTCGTACCCCCCGCGCTGCTCGGGCCGCACCGGGCCCGCGGTGTCGACATCGGCCAGGTGCCACTTGCCGATGTAGGCCGTGCGGTAACCGGCCTCGCCGAACCTGTCGGCCAGGGTGGTCTCGTCCTCGGGCAGCGCAATGCCGTTGCGATAGCACCCGGTCGACGTCGGATATCGGCCCGTCTGCATCACCGCTCGGGACGGCCCGCACACCGGTTGACAGGTGAAGGAGTGGGAGAGGTGGACGCCCTCGGCAGCCATCCGGTCGAGGTTCTCCGTCAGCCCCAGCGGATTGCCATGGATCCCGGCGGTGTCCCAACGCTGTTGGTCCGTCAGCAGGACGAGAACATTGGGGTGGTGCGGCACGGTGACGTCCTTATCGTGTGAGTCGGCAGGGATGCTGGAGGGCGGACGCTGCGACACGTTTCGTCCCTTGTCCACGACTGCGGTTATTCGACTAACTGCGAGCATAGGAGACCGCGGGCGCGATGTCGACCCGTGGGTTTCCACGTTGTGATGGAGAATCCCTGCTCGAGCGGCCTCCGCGAGGTCAGGCGCGATTCCGATCCCTTCGCCGGGCGGTTCTCAGCCCCCGACGGGCCCGCCCCGCTGCGAGAGCTTCTCCCGGATCCCCCGCACCGTGCGTCCGAGGCCCGAAGCGGTGTCCTCCTCCTCGGGGGTCTCCACGAAGTCGACGATGGAGCGCATGGTCGCGAAGTCGATGCTGGGCATCCCACCCTCGAGGAGTGCTCCGATCCGCTCACCGACCAGCCGTTCGAGATTCTCGGCCGCCTCGTCGCCGCGCTTCTCGCGGGCCGTCTCGAGCCGCTCGTTCAGCAGGCGTGCCGCGACGGGCGAGGTGGGGATGGGCTCGGAGTGGCCGGCGACGGTCATCTGTTCCACGGGACGTCCCAACAAGTCGAAGATCCCCGCGCGGAGAGGTCGGTGCGCGGAGGCCGGGCGGCTGCGACCGGCTCCTCAGCACAGTACCGGGATCACTGCTCCCGGTGCCCGGGCGCCCGCGCCGCGGGCGACGATCAGATCAGGGGGCGGCACCGCCGGCGGTCTCATGGAACGCCGTTCGCACGACGTCGAACCCCCGCGGTTCCCGAGAGGGGTGCACGCGATTGGTGAGCAGCACGAACCAGCGATCCGCATCGGGATCGATCACCAGGCTGGTCCCGGTGAACCCGGTGTGGCCGAACGCCTTCGGGCCGAAATGGTCTCCGAGGTAGGTGCACTGCGCCCGCGGCCACCAGCCGAGCGGGCGACCGTCATCAGCGCCCCGCATCGCCCGGTCCATGCCCGGGGTGAACAGGTCTCCGCGCAGCAGCCCAGCACCGAGGAGGCCCAGGTCTCCGGCGGTGCCGAACAGACCCGCGTGACCGGCGATGCCGCCGAGCACCACGGCGTTCTCGTCGTGCACCTCGCCACGCACCACATGTCCGCGCCAGGGGCAGTCCTCGGTCGCGACGGCGCGGTCCGCGGGCACCGGGCCGTAGCCAGTGCTCGTCATACCGAACGGTTCCGTAATCTCCCGGGCCACGAGCTGATCCAGGGACATCCCGGCGACACGCTCCGCGACGAGTCCGAGAACGATGAATCCCATCGAGGAGTAGCGCCAGCTGCCGGAAGCGGTGAACTCCAGCTCAGCGAGCGCCTGCAGCAGCGCGGCGCGGCCTTCGTGCTCCCGCCACAGCGGGGTGGGTCCCGGGGCGCCCGAGGTGTGGGTGAGCAGAGACCGCAGGTCGGCGTGGGCCATCGGGCCCTCGGGCCAGTCCTCGAGCACCTCCCCCACCGTCGCATCGAGGTCCAGCGCGCCGCGATCGACCAGTCTCAGCAGAGCGAGGCCCACGATCGGCTTGGTGACCGAGGCCAGGTCGAACAGGGCGTCGGGCCCGATCGGCCGATGTTCGTCGCGGGCGAAGGTGCCCACCTCGCCGCTGCGCTGCACGCCGGCGCTCGTGCCGACGGCCCAGGCGGCGCCACTGAACTGGCCGTCGCCCCGCGCCCGACCCAACAGGTCCTGCACGTCGCGTCCGATCAGGTCGACCGGCATCGCGTCAGCCGACATCGCGCAGACCCTCCGGGGACCCTCCGAGGGCGCGGGCGTGCCCGGCGAGCAGCTGCGCGGCGGTGTCGTCCTGCGGGCGCATGAAGGCGAGACCCACCAGCACCAGGAAGGTGGTGCGATCAGTGCTCGCGGGAGCGGCGAGCATCCAGGTCGACGCCGTCGGGTATTCCATGAGGGACTCCGTCGCCGATCCGACCCGGGTTCCGGGTCCCGCCCCGGAGCCGACCCCGCCGAAGTCGGCGTCGTCGGCCCATAGCGGATGCCCCGGCAGCTCGTCCCCCACCTGCAGGGCGAGCGGCAGTCGCTGGGGGTTCTCGAGCCCCAGCACCACGGCCCGGCCGTCGGCGACGCCGACGCGCGCCGCGACGTGGCCCGTCGCCCGGGCGAGAGCGCCGAGAGACTCCGCGATCACCCCGCCGAGCGGGTCGTGGCGCACCACCGCAGCCGCCAGGCCCTGCAGGCGCGGGCCCGGAAGGTACAGGCCGCGCCCGGGCGAATGCGCATAGCCCTGCGTGCACAGGTCCAGCAGCAGCCGCCGCGCCGTGGCCTTGCTCGTGCCGCTGACCTCGGCCAACGCCCCCAGACGCAACGGCTCCTCGGCCGTGCCCAGGGCGTGCACCAGGGCCATGACCTTGTCCGCGACGCTGCGCGCGGAGGTGTTGACGTCGTCTCCCATGCCCACTAGCGTAAGCCACCATCGTTCCGTTCACCAGAACGCACATTCCATTCAATGGCATTCATCATCGACGATGAGAGCGAGCACCTCGCATGACATCTCTGCCTCGTCCCACCCGCCGTGACGCGTTGCGTCTGGGGGCCGGCGGTTCCGCGCTGGGCGCCCTCGCACTCACCGCCGGATGCGGGAGCGAGCCCGCAGCGGGCGATGCCCGCGCCCTGCGGATCGCCCAGAAGAGCGAGCCCACGGGGCTCGATCCGCATCTCGAGAGCGGCTTGGACGGCATGAACGTGCTCATCAACATCTTCGACACCCTCACGATGCGCGACAGCAGCAACGAACTCGTCCCGCGCCTGGCGACATCGTGGGAAGCCGTCGACGAGCACCGCTGGCGCTTCCATCTCCGCGAAGGCGTCACCTTCCACAACGGGGAGTCCTTCGACGCCGCGAGCGTGAAGTTCTCGATCGAGCGGCTCATCGACCCCGCGACCGAATCGACCATCATCGAGCTGCGCGCCGTCGACCACGTCGAGATCGTCGATGAGCACACCGTGGACATCGTCATGGCCGATCCCGACCCCGTGATCCCCGAGAAGGTCTCGCTGTTCGGCGGGGTGATGCTCCCGCCCGGCTACCTCGAGGACGTGGGGGACGAGGAGTTCGCCGCCCAGCCCGTGGGCACCGGCCCGTTCCGCTTCGTCTCCTGGCGCAAGGCCCAGCTGCTGCGCCTGGAGGCGAACGCCGAGCACTGGAACGGCCGCCCCGCCTTCGACGAGCTCCACTTCACGGCCATGCCCAATCCCGCCTCGGCGCTGGCCGGCATCCAGAGCGATGTGGTGGACATGGTCTCCGCGCTCGACCCCGAGGCCGCCCTCCAGCTCGAGGGCTACAAGGACGTCGCCCTGGACAAGTACCCCGGGATCCGCATGTACTTCGTCGTGCTCGACACCGAGCACGAGATCCTGCGCGACGAGCGCGTGCGCCGCGCCCTGAACCACGCCGTGGACGTGCCGCTGCTCATCGAAGCAGTGCTCAACGACTCCGGCCGCGAGGCGGCGACCATCGTGCCCCAGGAAGCATTCGGCTACGTGCCGGACATCCCGCCGCCCGAGCGCGATCCGGACCTCGCCCGGGAGCTGCTCGCCGAGGCCGGGCACGCGGACGGCATCGAGCTGCGCTTCACCTCCTCGAACAAGGAGCAGCTGGTCTGCGAGGCCCTCGCCGGGATGCTCGGCGACGTCGGCGTGACGCTCGACCTCGAGCTGCTCGAACCCGGCACCTTCGCCGAGCGCCTCGAATCCGACGACCCCTCCTCGCTGGGGTCGATGTACCTCACGGGCTCGACGGGATGGACCCTCGACGGAGGCGCGACGCTGCAGTCCTACATCCGCTCCGACCGCCGGCGCAGCCGCATCCGCTCGGACCATGCCGATGCTCTGATGGACACGATCGAGCAGACCATCGACCCCGATACCCGGCTCGAAGCCCTCCAGGAGATGCAGCAGTGGCTGCACGACGAGGCTCCGTTCCTGTTCCTCTACCAGGCAGACCTCGACTTCGCGACCAACGGCGAGATCACCTGGGAGCCCAACGTCAACGGCACGCTCGCGATGGAGACCGCCCGATGAGCACCTCACCCGCACCGTCCCCGTCGTCCGCCCCGTCGGCGGAGACGTCGACCGCGACGACGAGCCCGACGTCACCTGCCCCGTCCTCGCGTCGACACCTGCTCCGCGCCGCGCTCACCCGTCTGCTCTCCTCCCTCGGAGTCCTGTGGGCCGCCGTCACCGTCGTCTTCGTCCTCTCGCGAGCCTCCGGCGACCCCGTCGCCCAGCTGCTCCCGGAGAACGCGAACCCTGAACAGGTCGCCCAGATGCAGGCCACCCTGGGGCTGGACCGACCCCTGATCGTGCAGTACCTCGACTTCCTCGGCGGGCTGGTGCGCCTGGACCTCGGCGACTCCCTGCTGTACCGGGAACCGGTCACCTCCCTGATCGCCGAGCGCATCCCCGCGACCGCCCTGCTCGCGGCGGCGGCACTGCTGATCACCGTCGTGGTCGCCTTCCTCGCCGGATCGATCGCCGCGATGCGCCGCGGCACCGGCGTGGACCGCACGGTGATGGGCGCGGTGCTGGTGGGCCAGTCCACTCCGGCGTTCTGGGTGGGCATCCTGCTGGTCCTCCTGTTCGGGGTCCAGCTGAGGGTTCTGCCCGCGGCGGGTTACGGCACCCTGGCCCATCTCGTCCTGCCCGCCACGACGCTCGCGATCTTCTCCGTCGCCGTCGTCGCCCGCCTGCTGCGCTCCTCCCTCATCGAGGTCATGGGCCAGGACCACGTACGCACCGCCCGTGCCAAGGGCGCCGGAGAAGTCCGCGTGCTGCTGGGCCACTCCCTGCGCAACGCCTCGATGCCCGTGATCACCGTGCTGGGCCTCGAGCTCGGGGCACTGCTGGGCGGAGCGATCCTCACCGAGCAGATCTTCAACTGGCCCGGCATCGGCCGGCTCACGATCGACGCCATCAGCTTCCGCGACTTCCCGCTGGTCCAGGGCACCGTGGTGCTCTTCGCCGTGACATTCATCGTGGTGAACCTGCTGGTGGACCTCTCCTACGCGATCATCGACCCCCGTGTGAGGACCGAGGCATGAACGCCACCGCCCTTCCCGATCTCTCCCCCACCCATGCCGAATCCGCTGACGGACCGGGACCCGCTGACGGATCCAGCCCGTCGGTCGACCGACGTCGACGCCTCGACGTCCCCCTGCTGGCCTCGGGCGCTTTCCTCGCCCTGGTGGTGCTGCTCGCGCTCATCGGCCCACTGCTCGTCGACGACCCCGGCGAGCAGGACCTGCTGCAGCGCCTCTCCCCACCCGGCACCGACGGGCACCTGCTCGGCACCGACCAGCTGGGACGGGACGTCCTGGCCCGCCTGGTCATCGGCAGCCGGATCTCGGTGCTCGTGGGAGTGACCGCCGCGCTGCTCTCCGGCGTGATCGGCTCGATGATCGGGATCATGGCCGGCTACATGGGTGGCTGGACCGACCGTCTGCTCATGCGCCTGACGGACGTGCAGCTCGCCTTCCCCACCCTGCTGCTCGCCCTCGCCGTGATCGGCTTCGTGGGCCCGAGCCTCGCCACCGTGATCGTGGTGCTGGGAATCACCGGCTGGGTCTCCTACGCCCGGGTGCTGCGCTCCGAGGTGCTGTCCCTGCGCACGCGCGAGTTCGTCGAGGCCGCCCAGGTGATGGGCGTGCCCGCGCACCGCATCATGATCCGGCACATGCTCCCGAACGTCACCGGACCCCTCGCCACGATCCTCACCCTCCAGGTGGGCACCGTGATCCTCGCCGAGGCGGCGCTGAGCTTCCTCGGCCTCGGCATCCCCGCCACGATCGCCACCTGGGGCTCGATGCTGGCCGACGGCCAGCTGTACATGGGCACCGCCTGGTGGCTCGCCGTGTTCCCGGGCACCGCGCTGCTGCTGACCGTGCTGTCGATCAACATCGCCGGGGACGCCGTGCGCGACCGTTTCGATCCGAGGACGTACACGTCATGACCACTGCTCCCCTGCTCGAGATCTCCGACCTGCACATCTCCTTCTCCTCCCGCCGCACCGAGGTGGCCGCCGTGCGCGGCATCGACCTCACCCTCGAGGCGGGCCGCACCCTTGCGATCGTGGGCGAATCGGGCTCCGGGAAGTCGAGCACCGCCCTGTCGGTGCTGCGGCTGAACCCCGAGCCGCCGGCCGTCTACCCGCGCGGCGAGGTCCGTTTCGAGGGCACCGATCTGCTGACCCTGTCCTCGAAGCAGCTGCGCGCCGTGCGCGGACGCGACATCTCCATGGTGTTCCAGGACCCGATGGCCACCCTGAACCCATTGCGCACCGTGGGCAGCCAGCTGATGGAGGTGATGAGCATCCACCGCAGCGGCGACCGTCGCGAGCGCCGACGCCGGATGCTCGAAGCGCTCGAACAGGCCCGGGTGCCGCAGCCCGAGCGGCGCTCGGCCCAGTACCCGCACCAGCTCTCCGGCGGTCTGCGCCAGCGGGTCATGATCGCCATGGCCCTGATGAGCAGACCGCGACTTCTGATCGCCGATGAGCCCACCACCGCTCTGGACGTCACCACCCAGGCGGAGATCCTCGACCTCCTGCGCACCCTGCAGGCCGAGACCGGCATGGGAATCCTGCTGATCACCCACGACCTCGGGGTGGTCGCCTCGGTCGCCGATCGCGTGGCCGTCCTGCACGACGGGGTGCTGGCCGAGCAGGGGGACGCGCTCCAGATGTTCGAGCACCCCCAGCACGACTACACCCGCAGCCTCCTCGCCGCCACCCCGCGCCTGGAGATCGGAGCGACCGCATGAGCCCCCACGACCACGACGCCCCGCTGATCACGGTCCGCGGGGTGGGCAAGACCTTCCGGCAGCACCGCCGGGAGAACACGGTGCTCACCGACATCGACCTCGACATCCACGCCGGCGAGACCCTGGCGCTGGTCGGCGAGTCCGGCTCCGGCAAGACCACCCTCGCTCGCATCATCGTGGGTCTCGCCGAGCCCACCGGGGGCCGGGTGCTCACCCTCGGGGAGGATCTCGCGACCGGCCGTCGACGTTCCTCGGCGCAGCGGGCACGCACGGTCCAGATGGTCTTCCAGGACCCGTACGCGAGCATGAACCCGCGAATGCGGATCCGGGACGTCATCGCGGAGGGCCTGATCACCCACCGCCGCGGTGAGCTCGGCGCCGATGGGATCCGGGCCGAGGTCTCGCGCCTGCTGGAGGCTGTCGATCTCGACCCGGACCTGGCACGACGCTTCCCCCACGAGTGCTCCGGCGGCCAGCGCCAGCGCATCGCGATCGCCCGCGCACTCGCCCTGGAACCTCAGCTGCTCGTGCTCGACGAACCCACGAGCGCCCTGGACGTCTCGGTGCAGGCGACGATCCTGGACCTGCTGCGGGATCTGCAGGAGCGCATGGGGGTCGCCTACCTGTTCGTCAGCCATGACCTCGCCGTGGTCTCCGGGATCGCCGACCGCGTCGCTGTGATGGCGGACGGCAGGATCGAGGAGATCGGCCCCTGCCGCGAGGTGCTGTCGGCACCGTCGTCGGCCGTGACCCGACGCCTGCTGGACTCGATCGCGCACCCCGATCCGCGCCGGGCGAACCCGGCACTCGCGAGCACCGGAGCCGGACGAGCCGACAGGGCCGACGGGGCCGCCGGGGCCGACGCATGATCTCGACGGAAGGGCGCCCGGGGCCGTGCCACTCAGCCGATCGACGGCAGCCCGCGATGCAGCAGCAGCGCCACTCCGCCCAACAGGGTGGAGTCGTCCTCTCCGAGGGAGGTCGTCACCAGACGGGGCTCGGTCTCCCCGCCCGTGCGGGAGAGATCCCGCAGGGTCTCCAGGATCGTGGCCCGGAATCCGTCCGAGGCCTGAGCTGCCTCCCCGTGCAGGATGAACAGGCCGGGCATGCACAGCTGCTGGATGTTCGCGAGTCCCACGGCGATGTTCCGCGCGTACTCCGAGACCACTGCGGCAGCCCGCGGGTCCGATGTGGCCCGCTTCTCCCAGCCGGCGAGGTCCTGGTCGGGGATCTCGAGGGGCCGCCCCTGCTCCCGCAGCCAGGCAGTGGTCGCTATCGTGCGCCAGCAGCCGCGCTTGCCGCAGCTGCAGGTGATCTGACCGGCGGCCACGGTCATGTGCGCCCCGCTGCGACCGCCGTCGGGCGCGAGGATCATGCCCTGGTAGAGGATCCCCACCCCGAGGGTGCTGCCGGTGGCGACGGACGCGAACGTCTCCTCACCTTGGCCGGCCCCGAAGTAGTGATCGCCCTGGACCTGCAGCCGCGCCCGGTGCTCCAGCAGCGTCGGCGCCCCCACCACCGTGTGCAGATGCTCCGCGATCGCGCAGCCCTCGAGGCTCGGCATGTCCACGACCTGCACCATCGTGCCGTGCGCGGTGTCCAGGACGCCGCCGGCGGAGATCACGCAGCCGCCCAGTCTGCTGCTGCGCGCCAGACCCGTTGCGACGCGGTCCACCTCG
The DNA here is from genome assembly GCF_017876515.1 of Brachybacterium fresconis. NCBI lineage: Bacteria > Bacillati > Actinomycetota > Actinomycetes > Micrococcales > Dermabacteraceae > Brachybacterium > Brachybacterium fresconis. The sequence goes on along the minus strand of NZ_JAGIOC010000001.1, from coordinate 3,459,833 downwards.
GCCAGGATCTTCACCCGCGGGGCCGACGGGTCGAATCTCGCCTCCCGCCGCGCCCGGAACCGTCCGGCCGGGTCGATCAGCGCCCCCTGCACCCGTCCCGGCAGCAGTTCCAGGGCGAGGAAGGAGCCGTTCCGTGAGGCGGGCGGCTCGAACGACAGGACACGACCGGACATGCGCACACAGTAACCGCGCCGGGAGACGACCACGACAGAGGAGGACCCCATGACTCGACTGACCTCACTGCGACGACAGGACGTCGCCGAGCTCGCCCCCCGCAGCGTCGCCGTGCTGCCGATCGGCTCCCTCGAGCAGCACGGCGAGCACCTGCCGCTGGGCACCGACTCCCTGCTCGTGGAGGCCGTGGTCGACCGAGCCCTCGGTGAGCGCGAGGACGCGGTGCTGTGCCCCACGCTGCCCTACGGCTTCAGCGGGCACCACCAGTTCGCCGTCGCCCTCAGCCTGCCACCACGGACCTTGCTTGACGTGCTCTCCGCGCTGCTGGACTCCCTGGTGGCCGCAGGGTTCCGACGGATCCTCGTGGTCAACGGCCACGGCGGGAACATCGAGATGATGAGCCAGGCCGTGAAGCTCGCCGCGCTCGAGCACCCGATCCTCGCCGCCTGCTGCAGCTACTGGCAGCTGGTCACGAACACTTCCGGCGGTCCGGGCCATGCGGGGCGCTTCGAGACCGATCTGATGAGCGCGGCCCACCCCGCCCTGGTCGGCCCGGACGGCCACGGCCCGACCGAGCTGCCGCTGTTCGACCAGGAGCTGGTGCCCGGCCTCCACCTCGAACGCCACGGCGAATGGCCGCGCACCGGCGGGGTCACCGACCCTCCCGGTGACGGAGACCCCACTCGCGGAGAGGCCACGCTCACCGAGGCGGCGGCCGCGCTGGAGGCCTGCCTCGACGCACTGCTCACCTCCGCCCTGCCTCCGGAGGCGGACACTTCCGAGCGCGCAGCAGGCACCCCCGAGGACACAGCAGGCGCCCGCTCAGGCGCCGCACCTCCTGATCGCACTTTCGGCAACCCCCAGCGCGCAGCAGGCACCCCCGACGAAGGAGAGACCGCATGAAGATCGTCGACCTCGAGGTCAGCGTGGTGAACCTGCCGATGCGCAAGGGATTCACCTCGTCGTTCGAGACCAAACAGGGAGAGACCCGCACCATCGTGCGGATGACCACCGACGACGGCCTGGTGGGCTGGGGCGAGACGATGTGGGGCGCTCCCGTGGCGCGTCTGGTGCGCCAGCTGGCCGACGACGTGATCGGCACCGACCCCCGTGCCCTGGAAGCCTTCCACGCCCGCCACCGCATGCTGCCCTTCTTCCACGGGTACCTGGGTTATGCGGCCCTCGCCGCGATCGACGTGGCGTGCTGGGACCTGCTTGGCAAGGCCGCGGGGATGGGCGTGGTGGACCTGCTCGGCGGGCGGGTGCGCGAACAGATCCCGCTGACCGCGCTGATCACCCGTTCCGACGGCGACGAGCGCGACTACCCCGGCTCCCTCGCCGACGCCACCGAGCAGGTCGTCGACGAGCACGGCTTCACCGCCGTGAAGCTCAAGGGCAGCACCGATGCCCGGTCCGATGTCGCGATCATGCAGGCCCTGCGCGAGCGGCTTCCTCAGGTGGAGCTGCGCGTGGACCCCAACGCCGCCTGGAGCGTGCCCGAGTCGATCCGCGCCGGGCATGCTCTGGAGCCGCTGGGGCTGGAGTACCTCGAGGACCCCTGCCAGGGACTCGAGCAGATGGCGCGGGTCGCCGAGGCGGTGCGGATCCCGTTGTGCACCAACATGTGCGTGGTGCGCTGGGAGGATCTCGCCCCTGCCGTGCGTCTGAACGCGGTGCAGGTCATCCACGGGGACGTCTACAAGTGGGGCGGGATCGCGATCACCAAGCACCTGGCCGCCCACTGCGACGCCTTCGGACTGGGCATGAACCTGCACAGCGGCGGCGAGCTCGGCATCGCCACCGCCGCCCACCTCGCGATCGTGGCCAGCACCCCTGTGCTCTCCAGCGCGATCGACTCCATGTATTACCTGCACGACGACGACATCATCGACCCCCTGTCCTTCGAGGGCGGCTGCCTCCGCGTACCCGACGGGGTGGGGCTCGGGGTCGAGGTCGACGAGGACAAGCTCGCCCACTACAGGGCGCTGAACGCGCGCGAGGGGGATTACACGGGGTGAGGTGAGTGCGGTACGGGCCCTCGGCTCAGTTGCCCCGGCCGCTGTTGTTGCCTGGCCCGCGATTGTCCGCGCCCCGGCCCTTGCCGTTGCCCGGTGCGCCGGTCCCGCCGCCGCGGCCGTTGTTGTGGCCCGGCCCGCGCGGCGGGGTGTCATCCCCGCGGCCCGTCCGGTACGTCTGGACCACCGCCGGGCGCGGCAGCAGCTCGGAGAACTCCTGATAGGGGAACTGCGAGCGCTGCGCGCCCCACTCGCCGTCCTCGCCCGGGTGCTGGACGGCGACGACGACCAGACCGTCCTCGTCGTAGACGTTCGGGCCGCAGACCTCGGCGTCGCGCGGGACGGAGAGGAACTGCTCGGTGTAGCCGCGATCCTGCCCCTCCAGCGTGACCCGGAAGAGCCCGTCGTTGTAGCCGATGCCGTCGGGGGCACCATCAGTGGAGACCCAGAGGTTGCCCACCGAGTCGAAGGCCAGGTTGTCGGGGCAGGAGATCGGCGAGACCTTGTCGATCGGGTAGCCGCCGAAGTAGACCTCGTAGTCCTCGTTCGCCGGGTCGCCCGCCACGAGCAGGAGATTCCAGGTGAACGTCGCGCCGGCCTGGCCCTCGGCCTCGATGATCTCCAGGACATGACCGTCGCGGTTCGCGGCGCGGGGGTTGACCTCGTCGACCCCGAGCTCGCCGGACTCCTCGCGGTCCCCGTTCTTGGTCAGCGAGGCGTAGATCTTGCCGGTGATCGGGCTGAACTCGACGTCCTCCGGACGGTCCATCTTCGTCGCACCGACCGCATCGGCCGCGAGACGGGTGTTGACCAGGGCCTCCTCGAGCGTGAAGCCGTCGACCAGCGAGCTCTCCCCGTCTGTCAGCTGGATCCACTCACCGGTGCCGTCGAACTCGCCGTCCTCGGGCAGGGTCCCGTGCGCGTCGACGAGCTCGGAGTCGCCGGTGAACCGTGCGACGTAGAGGCTGCCGTTGTTCAGCAGCGCCATGTTGTGGGCCCTGTCGCCATCGACGTAGGTGTCGCGGGAGACGAACTTGTAGACGTACTCGAAGGCCTGATCGTCGCCCATGTAGGCGACGGCGCGACCGTCCTCGCCGATGATCGTCGAGGCGCCCTCGTGCTTGAACCGCCCCATGGCCGTGTGCTTCCTCGGGGTCGAGTCCGGATCGAAGGGGTCGACCTCCACGATCCAGCCGTAGCGGTTGGACTCGTTCACGAACCCGACGTTCGCCGTCGAGAATCGGGGATCGACGGTCTCCCATTTCCGGATGCCGTCGCCGACGCCGTACCGCCGCTGCGCCTCGGTCTGCGCGCCTCCGGCGAAATAGCCGTGGAAGTTCTCTTCGCCGGAGAGCACGGTGCCCCACGGGGTACGGCGACCGGCGCAGTTGTTGATCGTGCCCTTCACGGTGATGCCGGAGGGGTCGGCGGCGGTCTGCAGCAGCTCCGCCCCGGCGGCCGGGCCGACCAGCTCGAAGTCGGTGTCGAAGGTGAAACGACGGTTGCGCTCCCCGCCGACCACGTAGGTCCAGGGACGCCCGCGCTTCGTCCGCTCGAGGTCGACCGCGGAGAGCCCGTGCGCCGCCATCTGGATCTCGATGCTCTGCCTCTCGCCCGTGGACGGCGGGACCATGAGGGCGACGTTGTCGTACTCGTGATTGTTGAACATGACGGCACGGCGGCCGTCGCAGCCGGGGACCTCGAGGATCTCGGTGTAGTCGTTGTTGTAGCCGAACTGGGTGGCGAGGGCCTCTGCCGTGGTGTTCTCCGGGTCGAACGGGGTCGAGTCCTCGAACAGCGGATCGCCGTAGCGGATGATCGGCGACCAGGTGTAGCCGCCCGGAACGCTCATCTCGTCCGCCTCCGCGTCGACCGGGGCGATCGGCGCGAAGACCAGCGGCGTGCCGGAAGGGGCGTACTCGTCGGCCGGCGGCCGGGCCTCGGCGAGGGCGGGCGAGTCCGTCAGGCTCGCGTAGGCGACGACCACGGCTCCGGCACCAGCGGCGCCGAAGAGCGCACGGCGGGAGAGGGCGGCGCTCGCGATGTCGCCGAAGTACGCGTTCCCGCTGGTGTTGCACGCGGCGTGGGCGCACTGGTTCCCGCACTTGAGCGCGCAGGTGACCGCTGAGCGCTTGCCGCGCGTGCGCCCCGTCATCAGCAGGGGGAGGTCGATCGGCATGACGAGATCCTTGTCGTCCGGAGACATGTGATCCGCACCACGCTAACAAATGGCGACGATCAGCCCGTCGTACGCCGATGACTCACCAAGCTTCCAGCCTCCCCTGGCACGATGCCCGCACAGCATGACCCGGACGTGCGGAAGAGGTGCACCATGGACTGGATCGTCGACATCGTGATCGTGCTGGTCCTGCTCGGCACCACGGCCTCGGGCCTGCGATCGGGGTTCGCCGCGACCCTGGGGTCGCTGCTGGGCCTCGCCGCGGGAGCCGTCGCCGCCGTCTGGGCGCTGCCGTGGGTCTCCGACGCGGTCGATGCGCCCTGGCGCACTCTCGCCATGCTCGGCTCGCTGCTGGCGCTGCTGATCATCGGCAGCGGGATCGGCGGCTGGATCGGGAACCTGGTGCGTCGCGGCGCCGACCGCCTGCACCTGGGAATCATCGACCGCCTCTTCGGCGGCGCGCTCGGGCTCGTGATCGGCCTGGTCATCGTCTACCTGGCCGGAGCCGTCCTCACCGGGGTCGAGATCCCCTCGCTCTCCTCCGCCGTGGACTCCTCGCACCTGCTGCAATTCGTCGACCGGACGACGCCTGCGCTGCTGGACGGCTTCCTGGCGCGATTGCGCTGACAGAAGCCGACAGAAGGAGCCCCTACGGCCGCAGCAGCTCCTCGAACAGCTCCAGGCTCCCCTCCAGATCCACCGTCTCCTCGAGCAGCCACTGGGTCTGCAGGCCGTCGGAGGCGGCGACCAGCAGGGCGGCGAGCTTGTCCGCGTCGAGGCCGCGGCGCACCTCCCCCGCCTCCTGCTGACGGCGCAGCCGCTCGGCGGTCTGCTCCCGCACGCGCTCGAAGCGTCGGACGAAGTAGTCGCGGGTCTCCGTCCGCTCCTCCTCGAGCGCATTGGCGACGAGGGTCGAGTAGAGCTGGACGTAGCCGGGCAGAGTCACGTTGACGCTCGCCGCGTCGACCAGGTTCTCCACAGCTCCCCGACCGCTCGACTCCTCGCTGTCGCGCAGCTCATTGCGATGCATCTCGGTGTGCTCGTAGAGCGCCAGCAGCAGCTGCTCGCGCGAGCTGAAGTAGTGCAGGAGCGCGCCGTGGGAGACGCCGATCTCCTCGGCGACGCGGCGCAGGGAGGTCCCCTCCGGGCCGCGCTCGCGGAACACCTCCGCGGCACGGTCGAGGATCTCCTGGCGCCGGGCGACGCCCTTGGAGTAGGAACCGCGCCGGCCGATCGGGGCGTCGTCGTCCGAGGTCTCGCTGCGTGGGGCCATGGCCGGATCCTACTGATCGCGCCGACCGTCGATCGGGCGGACGCGGCCGGAAGGACGAGGCCGGACGGACGAGGCCGGACGGACGAGGCCGGACGGACGCTCTCGCTCACCCTCCCCCGGCGCGGAGGAGCCGGGCGGTGTACGGGTTCAGCTCGAGCGGTTCGTCGTCCGTCACCAGCACGGTGCCGCCGAGGTACGCCAGGTGCCGCCCGTAGGCGTAGTTGGGCTCCAGGGCGAAGGTCATCCCCGGCTCCAGCACCATGTCGGCGGCCATGGTGGGCCGGTCGGTCTCGGGCGGATAGGCATCCGCGCCGGCCCTGCGCCGGCTGGCCTCGACCGGGAAGCCGGCGGCGGCGATCATCGGGTTGAGGGTGTGGATCGCCGGGCCGAACTCCCAGCCTCCGGCGGCGCGGTACGGGCCGCGGAGATCCTCCACGACGTCGCCGAAGGTGCGGCCGGGACGGAGCGCGGCCAGGCCGGCGTCATAGGCCTCCCGGGCCACGTCCGCAGCGCGGCGGAGGTCCTCGTGCGGCGGGCCCAGGGTGATGGTGACCTGGTGCTGGGTGTGCCGACCGGCGACGTGCGCGAACACCTCCGCCGAGATGACGTCGCCGTCGGCCAGGACCCGGGGAGCCTGCGGACGGTAGCTCCACGGCGGCAGTCCCGAGGCGAGCGGGGCGGGACCGCTCCAGAAGTGCATCGCCGCCGGGGTGGTGCCGCGCGCATAGCCTGCGGCCATCCCGGCCGCGTACACCGCAGACTCCGGAACGCCGGGAGCGGCTGCCTCGACCATGGCCCGAGCCATCGCATCGCCGATGGCGGCCGAACGGCGCACGACGGCGATCTCCTCGGCGCCCAGCGGCATGATGAGCCGTGACAGAAGCGCTCCGACCGGGCGGAAGTCCGCCTCGGGGAACTCTGCCAGCACGGTGCTCCACAGCCCGTAGGGCATGATCCCCTCAGGGTGCCAGGGCGGATAGGGCTCCAGGCCGACGACGCCGATCGCGGCCCGCGCCAGTCCCAGCTCGTGGAGCGTGGCGATGACGACGCGGGAGTCGCGGGGCGTCCGCAGGTTCTCCGGCGCGATCCAGAGGCTCTCGCCCCGGCGGGCGGATTCGAGGTGGTCCTTGGAGAACATCTCCATCGGCAGCAGCGAGATCGGGTCGCCGTCGCGGGGAACGAGCACCGTCATCCCCGGCCTGTCGTTGGTGATCCACGCGTCGTAGGCGAACGGAGCGGGCCCGGAGTCCTCGTGCTCGCCGAACACGAGCATCGCGTCGAGCCCCGCGCGGTGCATGACGGAGCGCAGCAGGCCCCAGCGTCGTTCGCGTTCGGCATCCGAGTAGGTCGGCACGACGGGATCGCTCCTGTCGTGCGCTGCGGACATGTCGTGCGCTGTGGACTTGCCGTGCGCTGTGGACATGTCGTGCTCCTCGGGATCGCTCGTCCCGGCCGCCGTCACCACGGGACCACGCCGTGGCGGTCACGGTACTGCCGGGTCGGTCCGGGCGAGGCGGTGGCCAGCTCGACGATGGCGTCGGTGCCCTCGGTGACCGTCTGGGTGCCCTGGTGGTGATTCAGATCCGTCTCGGTGAAGCCGGGGTCGGCCAGGTTGAACCGGACGTCCGGGATCCCGTTCGCGTACTGCACGGTCAGCATGTTCAGGGCCGTCTTGGACGTGGGATACATCAGGTGGGCCCGCTGCGCCTCGGGCCGCGACGGGTCCGTCATGTGGGTCAGGGACCCGGCGCCGCTGGAGACCATGACCACGCGCGGGTCCCCCGCCGCGCGCAGCAGCGGCAGGCTCGCACGGGTGACGCGGAGGGGTCCGAGCACGTTGACGTCGAGCACGGGGAGGAGATGGCGGGGCAGCGTGTTCTCCGGGGTGATCAGCTCATCCATCGGGCCGACCTGCTCCCCCGTGATCCCGGCGTTGTTGATGAGGACGTCGAGCCTGTCCGTGGTCTCGCCGACGGCCTCGAGGGCCGCGGCGACCGAGGCGTCGGAGGTGACGTCGAGGGCGACGAAGGCCACGTCCGCGCCATCGGCGGCGAGGGCATCCGCGGCCTCTCGCCCGCGGGTCTCGTCCCGGGCGCCCAGGAGCACGCGCCAGCCGAGGGCACCGAGCCGGCGGGCCGTCTCGTAGCCCAGGCCCTTGTTGGCGCCGGTGATCAGGACGGTGGTCGGATGGTCAGGGGATGTCGTCGAATCGCTCATGGCACGAGCGTGCGCCCCACGAGCGGCACCTACCAGGCCGAGCCCAGCCTGGGAGAGCGAGGGCCAGGCTGAGCGGCGCCAGCCACCGGCGGGTCGGCTCGGAGCCGGCCCGGCGCCGGCTCAGGAGGCCGACGGGAAGCGGACGTCCAGGATCCCGGTGATGACGGCCTCGAGCGCCCACAGCGTGCGCGTGGTGTGGTGGCCCTGGGTGAACAGCGCGGTGTCGAACGAGCCCAGGACCGGGTTCCGCTCCGGGTCCGCCGCATCCAGCTGAGCCGCGACGTCCTCGAGACGCTGGCCGGAATCCGCGGCGCGCGTGGACCACTCGGCCACGGAGGCACCGGCGTGCTGCAGCAGGAGGTCCACGCCCCACGCGGCCGTCCGCTCATCGACGCCGGCGGCCAGCAGCAGGCGCAAGATCAGCTCGACCAGGTCGAGATAGTGCGGACCGTCGGGCCAGACGAACAGAGCCGCTCGCGCCAGCCCCGCCTCCCGGGAGACCAGCTCCACATAGTCGGCCAGCACCCGGTGGAGCCGATCGCGCCACGGCTCGACCTCGTCCCACGTCAGATCGAGGGAGCCGAGCAGCCGATCGAGAAGCAGGGCGTGCAGCTCGGTCGTGTTGGCGACGTACACGTACAGCGAGGCCGGTCCGGTGTCGAGCTCGGCGGCCACCCGACGCATGGTCAGCTTGCCGATGCCGTCCTGCTCGAGCACGGCCATCGCCGCATCGACGATCGCCGCACGGGACAGCGCAGGCTTCGCCGGGCGCTCACGGCGGCTCACGGGCTCGGGGCGACTCATCCCACCACTCTATCGTGCGGGCAACCTTGATCGTGACGAACGTGTTCGCTACGATCCTGTTCGTTCCTGTGTTCGTCGAACGGAGTCGCCATGACCGACACCCCCACCTCCACCGAGACCACCACCGCCCCCACCACCACGCCGACGGCATCCCCGCGCGCCGCCTGGCTGACCCTCATCGTCGTGCTGCTCGCCGACGCCATGGACCTGATGGACGCGACCATCACCAATGTGGCCGCCCCGTCGATCGTCCAGGACCTCGGCGTCGGCGACGACGTCATCCCCTGGCTGGGCGCCGCGTACGCCCTGGCCCTCGGGTCCCTGCTCGTCCTCGGCGGCCGACTGGGGGACAGGTTCGGCCAGCGCCGCACCTTCCTCGTCGGGCTGATCGGCTTCATGGCCGGCTCCGCCCTCGCCGGCCTCGCACCGACCGCGGGAGCCCTCATCGCCGCCCGCGTCGTGCAGGGGACCTTCGGGGCGCTGCTGATCCCGCAGGGGATGGCGATCATGGCCGCAACCTTCTCCAAGCCCATGCTGCGCACGGCGTTCGCGGTCTTCGCCCCGATGCTCGGAGTCTTCGCCGTGGCCGGGCCGATCGTCGGCGGTCTGCTGATCGATGCCGACCTGTTCGGTCTCGCCTGGCGCCCGATCTTCCTGATGAACGTCGTCCTGGGCGGCATCGCCCTGGTCCTCGCGCTCCGTCACCTGCCCGCCGTCCCGCCGCACCGCTCGGTGCGGATCGACGCCCGGGGAAGCGCACTGCTCGGCACGGCTCTGTTCGGACTCCTGTTCGGGCTGCTCACCGGGGCATCGCAGGGGTGGGGGCCGGTCACGATCGCCAGCACCCTCCTCGGCGGCGCGCTGCTGGCGGCGTTCGCGATCCGTCAGGTCCGCACCCCGGATCCCCTGCTGCCACGGCAGCTGCTCGCCAACCGCGGGTTCACCTCGGGCCTGGTCGTGGGGCTGTGCGTCTTCGCCGGGTTCAGCGGCCTGATGTACGTCATCAGCCTGTTCTTCCAGCTCGGGCTCGGATACACCCCCACCCAGGCGTCGCTGAACCTCATCCCCCTGACGATCGGGATCATCGCCGGCTCCGGGATCGCCAATGCCCTCATCCTCTCCCTCGGCCGACGTGTGGTGCTCCTCGGGATGCTGACCACGCTACTGGGTACCGGTGTGCTGCTCCTGATCGTCCTCACGGCCGGCCTGGAGGCCACCTGGTGGCAGAACCTCATCGCGACCAGCATCATCGGCACCGCCGCGGGAATCAGCTTCAACTCCGTGTTCAACACCGCCCTGGGCAACGTGCAGCCGGAGGAGGCCGGCTCCGCCAGTGGCTCCCTCAGCGCCATCCAGCAGGTCGCCAACGGCATCGGGTCCGCCCTCGTGACCACGATCTTCCTCGGCAATCTGGCTGCGGGGACGATCCCGGCGATGACCATCACGCTGGTCATCATCCTCGTCATGGCCGCCACCTGCCTCCTGGCGCTCCCGCTCCTCCCGCGCACGGCGGTGATGCTCGAGGACTAGAGACCCGATCGCGCACGGGGCGCGGGTGGCCGCGGGGCCGTCCGTCCGCGCCCCGTCTCATCCCCCGATGGACCCACCGCGCTGCACGAGCTTCTCGCAGATCCCCCGCACGGTGCGTCCGAGGCCCGAGGCGGTGTCGGGCTCCTGCGGCCAACTGTCCAGCACGGCAGCGGGATCTTCCGGTCCGCCACAGCCGTGCCCGGCCCGTGGCCTCATGCCGGCGGTGCTGCCTCCCGCGGATCCAGAACGATCTTGCCGACGTGGTGGCGCCGGCCCAGCTCCTCCTGCGCGCGGGCCGCCTGGTCCAGCGGGTAGGTGGCCGCGATGACGGGCTGGACCTGAGCCCCACGGGCGATGTCCATCAGCAGTGCGAAGTGTTCCCGCGTGTGCATGCTGGAGCCGACGATCTGGGCGTTGTGCAGGTAGAGGCGGCGCACGTCGAAGCCCACGCCATGACCGCCGAGGGCCCCGGCGATCACCCATCGGCCACCCTCGTGCAGGAGGGAGAGCCCCTCCCCCACGAGATCGCCGGCCACCACGTCGAGCACGACGTCGACGCCCCCGTCGGCTGCGGCGCGCACCTGCCCGACGATGTCCTGCGCGCGATCGACCACGGCATCGGCCCCGGCGCTGCGGACAGCCTCGAGCTTCGAGCCGCTGCTGACGGCGAGCACCCGGGCGCCGCGGGCGGCGGCGAGCTGCACCAGGGCAAGGCCCACACCGCCGGACGCCCCGGTGACCAGCACGGTCTCCCCCTCGCGGACGCCTCCGCGCTCGATCATCCCCAGCGCGGTGCCGTAGGCGGTGGGAAGAGAGGCGAGCTGGGCGTCCGAGAGCGAGGAGCCGGTGACGTCGTGGACCTGACGGACCGGTGCGATGACGTGCTGGGCATAGCCGCCGTCCCGCTCGCTGCCCATCAGGCCCACGGGATTCGCCTGCGGGCCGTCGGCGTCGTAGATCGCCGGATCGATCACCACCCGGCGACCCTCGAGCCCCGCGTCGCCGCCCGGGCCGACCGCGATGATGATGCCGGCCACGTCAGCGCCCTGGATGCGAGGGAAGTCGAGAGGGCCGCGCCACCCGGCGAGCGCCTCGGGATCCTCCGGCGTGCCGTATGCCCCCTGGCGGGTCCAGAGGTCGGTGTTGTTCAGCGCGACCGCGCGCACCTCCACCAGCACCTCGCCCGCCGCCGGAACGGGGACGGGCACCTCCGCGAGCTCCAGCACGTCCGGGCCTCCGTGCGCCACGATCCGCACTGCTGTCATCTTCTCCGGAATGGTCATTCTGCACACCTCCATGGGTACACTGATCGGTAAATGCCTCTCGAAGGGTACACCGATCTGTGAATACAGGGATCCAGTCTCCGACGCCCCGGCGGATGACGCCGACGGGGCAGCGCATCGTCGAGGCCGCGGAGGACCTCTTCTACCACCGCGGAATCACGGCAGTGGGCGTCGATCTCGTCGCCGAGCACTCCGGAGCGTCCAAGCGCACCCTCTACAACCAGTTCGGCTCCAAGGAGCACCTGGTGGCGGCCTACCTCAGCGCCCGTGACGCCCGCTGGCGCGCCCTCACAGAGGCCGAGGTGGCCGCGTGCGGGGACGCGGTCGACGCCGTCACCGCACCCTTCGTCGCCCTGCAGAAGTGGAGCCGGACGAGCTCCCGCGGCTGCGCCTTCCTCAACGCCCTGGCCGAGCTTCCTGACCCGGACGACCCGGCCCGCAGGATCGCCCTGGAGCAGAAGCGCTGGCTGCGGGACCTCTTCGCCCGCCTGGCGGAGGAGGCCGGGGCGACGGCGCCCGGCGAGCTGGCCACGCAGCTCCTCCTGCTCCACGAGGGCGCTCTCGCGACGTTGCCCCTGGGGCAGGAGGACCTGAGTGCGGGCACCGAGCTGGCTCGCGCCCTCACCCGAGCGAGCATCCCGAGCGCCTGACCGGGACCGACCATGGAGCCGGGTGCAGGACTGGTCACCGCCGAAGAGGACGTCGGCCGACAGAGCGCCGCCGACCTGTCGTCGGCTCCCCACATGGCCGACCTCTCGAGGGAAGGGCCCGCCACGTCCCGGAGATCCCTCACCCACTCCTGGCCCCTCGTCCACCCCGGCCTATAGGATCGAACCATCCCTCACCGCTTCCAGCGTCGGCAGCGATGTCCCTGCCCGACCCGCGCTGGAGGTTCCATGACGTCCCGTCTCGCGACGCCGCACACCCCGCTGCCCGCCGGCCGTCTGCGGCTGGTCATCCTGGCCATGTCGCTGGGCGCCTTCGCGATCGGCACCACCGAGTTCGCCAGCATGGGGCTGCTGCCGCAGATCGCACAGGACCTCGAGGTGTCCATCCCCCAGGCCGGCATGCTGATCACCCTGTACGCCCTGGGCGTGGTGATCGGCGCGCCGCTGGTGACGATCGCCGCCGTGCGGATGCCGCGCGCTCGATTGCTGGTGCTGCTGATCGCCCTGATAGGGCTCGGGAACCTGCTCTCGGCGATGGCCCCGGACTTCTCCGTGCTGGCCACCGCCCGCTTCGTCGCCGGGCTCCCCCACGGCGCCTACTTCGGCGTCGCCTCGCTGGTCGCCGCCAACCTCTCCCCCGCCGGCCGGCGCGCCCGCTCCGTGTCGCTGGTGATGCTGGGCCTGACGGTCGCCACCATGATCGGTGTCCCCGCCTCCACCGCGCTCGGTCAGGCGATGGGCTGGCGCACCGCCTATGTGATCGTCGTGCTGATCGCCGCGGTCTCCACCATGGCGATCTGGCGCCTGGTGCCCGAGCCCCCGAATACCGGATCCTCCGGCTCGACCGGCTCGATCCGCGGGGAGCTGCGGGCTCTGGCTCGCGTCCAGGTGTGGTTCGCGCTCGGCATCGGCGCCATCGGCTTCGGCGGCATGTTCGCCGTGTACAGCTACATCGGCGAGATCGTGCCGGGCGTGATGGGTCTGGGTGAGCGGGCGGTGCCGCTGGCGCTGCTGGTGTTCGGCGTCGGTATGACGGTGGGCAACATCGTCGCCGGGCGCCTGGCCGATCGCAGCCTGTACGGCACCATCTTCCTCGGCATGGCCGGCATGGCGCTCAGCCTGGCCGTGTTCGCGCTGGTCGCCCAGAACGCCGTCGCCGGGATGATCCTGCTGTTCGCGATCGCCGTGACCTCCCAACAGATGGGCCCCTCCCTGCAGCTGTTCCTGCTGGACGCCTCCCCTGACGCACCGTCGCTGGCCGCGGCGCTGCACCACTCCGCACTGAACATCGGCAACTCCCTGGGCGCCGCGCTCGGTGCGGGCGTGCTCGCCGCGGGGTGGGGGCTGTTGGCGCCCGCGTGGACCGGCGTGGTCCTCGCGGTCCTCGGGCTGGGGATCGCCGGCTGGTCGTTCGCCGTCCACCGTCGCCAGCAGGCACGGGCTGCGACGAGCGCCCGGGCGACGGACGCGGTCTCCGTGCCCTGCTGAGCCGTGCCCCCGGCGCCGAGAGCTGTCACCGGATCTGTGGGGGCAGCGTCTGGGCCGTATGGGCGGGGTCCCCGGTGGACGGTGGCATGGCATCCAGATCTCGAAGGGCTTCGTTGCGCTGGTCGAGGGCGGCGTCCGTGATGGGGAAGAGCGGGGCGCCGCCGGTGTCGACCAACGCCTGGTTCCTCGTCACGAACTCCCGGGTGTCGCGCTCATAGGCTCGGAAGGCCGCTGCGTGGTCCTGGTGTGCGGCCAGGGAGGCGGCAAGCATGTAGGCACCGACGAGAGCAAGACTGGAGCCCTGTCCGGTCAAGAACGACGGTGCGTACGCCGCATCGCCGACGAGGGCGACCCGGCCCGTCGACCAGCTCGGCATGCGGATCTGGGCGGCCGTGTCGAAGAACAGGTCCTCGGCGTTCTGCATCGCCCGGATGATGGCCGGGACCCTCCAGCCCGCATCGGCGTAGACCTCGGACACCAGAGCCCGCTGGGCGGACGGATTCCGCAGCGCATCCCGCGGCGGCGCAGGCAGATGGAAGTTCACGAAGGCGTGGACGTCGTCCTCGTCGCCACCGGTGGCGTACAGAGCCGCTGCGCGTCCCGGTCTGTTCCACAGCACGAGCTCATGGGAGAGCTGGAGGGTGTTGGGCATCGAGAACACGGCGAACGCGTATTCGAGATAGTGGTGAAACTGCTCCTCGGCGCCGAAGACGAGGCGTCGGGTGTGCGAATGCATGCCATCGGCACCCACCACCAGATCGAACCGACGACGGCCGCCGCTGCGGAACGTGACATCGACGCCGTCACCGTGCTCGCCGAGCGTGTCGATCGAGTCATCGAAGAGGAACTCGACGTCGTCGTGCACCGCCGCATACAGGGCAGCGGTCAGCTCTCCGCGCCCCAGCTCGAGATCATGGCCCTCGACGCTCTTCGTCATGGTGGCCGGGCGGAGAGTGGCCACCTCCTCACCGTCGGCGTCGAGGACGGTGAACCGCTCCATCCGGAGGCTCGCGGCCTGCAGCCGGGGCAGCAGTCCCATCCGCCGGACCACCTCGATCGCCGTGCCCCGGACGTCGATCGGGTAGCCGCCTCCGCGCGGGGAGCCCGCTCTCTCCACGACCGTGACCTCGAATCCGTATCGATGCAGCCAGTACGCCAGCGCGGGACCGGCGATGCTCGCCCCGGAGATCAGGACGGATGTGCGCTTCGAAGATGTCATCAGGATGTTTCCTCTCGTCCGGTGTCGGATCTCGGAGTCCCGGCCGACACCGTGATTACACTACACCGTGCAGTGTAGTTGCGGTAGGATCGAGCGATGTCCACTTCGAAGTCGTTGCGCCAGGGGTCCGAGCAGAAACGGTCCGCCATCCTCCGCGCCGCTCGGGAACTGTTCGTCACCGAGGGGTTCGACCGCTCGAGCGTCGACGCGATCGCCGCCCGGGCCGGCGTGTCCAAACGGACCGTGTACGACTACTTCGGGGACAAGCGATCCCTGCTGCGGGCCGTCCTCGAGGACCTGGGCCGCTCTCTGCTCGCCGCGATCCGCAGCAGTCTGCGCGACACGCTCGCCGGGATCACCGCCACGGACCAGCTGGAGACCGCGCTGGTCGACTTCTCGATGCGGATCGCGACCGACTGGCTCGACTCGTCGGACTACACCACCCTGCGCCGGCTGGCCCACGTCGACTCCGACCGCCCGCCGCGCACGCGGGCGCCCTCGCTGACCGACGAGCCCGAGGAGGCCATCGGCGAGCAGCTCGCCTCCCTGGCCGACGTCGGGCTGCTCGAGATCTCCGACCCCCGTCTCGCCGCCGACCACTTCATCGGCCTGACCTTTGCAGCCACCATCAACAGGCTCGGCATCGCGAACGCCACCGAGGACGATCGCTTCCGCCCCCTCGTCATCGAGGGCGTGCGGGCGTTCCTGAGGGCATACCGCGCCGGGTGACATCAGGCGCCCCGCTCCCCGATCGGCGGGAGGAAGCCCCCTTGACGCGCCTCGTGACTCGCGGCACACTCGACAGTGAATCATCGTTCACTTTTGATGAACGACATTCACTCATCGGGGAGGAGGGGGCATGTCCGGCACCGACGCTGCCGTCGCCCCGGCCGAGGCCGCCCGCGCTGCGCGGTCCGATGCGCGCCGCTGGCAGATCCTGCACGCGGCCGCCCCTTTGATGGAGCGCAGCGGATCGCAGGCGGTCTCCATGCAGTCGGTCGCGGCTATGGCCGGAGTCTCCGTCGGCCTGATCTACCGGTACTTCACCGGCAAGCAGGACCTGATCCAGGCCGTGACCGAGGGCGTGCTCGATGACATCGGGCGGCTCGTCGCCGAGGCGCTGGAGCCGGAGGAGGACCCGGTCCGCCAGATCGCCGGCGCCTTCGCCGCCACCTGCACCGTCATCCGCGACAATCGCCAGGCGGTGCTGCTGACCTACCGCGAGTCGAACACCCTGGACGAGGCCGGGCGGCAGGTAACCAAGGAGCTGGAGGTCCGCACCGTCGCGCCCCTGCGCAGCGCCGTCGACGCCGCCGTCGAGCAGGGTCTGCTGCGCCCGATCCACACCGAGCTCTACTCCTACGACCTGCTGACGGTCGCCCACTCCTGGGCGCTGAAGCACTGGTACTTCGCTCCGCGGGTCACCTTCGAGGAGTTCGTCCGCTCCCAGACCGCGCTGGTGCTCTCCACGGCGATCCATCCGGACCACCGCAGCCGCTACTGCGATCTCCTCGGGGACCTCGCGTAGGTCCTCGCGCCCGACACCGCAGCCCAGGAGGACCCATGGATTTCGCCGTCGACGACGCCATGCAGGGCTACCTCGACGCCGCGGCGGGGGTCGCCTCCCAGATCGCCCCCGACTACCAGCAGCGCGAACGCGACGGGTTCATCGACCCGCAGCTGCGCCGACAGATGGGATCGTGCGGGCTGATCGCCCCCGAGCTCCCCCGTGAGCTCGGCGGACGCGACGAGCGGGCGCTGACCACCGGCATGATCACCGAGCAGATTGCGCGGGGCGACCTCACCGTCGCCTACGTCCAGGTGATCGGCTCCCTGGTGGGGCAGATCCTGGCGCGTACGGCCCGCCCCGAGCTGGCGGCGCGCTGGGTCCCGCAGATCACCAGCGGCGAGGACGTCGTGGCGATCGGGCTCTCGGAGCCGAACGCCGGGTCCGACGCCGGCAATCCGTCGATGACCGCCAGACCGCAGGGCGGCGGCTGGGTGCTCCGCGGCACCAAGTCCATGTCCTTCGCGATGCACGCGGGAGCCGCCGTGGTGTTCGCCCGGACCGCCCCGGAGGGCCGCGGACGCGGCATCACCGCCTTCCTGGTGGAGCTGGATCGCGACGGGATCCAGCGCCGCGCCTCCCCGGATGTGGGGACCAGAGCCGTCGGCCGCGGCGGGATCGAGTTCACCGACACCTGGATCCCGCCGGACAACCTGCTCGGGGAGCTCGGCACCGGATTCACGGAGGTCATGCAGGGCTTCGACTTCTCCCGCTCCCTCATCGGCCTGCAGGTGATCGGCGCCGCCCAGGTCACGCTCGAGGAGACCTGGGAATACACCGGCGAGCGCACGGCCTTCGACCAGCCGCTGAGCTCCTTCCAGGGCGTCGCGTTCCCGCTGGCCGAGGCGGAGACCCTGCTGGCCGCAGCCCGTCTGCTGTGCCAGAAGACCCTGTGGCTGAAGGACGCCGGGCTGGAGCACACGAAGGAGGCCGCGATGTGCAAGTGGTGGGCGCCGAAGACGGCCTACGACGTCATCCACCAGTGCCTGCTCAGCCACGGCCAGTACGGCTATCTCAGCGACCGGCCGATCGAGCAGCGAATGCGCGACGTGCTCGGCCTGCAGATCGGCGACGGCACCGCCCAGATCATGAAGCTGGTCATCGCCCGCCACAGCGTCGACCGGGAGCTCGCACCGTGAGCGGGCCGCCGACGGCGGGCGGGCCCTCTGCCGCACGCGGCCCGTCGGGAGAGACCGCGCCCAGGCCGCCATCGACCGATCCCCTGCTCCGCCGCACCACCGAACCCAGGAGGGACGACATGGCCGAGACCCCGGCCCTCACCACCAATGACCAGGACCTCACCGGAAGGATCTGCCTCGTCACCGGTGCCGGCAGCGGCATCGGCCACGGCATCGCCACGCGGCTGACCGCCGAGGGCGCCGTCGTGGTGATCGCCGACATCGACGAGGAGGCGGCGCGGTCCGTCGCCGCGGACCTCGGCGGAGACAGCCTCCCCGTCGCCGTCGACATCACCGACCGCGACAGCGTGGATGCCATGACAGCGCAGGTCACCGACCGCTTCGGGCGGATCGACGTGCTGGTCAACTGCGCCGGCTGGGACAAGGTCGGTCCCTTCCTGGAGCAGGACACCGCGATCTGGGACCGCATCGTCGCCATCAACCTCTACGGCACCCTGCACTGCTGCCAGTCGGTGGTGCGCGTGATGACCGAGCAGGGCCACGGCACGGTCGTGAACATCGCCTCGGATGCGGCGCGGGTGGGCTCCTCCGGCGAGGCCGTGTACTCCGCCTGCAAGGGCGGCATCGTCGCGTTCACCAAGACCCTCGCCCGAGAATCCGCCCGGGTCGGCATCACCGCGAACGTGATCTGCCCCGGCCCGGCGGACACCCCGCTGTTCGCCGAGATGTCCGAGGACAATCCGAAGCTGCGCGCCTCCCTGGAGCGCGCCATCCCGCTGCGCCGGCTCGCCCAGCCGGAGGACCTGGCCAACGCCGTGGCCTTCCTGGCCTCCCCCGCCTCGAGCTACATCACCGGCCAGACGTTGTCCGTCTCCGGCGGGCTGACCATGGCGTGACGCGACGACACCCCGGGGCGGCATCGCTGAGGCGCCCGCGGCCCGGAGGAGGCGACCCCTCCTCGGCCGCGACACCACACGGCAGCGCGACCCTGACCCGAGCCGAGAGCAGGAGACCATGACGAACCAGCAGCAGCCCCGGACCTTCGAGACGATGCGCATCGAGGTGACCGACCGCGTCGGGACGATCACGCTCGACCGGCCGGAGCAGCGCAATGCCCTGACCAGCACCATGCTGACCGAGATCACCCAGGTGCTGGACGCCTGGGAGGCCGACGAGACCGTGCGCGGGATCGTCGTCACGGGGTCCGGGCCGACGGCCTTCGCGGCCGGGGCCGACATCTCCGAGCTGGCACGCTGGAACCTGGCCGACGGTCTCGCCGCCCCCATGCAGCGCCTCTACGACCGGATCCAGGACTTCCAGAAGCCGACCCTGGCCGCGCTGAACGGCGTCGCGATGGGCGGCGGACTGGAGCTCGCGATGGCCTGCGACATCCGCATCGCCGCCGATCACGCGAGGATGGGCCTGCCGGAGGCCGGACTGGGCGTGCTGCCCGGTGCCGGCGGCACCCAGCGGCTGTCCCGACTCGTCGGCACCGGGAGGGCCCTCGAGATGATCCTGACCGGCCGCACCCTCACCGCGGAGCAGGCGGAGCGCTGCGGGCTGGTGACCACCGTGGTGCCCGCCGCGGACCTGCTCCCCACCGCCGCGGAGATCATGGCGACCGTGCTGAGCAAGGGGCCGCTGGCGGTCCGCCTGGCCAAGCTGGTGATCGGCCCGGGCAGCGACACGGATCAGCGCACGGGGCTGCTGCTGGAGCAGCTGGCGCAGACGCTGCTGTACACCACGGAGGACAAGGACGAGGGCGCCGCGGCGTTCCTGGCCAAGCGGGCGCCCGATTTCGAGGGGCGATGACCGCGGGGCATCACCCGTGCTCGCGGCTGTTCCACGTCCGGCCATGCACTCGTCAGGTATGCCTCGACAGCCCGGCGTCGCGAGCATCCCCGCGATCTGCACGAAAGCCTCAGGACGCGGCGGGCTGCCCGAACCTCTTCGCGTTCCGCGCCCGCGCCTTCTCTCGCTCGACCTCGCGGTCCTTCGGCGGGGCGGAGGTGACGAGGTCCGCCAGCAAGTGCTCGGTGGTGTGCGCGATCTCGTCGACCGCCCGCTGAAACACCTCCGCGTTCGCCTGCGAGGGCTTGGTCATCCCGCTGACCTTGCGCACGTACTGCAGGGCGGCGTCATGGACCTCCTGGGAGGTGGTCTCCGGGGCGACGTTGTACAACGGTCTGATGTTCCGGCACATGCCGCAAGGCTGGCACGGCGCGGCTCGGGCGGCAATGGTTCGAGGTGCCCTCGATTCCGCTGCGCGATGACGACCGATGGCCCCGGATCGGTCTCTTCCACGGCTCCTCGTCCTCGAATATCAGGACGACATCAGACCTGTCGTCCTGCCACTCTGATCTCGACAGTCCCCGCAGGGTCCGCAGTTCCCCGAACGAAGGAGCGCACCATGGACATCCGGCCTTTCACCATCGAGATCCCGCAGCACCAGATCGACGACCTCGCCGCCCGTCTCGAGGCCACGCGGTGGCCGAACGCCGTCGCCCCCGCCGCGGAAGAGAGGGGTATGAGCCTGGCCTGGCTGCGCAGTGCTGCCGAGCACTGGAGAACCTCCTTCGACTGGCGTGCGATCGAAAAAGAGCTCAACCGCCTGCCGCAGTTCACTGCGGACCTCGGAGGCACCGCCCTCCACGTCGTGCACGCCCGTGGGCACGGCGACAAGATGCCCGTGCTGCTCGTGCACGGCTGGCCCGACTCCTTCCTGCGGTACCGGGCCGTGATACCGCTGCTCGTCGCGGCCGGCCATGACGTCATCGTGCCCTCGCTGCCGGGATTCGCGTTCAGCGGGCAGCCCGACGGTCCGCTGCGGCTCGCAGGAGCTGCCGAACAGCTCCACACGCTCGTCACCGGTCTCGGGTACCAGCGGTATGCCGTCTCCGGAGGCGATTGGGGTGCCGGCATCGCCGATCACCTGGCGACGACGCATCCGGAGGCGATCGCGGCGCTGCATCTGACCGATGTGCCGTTCACCAAGTCGTTCCAGGTGGATCGATCCGCGGTGTCGGCAGAGGAGCAGGATTACCTCGCGACGGCGGGGGAATGGTTCCAGCAGGCGGCGTACTTCGGGATCCAGGCGGCGGAGCCGACCGCGCTCGCATCGGGCCTCAGCGATTCGCCGACGGCGCTGCTCGCCTGGATCGCGGGAAAGATCCGGGATTGGAGCGATGCGGAACCTGACCTCTCCACGCTCCTGACCGAGGTGAGCGTGCACTGGTTCACGAACGACGCCCGCTCCTCGTTACGGCTGTACTCCGAGGCGATCGATCCGAGCGCCTGGGCCGGCGACGACGAGGAGTCAGGTGACGCGGGCGCCGGACGTGACGGTGGTGGGAGCGGCAGCACACCTGCACCGTCCGTCCCGACCGGCCTGACGTTTTTCCCGCACGACTTCGTCACCGCTCCGCGCGCGTATGCCGAGCGCTTCTACGACGTCCGCCGCTGCACGATGGCACCGTCGGGCGGTCACTTCGGCGCGGTCGAGCTGCCTGCGTTCTTCGCCGACGAGGTGGTCGCCCTGCTGACGGAGGTCTCGCAGGACTGAGCGATCTCACAGGGCGGCAGCTGCTCAGGCCCGCGCACTCTCCCCAGCTCGCGCCATCATGGCGACCGTCTTCTCGCGCATCTGAAGCACGGTCTCCATACCCTCGGCCATCTCGACGTCGTCCCAGGTGACGACCTCGCCCGCCGGAACGTCGCGCAGCAGCGGCACGCTGTGGGCCAGAGCGACCGGCAGAGCACCGCGGGCCACCGACGTCTCGGCGGAGATGAGCTTGCCGTACACGCAGTACCCGCCCTCGCCATCGAGCACCTCACCCGCGGTGAGGTCCTTCTTCGCGGTCGCCACCACGTCGGCGCAGAACCCGGCCGGGCTGCCCGTCGCGACCCCGCGCAGCGCGGCATGGGCGATCGAGACCCCCAGCTCCAGGCCGACGTAGTGGTACGGGCGGTACAGCGCCGCATACCGCCCGGAGGGATCCGGATGCCACGGGTACTCCGTGAAGCAGCCGGCGACATAGTCGTTGGTCGCCTCGACGACGACGAACATCCCCTCCTGGATGTTCTTGTCGATCCACTCCCCCTCGCGCGTCACCGAGCTCATCACCTCCACCGACCCGCGATGGGCCAGCACCCCACCGTCGGCCTCCGGACGACAGATCGTCGCAATCTGCTCCACATTCCCCGGCGTGAACGTCAGCCCTCCATCGGAGGGGAAGAGCGAGGCCGCATTCGCGACAGCGGCCATCTCGATCGCCGCCTTCGTCCCATCACGGAACGAGGTGTGCATGTACGGGTTCAACTGCCCGGAATCGGTCAGCTCCTTCGAGAACTCCCAGTTCTCCCACACGGTGTCCGGATTCATCTGGTGATAGTGCGGCAGGTACTTCGCACCCTTACCGGCCGCGGTCACGGTGAACCCTGAGGTCCGCGCCCAATCCACCAGCTCCCACATCAGCGCCGGCTGATCCCCGTACGCCAGCGAATACACCACCCCCGCCCGCTTCGCCTCGACAGCCAGCGCCGGCCCGCACAACGCATCCGCCTCCACCGTCACCATGATGATGTGCTTCCCGCCCCGGATCGCCCGCAGGGCGTGATCGGTGCCGACGATCGGATTGCCGGTCGCCTCCACGATCACGTCCAGATCCGCCTCCAACAACAGCCCGGCATCGCCGACCACCGCCGTCCCACCACCGGTCAGGGCCTCCTCGACGCTGCCGGCGACCTGCTCGGCCGGCCAGCCGACCAGATCCAGCGCCCCCTCGGCACGCTGCGTGTTGATGTCAGCGATCCCGACCACATGCATACCCGGAGTGCTGCGCGCCTGGGCCAGGAACATCGTCCCGTAACGACCGGCACCGATCAGACCGATTCGGATCGGAGTGCCGGCGTCCTCACGGGCGCGGAGCAGTTCGTGGAGATTCATGGAAGAAGTCCTTTCCTTGCGGGCGCGTTCCGCTACCGTACGAGGCTGCGGTCCCGTCCGCGCGATCGTCCGCTCCTGATCGAGCTGCTCCAGATGACGCGTGCGCCGGCCGAGCGCTCGCCGCTCCACCAGGATCCGGTCGCCGCGCTGCCACCCGTCGCCGAACGCACCGGGACGTACCCTGGCGCCGTGTTCTTCATCATCGGGATCAACACCAAGCTTCGGCACCTCGGAGACGGGGCGACGCGAGAGTGCCCGCGCTGCCACAACACCACGCAGTGGTTGCGGATGCGCTCGTTCCGCCAGCTCACCCTGTTCTTCGTGATCCCCGTCCTTCGCTGGCGCCGCCGCCAGTACGAGACGTGCGGGATCTGCGGCGCCGTGATCGACGTCTGAGAACTTTCCGGATCCGAACATCGGCCTGCAGTGCCGCTGGCGCCGAGTGGTGGCGCCGCTGACGCCAGGTCGTGGCGTCGCTGACGTCGGGTTGTGGCGCCGCTGACGTCGGGTCGTGGCGCCGCTGACGTCGGGTCGTGGCGCCGCTGACGCCAGGTCGTGGCGCCGCTGACGCCAGGTCGTGGCGCTGCTGACGCCAGGTCGTGGCGCCGCTGACGTCGGGTTGTGGCGTCACCGCCGACGCCCTCCAGGGGCACCGGAGTCCCCGCTTCTCGACGCCTCACCCGTCAGCTCCACCCACCCCGGGGTTGACATGTCACCTCGAGGCTTCTACTTTGGGTGATACGTCAACTAAATGTCGGCCGACCCGGCTCGGCGACAAGGGCGAGTCCACCGGGACCGGGCACCACCCCGACCCTCCGGAGCAGTCCCCGCGAAGGGAGACACATGAGCACCTCGATCACGGCAGCCGTCACCTACTACAGCGCCACCGCCACCGCCACCGCCACCGTGCACCGGCCGGCCGAGGCGGCACTCGTCGGTGAACGACGCCGCACACACCCCCTCATCGACACCGACGACAACGCAGGTGATCTGTCACCTCGAGCGGTAGGCTCACCCCATGGCACAGCAGGAACTGACCGAGCGCGAGCTCCGCGCGTGGCGGACGTCGATGCAGATGATGGAGCTTCTGCGCGGACGGATCGAGCAGCAGCTGCAGGCCACCAGCGGCCTGTCCAACGCCGACTACAGCGTGCTGAGCCTGCTGTCCGAGGCCCCCGAGCAGCGCATGCGCATCTACGAGCTCTGCGCGTCGGCCGGCTGGGAGAAGAGCCGCATGCACCATCAGCTCACCCGGATGTCCAAGCGCGGCCTGGTCGAGCGCGAGCGGTGCGGTTCCCGCGGCATGGACGCGGTGCTCACCGAAGTGGGAATGGACGCGCTCGTCAGCGCGGTGCCCTGTCACGCCCGGGAGGTGCGTCGACTTTTCGTCGACCATCTGACCCCGGAGGAGCTCGACCGCTTCGCCGAGCTCTCCGGCACGATCCTCGAGCATCTGCGCTCCGAGCAGTAACCCCCGCCCCGCACCAGGATCCACCACTGCCGCGCACCTCGTTGCCGAGCAGGGATATCGCCGCCCATGCGGCGCACGACGCGCAGGCACGTCCCAGCACCCGGCCCGGTGACCGGACCACGCCGTCCCGCAGCCCACGGCGCGAGCGCTCGCGCCCTGAAGCGCAGCGCACCCACCGCGCGGACCCCGCCCGCGGGCGCCCCGGCGGAGACCGGCACCACGGCGCACGGAGCCGACAGCACGACCTGCGGCGCCGACAGCAGATCGAACTGCACTGACCAGAGAGGATTCACCATGCCCTTCGAGATCGGAATGTTGACTTTCGGGGAGATCACCGAAGACCCCCTCACCGGTGAGCTCCCCTCCCCGCGCACCCGGGTGCGGGAGACCATCGAGCAGGCCCAGCTGGCCGACGAGGTCGGCCTGGACCTCTTCGCGGTCGGCGAGCATCACCGCAGCGACTTCGTGGGCTCCGCGCCCGCACTCCTGCTGGCCGCCGCCGCGGAGAAGACCCGGAACATCCGGCTGACCAGCGCGGTGACCGTGCTCAGCTCCGAGGACCCCGTCCGCGTGTGGGAGCAGTTCGCCACCCTCGACCTGCTCTCCGCCGGCCGCGCGGAGATCATCGCGGGCCGCGGCTCGTACACCGAGTCCTTCCCCTTGTTCGGCTACGACCTGGCCGACTACGCCGATCTGTTCCGCGAGAAGCTGGATCTGCTGCTCGCGATCCGGGAGCAGAACCCGCTGACCTGGACCGGGAAGCTGCGTGCCCCCTTGGTCGATGCAGACATCGCGCCCCGCGCCGACGGTGACACGATTCCGATCTGGGTGGGCGTGGGCGGCTCACCGGCCTCGGCCATCAGCACAGGTCAGCGCGGATTGCCGATGGCGATGGCGCTGCTGCTGGGCCGGCTGCGGCAGCACGAGGGCACGGCCGCGCTGTATCGCGAGGCGGCCTCGCAAGCCGGGCACGACCCCAGCTCGATGCCGATCAGCATCAACGCCCACGGCTACGTCGGGCGCACCAGCCAGGGCGCCCGGGACGAGATGTTCCCCTACTTCGCCCAGGGCATGGCCGACAACAACCACCAGCGCGGCCAGGGGATGAACCTGTCGAGGGCCGCCTTCGACGCACAGTCCTCCCCGTCCTCCGGGCTGCTGGTGGGCAGCTCGCAGGAGATCATCGACAAGCTGATGACCTACCACGAGGTCTACGGCCTGAGCCGTGCCCTGCTGCAGATGGGCTTCGGTGGCCTCCCACAGAAGCTGCACCTCGAGACGATCGAACGACTCGGGACCGAGGTGGCCCCGGTCGTGCGCCGCGAAGTGGCCGCACGAGAAAGGACGGCAGCAGCATGACTCTCACCGCACCGATCACGGACACCAGGACAGCGGCACCGACCTCCGGTGCGGCGCTGCGCGTCGTCGTCGTCAACGGCAGCCCGAGCGAGTCCTCCAAGACCATGGGCCTGGTCGGCGTCGTGCTGAACGCCCTGGAGCGGGACATGCCCGTCCAGCGTTCTCAGATCGATGTGTACCGCCTCGGGCCCGATTTCACCGGGGCGATCGAGCGCGACGACATCGCAGCCGACGTCGAGGTGGTGCTGCAGGAGGCCGAGCAGGCCGACCTGCTGATCGCCGCGACACCGGTGTTCCGGGGCTCGTATACGGGGATGTTCAAGCACTTCTTCGACCTGATCGATCAGTACGCGCTGGCCGACAAGCCGGTGCTGCTGGTGGCGACCGGCGGCGGCGAGCACCACGCGCTCATGCTGGAGCACGCGATGCGGCCGCTGTTCGGCTTCTTCCAAGCCCTGACCATCCCGGTCGCGATCTTCGCCTCCTCCGGCGACTTCGACGGCACCACGCTGCTGAACCCCCGGGTCCACGGACGCGTCGAGATGGGCCTTCGCGATGTCACCGAGCTGCTCCGGGCCCGCGCGACGGGTCCGGAGCAGGGAGCGGACGCTCGACAGCGCAGCATTCTTCGCTGAACAGCGTCCTGGCTCGGGCTGCGCCCTGCCCTGCTCTGCCACCGGTCCGGGCGGTGGAGTGCCGCTCTGGGCCCGCCCCCGGGGGCGGCCCCGTCACGGGCTCAGCAGCTGCTCCAGGTCCGAGACGTCCACCAGCGGGTCGTCGAGGTCCACGGTCACCCGGGAGCGGGCCATCAGTCGGGCGCTGGCGGTGATCGTGGAGTGCCAGGCGGGGTAATCACCGACGGTGGTGTCCCCGACCACGGTGCCGAGGAAGCGATTGCCCCGTGGGGAGATGGTCTCCAGCGTGTCCCCGGGGCCGAGGTCGCCCTGCCCGGCCATCAGCGCGAGCCGCGCGGAGGTGCCGGTCCCCGTCGGGCTCCGGCAGATCACCCCCGGGTGCACGTAGGTGGCCGAGCGCGACTCGACCGCACCGTTCTCCATCGTCCGCACCCGGCCCATGAAGTGCACGAACGGCAAGGGACCGACGTCGCCGAGCGAGGGATGCTCCTGGCGCAGCCCGGGGCGGGCGGTGCGCACGAAGGCGTCGCCGAAGGCGGTCAGGGCGATCTGCTCGTCGGCCGTGAGCTCGAAGTCGTGGTCCGCGGAGCGGATCATCGCGAAGTAGGCACCGCTCCAGACCAGGTCGAACTCGACGCGGCCGTAGTCGGGCACCTCCACGCCCAGCCCGCGCTCGGCGACGTAGGCGGGCTCGCCCTGGGTGGTGATCGACTCGACGTGCCCGTCGGCGTTGCGCGCGGTGATGTGGGCCAGCCCGGCCGGGGACTCCAGGACGATCTTCTGCAGCCCCTCGGTCATCTCGATCATCCCGCTCTCCAGCAGGGCGGTCGCGACGCAGATGGTGTTCGACCCCGAGTACATCGGGTAGCCCATCGCCTCCATGATGATGTAGCCGGCCTGGGCCTCGGGGTTGCCCGGTTCGACGATGAGGTCCACCGACATCGCCGGGTCGCCGTAGGGCTCCGAGAGCAGCAGCCGACGCAGCCCATCACCCTCGGCCTGGAGGTAGCGGGCCTTCTCCAGCACGGTCCGGCCCGGCAGTGGTTCGATGCCGGCCGTGACGATGCGGCTGACGTCCCCGCCGGACTGGGTGTCGATCAGCTCGAGGGCTCGTTCACGGCGCATGAGGTGCTCCCACGGTGTCCCAGTGCCGGTCGGGGACGACGACCAGCTTGCCGATATAGGACTTGGCCATGAACGCGCGCTGGGCGTCGTGGAAGTCGGAGAGCGCGAAGGTGCGGTCCAGCAGCGGGCGGATCGAGCCGTCCTCGATGTAGCCGACCAGACGGCGGAAGGCGGTGCGGGTGCCCTGGGATGAGCCGTGCAGCTCGAGATGCTTGAGGTACATCGTGCGCAGGTCGAGCTGGACCACCGGGCCGCCGATGGCACCGGCAGTGGTGTAGCGACCCTCTGGGCGCAGGATCCGCAGCAGGTCGTTGAACATCTCCCCCGCGACCAGGTCGGCGACCACGTCCACCGGGGCATCGACCACCTTCTCGACCTCGGCGACCAGGTCGCCGGTATCGCGCAGGATCGTGCCCTCGGCGCCGATCGCCACCAGCGCCTGCTCCTTGCCGGCACTGGTGATCGCATAGGGGATCGCGCCGCGCACCCGCGCGAGCTGGATGATCGCGGAGCCGACACCGCCGGAAGCGCCCGTGACCAGGATCCGCTCCCCCTTCGCGAGGCGGGCGCGGTCGAGCATCTGCTCCGCGGTGAGATAGGCGCAGCAGAAGGTCGCCAGGCCCGCGTCGGGGATGTCGGCGGTGACCTCGTAGGCGTTCTCGGCGGGCACCGCGACGTACTCGGCGTAGCCGCCGTCGCGGCCGTGGCCGATGTAGTCGATGTCGGCCAGGGACTCATCGCCTTCGGGACGGTGATAGAGGCTGAAGTCGACCATCACCCGCTGGTCCACCCGGTCCCGGCTCACGCCGTCGCCGACGGCGGCGATCCGGCCGACGATGTCCGCGCCCTGGATGCGGGGGAACGTGAGCGTGGAGCGGCCGCGTCGCCAGCTGGAGACCTCGCTGGGGTCGGTGTCGCTGCCGTAGGCGCCTTCGCGCACCCAGACGTCGGTGTTGTTCATCCCGCAGGCGTGGACGTCGATCAGCACCTCCCCCGCCGCAGGCCTCGGCGTGGGTACGTCGTGGGAGTGCACGAGCTGATCCAGCCCACCGTGTCCCACGAGCTGCACTGCGCTCATCGTCTCTGGAATCTTCTCTGGAATCGAGGTCACCTCGGTGCCTCCCCTCATCCGGCGGGCGAGCACGCGAATCCACGGCTCAGGGACAGCTTCTCCCCGCGGAGGGCTCCGTGTAAATGGGGTCCTGCCGACGGCTCCGCAGCCCACCCGGCAGCACCACAGCCCATCCGGCGGCACCGCAGCCCACCCGGCAGCACCGCAGCCCATCCGGCGGCGCCCACCCGGTAGCGCCCACCTGGCAGCCGGGGCGCCCCGTGACCCCGTGGCGGAGCGAGCGCCTGCAAACTTCCGTCGCCCACCGTGACCTCAAGCCCATATGGCCGTTGAGGTCACGCACGCGACCGAATGTTTGCAGCTCGTCCGTCCGCATGCGATCCGGCACGCACCCCCAGCGTCCTCACCCCTCGTCGGGGCCGTGGAACAGCAGGTCAGCGGTGCTGGCCACCACGGCCATGACGGCGAGGTTCGCCCGGTAGTGAGTGTCCGGGGCGGCGCGCTCGCTGTCGCGACGGATGAGTCCGTAGGCGCTCAGGCGCGTGAGGTCGCTGATCGTGTACATCAGCCGCAGCGCCTGATCGAGGTCGGGGCCGCCGTCCGCGCCGCGGGGCACGCCCGGCATGTCGGTCCCACCGGTGAGGATGTCCGGCACCGTGAGCCCCTCGGCGCTGGTGACGTAGAACAGCGCGGCGAAGGTGTCGGCGCCGCCCTCGAAGCCCCCATGGTCGACCTTCTGCTGCGAGAGCGTGAGCAGCAGGATGCCCATCAGGGCGCGGGCGAACTGGATGAACGCGTCCGGGTCCTGCTCTGCCGGCACGTACGGGCTCGCTCCTTCGCCCGGGCGGGCGCTGTCCCCGGTCACCTCGATCCAGCCGCCGGCGGTCAGTGCGGTCCACGGGCCGACGAGCTCCGGCACGTCCCACATCGAGTCCGGCGGTTCCGCGCCCGTCGGAAGCTCCCACCGCTGGACGAGAGTGCGCACGTCGGCCAGGACCAGCGCACCGCTGTCGGTGGTCCCGCGTCCCTCCCCCACCACATCGAGCAGGGCGACGGCCCGCGCGACCAGGGCGACCTCCGCGTGCTGGACGGCGAAGGCACCCGGGTCCTCGGTCACCGCGCTGTCCTCGGCGGACCAGCCGGCCCGCTCCTCCTCGGGGGCGGGGAGGAACCACGGCCAGTCGGGCTCCTGCCGGTCGTTCTCTGCGCGGTCCGGGGTCTCGTCGTCTCTCGTTCTCGCCATCCGTCCATGGTGACGGGTGGGACGCGGTGCCGTCATCCCGGGCGACGAGCGTGCGCCGCGCTCCCGGTCCGGGCCGAGCGCGAGCCCGGTCGACATGGCCGTTCGCGCGCCGTGGGCGAGCCCGCAGCGCAGACCCCATCGGGCGCGGACCGCCCGTCGGTTCGCCCGGAATGTCCGCTCCAGCTCTGGATAACGGAA
Source organism: Brachybacterium fresconis (assembly GCF_017876515.1). Taxonomy (NCBI): domain Bacteria; kingdom Bacillati; phylum Actinomycetota; class Actinomycetes; order Micrococcales; family Dermabacteraceae; genus Brachybacterium; species Brachybacterium fresconis. Next base: position 3,430,229 of record NZ_JAGIOC010000001.1, on the reverse strand, counting down.
GGATTCACCACTAAGCTCGGGATCCGGCACTCGTACGTCGAAGGAGACGTCATGGCTGGTCGGAATGCAGGTCTCAAACGTCAACTGTCCCTCCTCAGCCTCGTCGCCCTCGCGGCCGGGGCGGTGCTCGGCGGATGGCTCGCCGAAGCCCCCTACTGGTTCGAGCTCACGGGAGCCGGCGCCGCGATCATCTTCCCGATCCTGGCCGTGATCCTGGTGCCGATCGCGCTCGCCTTCGCCGAGCTCACCTCGGTGCTGCCGTTCTCCTCCTCGGTGGACGTGTGGTCCGGCAATGCCATGAACTCGACCACGGGCTGGGCCACCCAGTGGCTGTTCTTCCTGGTGCAGGTGGTCGAGCCGCCGCTGGTCGCCTTCATCTTCGTCACCGCCGCCGGCTTCTTCGTCGACGTCCCGGTGGCGGTCCAGCCGCTGATCGCGATCGCCATCATGGTGCTGTGGTACGTCTTCTCGAACTTCTCCATCGAGCTGACCGGCGTGATGGCGATCGTCCTGTTCATCACGATGGTGTCCATCACGGTCGGCACCTCGATCTACTACTTCTCCAGCGGCCACTGGGAGTTCACCAACATCTCCGAGCACGGCGGATTCTTCCCGCACGGGATCTACGGTGCCGTGGCCGCGGCGTCGGCCCTGGTGCTGAAGTACATCGGGTTCGCGATGACGCCGACGATGATCCAGGAGACGAAGTTCGCCGCGAAGAAGATGGTCATCGTGATCCTGGCCGGGCTGTTCATCCCGGCCGTGGTGTACATGCTGGCCACCGTCGCGATCGGCGGCCTCGCCCCGCACGACGTCATCGCCGGCCTCAGCGTCCCCGAGCCGGAGCTGGTGGATCAGCTGGGCATGCCCGCGATCATCGGCCTGCTGGCGATCGCCGCCGGTCTGCTGTATGCCTTCACCACGCTGATGGGGTTCTGGACCTCCTCGGCCCGAGTGCTCTACGGCGCCTCGCAGCTGCGTCAGCTGCCGCCCTGGTTCAGCCGCACCAATCGGCACGGCCAGCCCTACATCGCCAACCTCGTCGTGCTCGCGTTCGGGATCTTCTTCGCGGCCTTCACCGGCACGAACTGGGTGCAGTACACCTATTCGCTCTCCGTGGTCGCGGCCGGGGCCGTGTACTTCCTGGGCTGCCTGTCCGCCTACCGCCTGCGCACCAAGCACCCCGAGTGGAAGCGGCCCTTCCGGGCCCCGATCGGCAGACCGATGTTCGCCGTCGGCATGCTGATCTCGGCCGCCATCACCGTCGTCGGCGTGACGTTGCTGCCGGCGAACGCCTGGCCGCCGATCATCGCCTATCTCATCATCGGGGCGCTGGTCCCCCTGGCCATGAGGTTCTATCGCTCCCGCGTGAATCCCGACTACACGCCCATCATCCTGGGCCCCGAGGATGTCGAGACCATCGAGGAGACTGAGAGGAACCCGCATGCCTGAGCCCACGCCCGAGCCGGCGCCCCGGCCCACGCCCGAACCGGCGCCCCGGCCGACGCCGCAGCCTGCACCACCTCCGACGCCCCCGCCGAGGGACGAGCCGGCGTCGCTCGGAGTGCCGACGCCGCAGACCGCGTCGGCCGACGCATCCGACGCGCCCCGCACCCTCGACCTGGTCCGCGCCCGATTCCCGCACACCCCGGACCAGGACGCCTCCGGGCTCGCGGCGCACGCCGAGCGCCTCGCCGCCCTGCGCCGGCGGGTGGACCTCGCCGCGCTGCGCGGCCGACAATCCGCCCTGACCTTCGATCCGCGGAACGGAGCATCATGACCGGCACGGAGTCGCTGACCCTGACCGAGGCCGCGCGCAACCTGGCCCAGGGCAGGACCACCTCCCGCGCGCTGACCGAGAACAGCCTGGCCCGGGTCGCGGCCCGCGACGAGGACCTGCGCGCCTTCATCACCGTGGAGGCCGATCGCGCCCGGGCGCAGGCCGACGCGGCCGATGCCCGAGTGCGGGAGGGGCGCCGGATCGGCACGCTCGACGGGCTGCCGATCGCCGTCAAGGACAACCTCTCCACAGCAGGCGGGGTGACCACGGTCGGATCCGCGATCTTCCGCGACCACGTCGCGGAGGAGAACGCCGGGGTCGTCGACCGCCTCGAGCAGCAGGGCGCCGTGCGGGTCGGGAAGACGAACCTGCACGAGTTCGCGCTCGGGGTGACCACGGAGAACCCGCACTTCGGGATCTGCCGCAACCCGTGGGACCGCGACCGGACCCCCGGCGGCTCCAGCGGTGGATCGGCCGTCGCGGTCGCCGCCGGCATGGCGCTGGGCGCCATCGGCTCGGACACCTCCGGGTCGATCCGCATCCCCGCCGCGGCCTGCGGGATCCTGGGGCTCAAACCCACCTACGGGCTGGTCAGCAGTTACGGCTGCTACCCCGAGGCGTGGAGCCTGGACCACGTCGGCGTGCTGACCCGCACTGCGGAGGACGCCGCCGTGCTGCTCGATGCGATCAGCGGGCACGACCCTCGGGTGCCCTCCTCCCTGCGAGTCATCTCCTCGCAGGCGGCGCGCGAGTTCGAAGAGACCGGCGAGCGCGGGCGGGTACGCCCCCTGCGCATCGGGATCGAGGAGAACTTCTTCTTCGCCTCGATCGATGCCGAGATCGAGGCCGTCGTGCGGGAGATGCTGGATTCCCTGGCGGGCGCAGGGGCGGACGTCGGCGCCGGCGCGGGAGCGGACGTCGGCGCCGGGGTGGAGCTCGTGCCCGTCTCGCTCCCCTCCCTCGCGGACGCGGTCTACGCACTGACGGTGATCGACACCGCCGAGACCACCGCCTTCCACGCCGAGCAGTTCCGCGAGCGCCCGCAGGACTACGGCGAGGACGTGCGGGTGCTCATCGAGTGCGGCGCGCTGCCCACCGCGGTGGACTACCTCCAGGCCCAGCAGATCCGTTCCCGGGTCCGGGAGGATTTCGCCCGCGTCTTCGCGCAGGTCGACGTGCTCGCCTCGCCGACCCTGCCGATCCGCACCCCGCGCATCGGGGACGCGGTGGTCGAGGTCGGCGGGCAGGAGCGGGACCGCGACGATGAGCTGATGCGCCTGGTGGGCCCCGCGAACCTGGCCGGCCTCCCCTCGGTGTCCGTACCCTGCGGGATGCTGGACGGCATGCCCGTGTCGATGCAGTTCCTCGGGCCCGCGCTGGGCGAGGGCGCGGTGCTGCGCGCGGCGGCGGCGGTGGAGGAGCTGTTCCCGCTGCCGGCGAGCGCCCGCTGAGCGGAGCACACGGCCGAGCGGAACACACAGCGGATCGGAACACACAGCGGATCGGAACACACGGCCAAGCGGAGGACGCGGCCGAGCTGACGGGACTCGCTCTTCCGTCGGCCCCTTCCCCTGCCGATCCCCTGCCGAACGATCCGGGAGGCGATGGCGTCTTCGTCCCGCCAACCGCACGGTCCATGCCCGGACAATCCGGCCCGTCGCCCGGAGATCACGCCCCGACCGCCAGGTCCGTCGGCCTTCGGCGCTCCCGCGCCGGGCCCGCCCCACCGGCAAGGCTTGTCCCCATGGCGCGTCCGTCCCGACAATGAACCATGACGGTCACCCTTCGGTCCCTGGAAGTCGCAGTCCCTGCCACGGAGCTGGCGCAGGAGGACGTCCGCGATGTCTTCGCCGCCCAGCCCGATCTCACCCGCCTGGGCCAGCGCCTGGTCTCCACCTCGTTCAACTCCTCCGGCATCGAGCGCCGCTACAGCGCCCTGGATGAGTGGGACGGCCCGCCCGAGGAGGGCGACCCGGTGTTCTTCGAGGCCGGGACCGGCCGCTTCCTGAACCCCACCACCGGCGCCCGCAACGAGGTCTTCACGCGGGAGGCCTCCGAGCTCTACACCCGCGTCGCCGACCAGGCGCTGACGGCCGCCGAGGGGATCGAGGCCGCGGACGTCACCCACGTCATCACCGTCTCCTGCACCGGCTTCTTCGCCCCCGGCCCGGACTACCGGATCGTCCGCGCCCTCGGCCTGAACCCCTCGGTGCAGCGCTACCACCTGGGGTTCATGGGCTGCTACGCCGCGCTGCCCGCCCTGCGCCAGGCTCAGACCATCTGCCGAGCCGACCCCGAGGCCGTGGTGCTGGTGGCCACCGTCGAGCTGTGCACCCTGCACGTGCGCACCTCCAACGACCCCGACACCATCGTCGGCTCCTCCCTGTTCGCCGACGGCGCCGCCGCCGCGATCGTCACCGGGCGCGACCTGCCCGCGAGCACCCCGCTGCTGCGGCTGGACCACTTCGAGACCGTGCTGACCCCGGTGGGCGAGGAGGCGATGGCCTGGAACATCGGCGACCACGGCTTCGAGATGGTCCTGGGCACCTACGTCCCCCACATCATCGATGAACACATCACCGGCGCCCTGGTCCCGCTGCTCGCCCACGACCCGTCGCTCGAGGCGCTCCCCTATCGCGACATCGAGCACTGGGCGATCCACCCCGGCGGCCGCAGCATCCTGGACAAGGTCGAGGCGAAGCTGGAGCTGACCGAGGCCCAGCTCGTCCCCGCCCGGCAGACGCTGCGGGACTTCGGCAACATGTCCAGCGCGACCGTGATGTTCGTGCTGGCCGAGATCCTGCGCGAGGCGACTCCCGGCACGGAGGAGCGCGTGTGCTCGATGGCCTTCGGCCCCGGTCTGACGGTGGAGACGGCGCTGCTGACCACGATCGGCGCGCCCGTCGACGAGCCCGCGGAGCGCCCGTGATCCTGCCGTCCCTTCTCGCACGGGACGAGCGCGCCACGGAGCAGATGGACGATCCCGACTGCGACCCGGCGATGCTCGAGCGCACCTACGCCCAGTTCCGTCTGGTCAACGCCGTGGTCGCCGACTGGCGGGCCACCTACCGCCACCAGCTGCGACCCCACCTGCGCCGCGACGGGCCGACCACGGTGCTGGACGTCGGCAGCGGCGGCGGGGACCTCGTCCGGGCGCTGGCCCGGTGGGCCCATCGCGATGGCCTCGACCTGCGCCTGACGGGCATCGATCCGGATCCGCGGGCGCATGCCTGGGCGCGACGGCAACCGCCCGTCGCGGGAGTGCAGTTCCGTCGGGCGCTCTCCAGCGAGCTGGTGGCCGAGGGCGAGCGCTTCGACCTGGTCGTCTCCAACCACCTGCTCCACCACCTCACCGCCGACGAGCTGCAGGCCCTGCTGGCCGATTCCCGGCGCCTCGCCCGCACCGCCGCGGTCCACAGCGACATCCAGCGGGGTCGCCTCGGCTATGCCCTGTTCTCCGTGGGCACCTGGCCGCTCTTCCGCGGCTCCTACATCCGGGAGGACGGGCTCACCTCGATCCGCCGCAGCTATACGGCCGACGAGCTGCGCCCCCTCGTGCCGGAGGACTGGGAGGTGACGGCGACCGGGCGCTGGCGGCTCCTGCTCACCCACGGCACCGGAACGCCGTGACCGTGCCGGCTCCCGGCCCCGAGGTCGACGTTCGCTGTGAGGTGCTGATCGTCGGCGGCGGGCCGACGGGGCTGTTCCTCGCCGCGCTGCTGGCGCGGCGCGGCGTCGATGTCCTCGTCATGGAGCGTCGCACCGCCCCCGCCGAGCACTCGCGCGCGATCGGGCTGCACCCGCCGGCGCTCCGCGCACTGCGCGAGGTGGGCCTGGAACGCGCCGCCGCCCGGGCCGGGGCACGGATCCGCTGTGGTCGAGCGCGCAGCCGGGGCCGGGAGCTGGGCCGGCTGCGCTTCGCACGGGCCTGGCTGGGCCGACCCTATGTGCTGGCGCTGCCGCAGAGCCGCACCGAGGCGATGCTCGCCGAGCGCCTGAACGCGTCGGCGCCCGGAGCGCTGCGCCGCGGCTGGGAGGTGACGGCGCTGCGGGAGAGGGCCGACGGGGTCGAGGTGACCGCGAGAGCGACCGGAGAGGTCGCGGAGACGGGACCCTCGACGGACACCCTCCGTCTCCATGCCCGCGTGGCCGTCGCCGCCGACGGATCCCGCTCCACGGTCCGTGAGCTGCTCGGCATCGGCACCACCGGAGCCGAACATCGCGACACCTACCTCATGGGCGACCTCGCCGACCCCGACAGCGCGGGCGCCGAGGGCATCGGCGATAACGGCCCCGGCACCAGCACCAGCACCGGCACCGGCACCGGCACCGGCACCGGGGGCATCAGCGCAGAAGGCACCGACCCCCGCGGAGTCGGCACCGACCGCGACGCCCTCATCCACCTCGAGCCGGACGGCGTCGTGGAGTCCTTCCCCCTGCCGGGCGCACGACGACGCTGGGTGGCCCACACCGGTCGAGGCGATCTCGCAGAGCCCGACCCCGAGGTGCTGACCCGGGCGATCCGCGAGCGCATCGGGGTGCGGCTCGATCCGGCGACGACCAGCATGATCAGCGTGTTCTCGGTGCGCCGCCGCACGGCCCAGAGCCTGGTCACGACCCGGTGCGTGCTGCTGGGCGATGCCGCCCACGAGATCAGCCCCATCGGCGGTCAGGGCATCACTCTGGGCTGGCTGGACGCCCTCGACGCCGCGCCGCTCCTGGCGCGCATGGTGCGGGGCACGGCGAGCGGACGAGCGTCGCGCGGCCCGCTGGATACGGACCCGTCGTGGCGGCGCCTCGAGCGGGTCTGTCGCCGACGGGCCCGGGTGGCCGGCCTCCTCGGCCACGCGAACACGGCCCTCGGGCGTCCGCTGCCCGGACCGCTCGCCGCCGCACGGTCGCTCGGCGTGAGCTTCGCCCTGCGCACGCCGCTGCGGCACGTGATGGCGTGGACCTACTCGATGGGGTGGGCGCGCCGGCGGTGAGCACCGCCCGAGGCTGTTCCCTGGCCGGAGACGACGGTCGTATCGAGGACGATCACTCGAACTCCGCGAGACGGGCGTCGTCGACGCGCTCCGGGATGGGGAGGTCCTCGATGACCCCGGCGCTCTCCGCTGCTCCGCGAAGGGCCAGTGCGATGTTCCGGTGACGGGGCCGTCGCGCGGCGCGAGCCAGCACGTCCCGCACCTCGGCCTCCATCGAGCGGCCGTGCTCTGCCGCTCGGGCCACGAGGAATTCCTTCACCTCAGGGTCCACATTGCGGACAACGATCGATGCCATGCCGACCTCCTTCGATAGCACTGATGCTTTCACCGGGTGGTCTGCGCGCCACCACCGGCGAGCGTCGGCGACTGACCGCACCGGAGCCGGCTCCGGTGCGGGACAATCACCCCATGCCCGCCCCGATCACGATCACCGAGGACTTCCAGCACGCCCTGGACGCGCTCCGCGCCGGTGACCACCTCTTCCTCACCGGCCGCGCCGGCACCGGCAAGTCGACCCTGATCCGCCACTTCCTGGAGACGACGGATCGGACCGCGCTGACGGTGGCACCCACCGGCATCGCCGCACTGAACGTGGACGGATACACCATCCACCGCCTGTTCTCCTTCCCCGTCGGCATCACCGAGGAGCAGGTGCGCTCGGCCCGCTACTACCCGGGGCGCTTCGCCGCAGCGCTGGGCGAGCTGGAGATCCTGATCATCGACGAAGCCTCGATGATGCGGGCCGACCTGTTCGACGCTCTGGCCGCGGCGCTGGAGCGCTTCGGCCCTCGACCCGGCGAGGCCTTCGGCGGCGTGCAGCTGGTGCTGGTCGGCGACCTGTACCAGCTGCCGCCGGTGGTCCACGACAGCGAGGCCACGCACCTCGAGCAGCGCTACGGCACCCCGTTCTTCTTCTCCGCCCGCTCCTTCACCCGGGAAGATTTCGCGGTCGTCGAGCTGTCCACGGTGTTCCGCCAGATCGGCGATGACCGCCTGGTGCACCTGCTGAACGCCGTGCGCGAGGGCACGCTGCTGGAGGACGCCCGCGCCGAGCTCAATGCCCGCACCGACCGCGACTTCGAGCCGCCCATGGACGAGTTCTGGCTGACGCTGGCGACCACCAACCGCATCGTCACCTCCCGCAACCGACAGATGCTCGAGCGCCTCCCGGACCCGCCGCAGACCTTCACCGCGCAGATCAGCGGGGAGCTGGACGGCTTCGAGAAGCCCACCGACACCCAGCTGGGACTCGCCGTCGGCGCGCAGGTGATGATGCTCAGCAACGACCCGCTGGACCGCTGGGTCAACGGCACCCTGGGGCGCGTCACCGCGATCGGCCAGGACGCCGAGGGGCCCGTCGTCCAGGTGCAGCTGCGCGACGGGCGGCTCGAGCAGGTGCGCGAGCACACCTGGGACATCACCCGTCCGGAGGCTCAGGGCGGGGAGCTCGTCCACCAGGTGGTCGGCACCTTCACCCAGCTGCCGATGAAGCTGGCCTGGGCGATCACCATCCACAAGTCCCAGGGCCAGACCCTCGACCGCGTCGTCGTGGACCTCACCGGCGGCACCTTCGCCAACGGCCAGCTGTACGTGGCGCTCTCGCGCTGCACGAGCCTGGAGGGGCTGGTGCTGCGCCGCGACGTGCTTCCACGGGATCTGAAGTCCGACGTGCGGGTGCGGCGCTTCCTGGCGGCCTCGGCCGAGCCCTCCGAGACCCTCGGCGAGGTGTACCTCGCGGCGCTGACCGTGGGCAATGTCGGCGACAAGTACCGTCCCCGGCCGGTGGAGATCGCCGTGGTCACCGACGACGGCGACGAGGCGACCACCGTCGTGAACCCCACCAGCGACCTGTTCGCCGCCCGCACCGAGTACGCCCTGACCACCCGCGACGTGCAGCTGGCTCCGCTGCTGGGGGAAGCCTGGGCCGCGCTCGCGCCCCTGCTCGCCGGGCGTCTCCCGGTCGGCGCGCGCATCGACGAGCAGCTGGCCTGGATCGACTTCGAGCTCAAGCGGGGCGGGACGGTCGAGCCGATGCCGCTCGGGATCGAGCTTCCCTCCCGGTCCCTGACGGCCGAGGACCGCGCGGGGCTGCGAGCGTCCAGCGCGCTCGAGCGCGCCCGCACCACCGCGGAGATCGTGCGCCGGCTGCGGGATGAGAATGTCTGGACCGGCCACGGTGGGACGAGCTTCCCGCAGCTGACCCGCGGGACCGGCTATCTGCTGGCCCGCACCAGCGGCGAGGCGGGGGCCGCAGGCCCCGAAGGGTTCGTCGTCGGCGGGAACCTCTCGGCCGAGGACGACCCGGCCCAGGTGCTCGCCGAGTCGCTCGGGGCGGCCTGGGAGCGGGTGCTCGCCCCGGACCAGGAGGTCGTCGACCGTCTGCGCGCGGCCGAGGCGCACTTCGGGGTCCAGGTGCTGCCCGAGGACCTCGAGCTCGACGGTCCGCCCACGGCGGCCGACGTCCTCACCCCCGGTGCGCGGGTCTGCTTCACCGGCGAGGTGGTCCACCCCGAGCACGGCTTCCTCGACCGCGAGCGCATGCAGCGCCTGGCCACGAAGCACGGCCTGTCCCCGGTCCAGAACGTCACCAAGACCCGGACTGACGTGCTCGTGGTCGCCGAGCGCGGCACCCAGTCCCGCAAGGCCAAGAACGCCGCCGCCTGGGGCAAGCCCGTGCTGGACGCCGAGGAGTTCCTGGCCTGGGTGGACAGCAGGGGCTGACGGTGGAACCAGGACCACCCTGATCCGCCCCCGCCCTGGCTCTGGCCCCGGCCCTGGCTCTTGCCCCGGCCCTGGCTCTTGCCCTGGCCCCGGCCCCGGCCCTGCAAACATTCGTCGCTCAGCGTGACCTCACGCCCATATAGCGGTCCAGGTCACGCCACGCGACGAAAGTTCGCACCACTCCCTTCGTCTCGTCCGGGCCCGTCGCGTCGGCCGCCGCGACGCACGAGGGGTATTCTGCCGACGGCCGAGGGCCGGCACGGGCACCGCCCTGACCGGCCACGGGCCGGGAACGGCATGCTGCCGACCCGCCCTCGAACGAGATCCCGGAAGGACGTCGACGATGAGCTCACCCCGCGTCACAGTGCAGGAGGCGTGGGATGCTCTCGCGCAGGGCAACGAGCGGTTCATGGAGGGCGAGCTGCGCCATCCCGAGCAGGATGCGGCGCGCCGCCACGAGCTGACCGGCTACCAGGCCCCCGACGCCGCCTTCCTGGGCTGCTCGGACTCCCGCGTCGCCGCGGAGATCCTGTTCGACTGCGGTCTCGGCGACCTGTTCGTGGTGCGCAACATCGGCCAGATCGCCAATGAGAACACCACCGCGACCATGGAGTTCGCCGTCGCCGAGCTCGGTGTCGCCGTGATCGTGGTGCTCGCCCACGGCTCCTGCGGCGCCGTGAAGGCGGCCATCGATCAGACCACCGCCGAGCCCAGCGAGGTCACCCCGGCGATCCGGCGCGAACTCGAGCTGATCCAGCCCGCGGTCCAGCGCGAGTGGCTGGCCACCCACAAGGACACCCCGTACGTCGACCCGGAGCTGATCGACGCGGACGCCGTCGGCCGGCGTCACCTGGACGAGACGATCCACGCCCTCATGCGCTCCTCGCGGGTGATCAGCGACGCCGTCGCCCAGGGGAAGCTCGGCATCGTCGGCTGCCAGTACCAGCTCGAGAAGGGCCGGGTCGCCCCGATCACCTCGGTGGGGCAGCTGAGCATCGGGGCCTGAGCGCCGAGGAGGTGGCATGGTCCGCAGAACCGGGTCGTCGGAGTCCTGATCATGGCGGTCAGTGTGCTGTCGGTGGCATCGCGCACGCTCGAGCACCGCAAGTACCTGACGCTTCCTGAGGGTCGCCGCTCCGCCTCCTCCCTCGAGTGACGCGGTGGGTGTCCGGTCCCCGACGAGCTCAGGAATCCGGCTCCTCGCCCTCCCCTGCTCACGGCAAGGCACGCGTCCGCTGTCGCTGTCGCCTGTGGGAGTCTTCAGCCATGGATCTCGAACGCTGCGTGTTCCACATGCGCACCCGCAAACGCTGACTCGAGCGAGCTCCTGCCGCTGAGCGCGTTGCGCGATCATGATCGCGCCGCGTACGACCGCGCCATCGCGAAGGACGACGACACCCTGAGCGGCGGCGTCTGCGCACGACGCCCATCCCGCGCCTGGCGGTGAAGTGCACGAAGACCGCTTTCCTCTCCCCCGTTGCTCCCGCACGCCATACGCGCGGCGTGGAGCACAGCCCTCGACCGGCAGCTTCCTAGGCAGGAATTCTGGACGATCCCCGTGGAAGACCTCGGTGAGGTCGTCGTCCTCGATCGCCACCAGACGCGCTCGGGCGATCCGATCGGTCCCGCCGAGACCACTCCGCTGGACCACTCGTCCTTTGAAGCGCTGCACGAGACCACGGAGCGGAACCTCGCCTGGATCTCCGAGCTGACGTCTCGAGGGAAGCACGGCTCCTGGTTCCACGGGACTCCGCAGGTCCTCACCAGCAACCCGGTCCGTCTGACGAACGCCGAGGTCATCGACTGGTCGACGGCTAACGCCCCCGGCTCGTGGAGCGACCTCGATCCGCACCTCAATGTCGGGACTACTCGTACCTACTCTAAATAGTTTGGAGTAGATGCATGTCGATCACGTCTCTCCAGAAGCTCGAGGACGCCCACCCCGAGGAGCGATTGCGGCGTCTTACCACCACGCCCGAGGACCAGTGGTTCGATCGCAGGTCGGGGCGGATCGCTCCGAAGGATCTTGCCCGCACAGTGGTCGCGTTCGCCAATGCCGAGGGCGGAACGATCGTCGTCGGGCTCAGCGACGGGAACCATGACGGTGGCCTGCTCACTGTTGACCGCGAGAACGCTCTGCTCCAGACCGGGATGGACTTCACGGTCCCTCCGGTGCGCACCTACGTCACGCGGCTCGATGTCGGCGAGAACCGCAGGGTGCTCAACATCGATGTCCCTCCGAGCGAGCGGGTCCACGAGACGAACACCGGAGACGTCTACCTCCGGGTCGGCGACGAGTCGAAGAAGCTCAGCTTCACCCAGCGGAAGGAGTTGGAGTACGACCGAGGTGCTGCATACTTCGAGGCTGAGGCGGTCCCGGATGTAACGCTCGATGATCTGGACGCTCGCCAGCTGTCTCTGTACCGCGAAGCCATCGGAGCCTCGTCGTCGATCGAGACGGCTCTGCGCGCCCGCAGCCTCCTACGGCGCGACGGACGACCTAACCACGCCACATCCTTGCTGCTGGGCCGACACCCCCAGGAAGCTCTCCCCCAGGCGTACGTGCGCGTGATGCGCTTCGCCAGAGACGCGGCCGGGACCGGTGCCCGCCAGACCCTGGAGTCCGGGAAGGATCAGAGGTTCGAAGGACCGATCCCCACGATCCTCGACAACGCATCGAACTGCATCGACGAGTGGATGCCGAAGCATCGGGCGCTGGGCGTGTCCGGCCGCTTCGACGATGTGCCACTCATCCCGAAGGACGCTTGGCTCGAAGGTCTGGTCAATGCCGTCGTCCACCGCAGCTATTCCATGGCAGGGACCACATCCGGGTCAGCATCTACCCGGGTCGCATCGAGATCGAAAGCCCTGGTCGCTTTCCCGGCCTTGCGGACCCGACCAGACCGCTCGAGATCGCCCGGTACGCGAGGAATCCACGTATCGCCCGCGTCTGTTCGGACCTCGGAATCACCCTGGAGCGCGGCGAGGGCATCCAGCGCATCTTCGAGGAGATGCGGAGCACGGGGCTCACCGACCCGGTGTATGAACAGACCAGCGGCAGTGTGCGACTGATCCTGACGACTTCGGGGCGGCTGGACCCACGCATCGAAGAAGGACTCCCCTCCGGAGCAGACGCAATCCTTCAACTGCTTCGCACCCATGGCGCCCCGCTGGGGACAGGAGAGATCATCGAGGCGACAGGAAAGTCCCGTCCCTGGACCCGCACGGCACTCGAAGCACTCCGGGACGCCGGCCTCGTCGAGTGGAGCGGGCGCTCGGCGAAAGATCCTCGCGCGACCTGGGAGATCGTACGGTAGTTGGCGGATGCCCCTCGCGGCACGGCGCGAGCGCCCGACCCCCACGACCCCTCCGTCCGTCTTGCATAATCCCAGCCAACCCCAGAGACTCGCAGTTCATCACCGTCGAGCCGAGCGAGGTCACCCATGTCCCAGCACGCCCAGCGCACCGACGGACGCACCGTCGAAGCGGTCGACAAGTCCTTCCCGCTCGGTCTCGTCGGCCGCGACATCACCGCGCTGGACACGCCCCTGGCGGACTTCTCCACGCCCCTGCTGGTGCTCGATCAGCAGGCGATGGCGCACAACCTCCAGGTGATGGCCGACTGGACGACCGAGCGCGGGCTCGAGCTGATGCCGCACGGGAAGACCACGATGGCGCCGGTGCTGTGGCAGCGCCAGCTCGACGTCGGGTGCACAGGGATCACCGTGGCCACCGGCTGGCAGGCGGACGTCGCCCTGCTGGCCGGGGTGCCCACCGTGCAGCTGGCCAACGCGTGCACCGACCCGGCCCTGCTGCGGCGCCTGGCCGCGCATCTGCTCGAGCACCCCGATCAGGAGCTGGTGTGCTGGGCGGACTCCCTGGCCACGATCGACCTGCTCGAGCGGGAGCTGCCGGCGGCATCGCGCCTGGGTGTGCTGGTGGAGCTCGGGGCCGACGGGGGCCGCACCGGCGCCCGCGACGAGGCCACGGCGCTCGCGATCGCGGAGCGGGTGGCCACCTCGAGCACGCTCACGCTGTACGGCGCCGCCGGCTACGAAGGGGCGCTGGCCCATGACCGCTCCGAGGAGTCGCTCGCGACCGTCGGCGCCTACTGCGAGCGCCTGGCCGCGCTGGTCGGCCGGCTGCGCCCGCTGATCGAGGGCACCCCGTGGGTGACCGCGGGCGGCAGCGCCTATTTCGACCTCGTGGCCGACGCCTTCGCCCCGCTGAGCGAGTTGCGCGCGATCCTGCGCTCGGGCGCGTACATCGTGCACGACTCCGGCTTCTACCGGGGCATCTCCCCGTTGGATACGACGCGGGACGTCGCCGAGGAGCAGGCCCTGCTGCCGGCGATGCGCGCCTACGCCCGCGTGGTCTCGATGCCGGAGCCGGGCTTGGCCCTGCTCGACGCCGGCAAGCGGGACGTCCCCTTCGACGAGGGCCTGCCCGTCCCGCTCGCCGTCGCCGCGCAGCTCGGCGGGCCCGAGCGGCCGCTGGACGCCGAGATCACGGCGCTGAACGACCAGCACGCCTTCCTGCGCTACCGCGGCGAGTCCCCGCTCGCACTCGGCGACGTGGTCACGCTCGGGCTCTCCCACCCCTGCACCGCCTTCGACAAGTGGCGGCTGATCCCGATCGTCGACGCCGAGACGAACGTCGTGCACGAGGCCGTCGAGACGTTCTTCTAGGAGGCTGACCGGAGAGCCGGGCCGGAAGCGCCCGCAGCTGCTCACCGAACCGTCGGCGCGCCACCGTCCACGACCAGCGCCTGTCCGTCACGCAGTGCCCAATACGGCCTCCGCTCGGCGTCATACCGTGCCGCGACCTCACCGAGCAGCTCCGTCTCCGGGTGGCCAGGCGAGCTCATATGAGGGACGACGGCGCGGTCCAGCACCCCGAGCCCGTCGTAGCGGACCTCGCCGTACGCGGCGAGGCAGTCCTCGATCGGGTCACAGTGCTCCAGACCGTTCAAGGTCGGCGCCAGCACGCACGGGCCCGCGCTGAAACCGGCGCAGACGAAGGCGTCCCGGCGCAGACCGTCGACGAGGAGCGCGTCCATCCCGGACCGGGCCAGCGCCATGCGCAGGGTGAAGACATTCCCGCCGCGAATCCAAAGGAAGTCCGGTCTTCCGACGACGGCTTCGATCGACGACGAATCGTGCTCGCGCAGGTCCAGGTCTGCCGCCTCGAGGCCGAGCTCCGCCAGGGAGGCGATCTGGCGCTGGGTATCGGCGGTGCGGCGCTCCTGATCCCCGCCGTCCAGGGCATTGGCGATCACCCATCCGCGCCGCTCGCCGCGCACCATGGACACGAGCAGGTCGGGGCGGTCCCCGAGCTGGTACGACGACAGGTACAGCCTCATGGGTCCGACGATGCCACACCCGTACCGCGAATCGATTCCGGGCTCCTCGGGTGACGCCGCAGCGCCACCGCACCGGCGAACAGCACCACGAGCAGCATGACCGCGTTGTGCGTGTACTTGGCCGCCGGTGAGACCTCGCCGCTCAGCGGGAAGTAGGTGAACGCCAGCAGCCCGCGTGCCAGCAGAAAGCCCACGGCGACCGCCGCTGCGTGGCGGATGCTCCACCGCCGCCTGCGTGCGGCGAGCAGCAGGGCGATCCCGAACCCGGCGGAGACCGCGACCGCGCCGGCCACGCCCGGCCAGGTCGGAGGCACGAGATCCGGGACCACCGCGGCCACTACGGCCGTGAGGACGATCGCCCACAAGGGGATCTCGCCGCGTGCCGCGGACGGCTCGCTCGCCGCCGCACGCGCGCGGCGCCCGACGACCGCCGCCACGATCACCAGAGCACCGACAACTCCGCAGGCACCCAGCAGTTGAGGCACGCTCCCTGATTGCGACTCCGGGTCGCTGACGATCAACGCCGCCGCCCCGAGGTACGCGAGTCCCGCGAGGATCGTACCGATCCGGCCGAGCCACGGCGTGCGAGCTCGCCTCGGCGACCATGCCTCCGCGAGCGCCACCGGCGCCGCGAAGCTGAAGATCACGTGCCCGATGAGGAACGAGTAGGCGTTGTAGCCGCTGAAGCCCAGGGCGGGGATCAGGGTGGGTTCACGGTTCTCGGCCCAGCCCGTGTATCCCCCGTAGTCGGCGGCGAACAGCGACTGGTCGATGAGGCAGGCCTGCACCACACCGAGCGCGGCGAACATCACCAGCAGGCTCGGCCACCCCCAGCCCAGGCGGCGCGCCAGGTCTCGCGCGAGCAGCGCCGGCGCGCCGTAGAGCGCTCCGAAGAACACCAGCGCGAAGGCGATCGCGCCCGGATCCCCCGTGGAGTCGGAGTAGGCCGCGAGCAGCTCGGCCCCGATGCCTGACAGGGCCAGCAGGCCGAGGATCTGGGCCGCCCGGCCGGTCAGGCGGCGTCGAGGCTCCGGGGCCCGGTCTTGGACGAGGGGAGGCTGTTGTCGGTGCATGCCACCACGCTAGGAATCGGGCGGCGCCCTCGCATCGGCCGCACGGCCGGTCCGTCGGATCGTCGGCATCGTCCGAACGGCCCATGCGCCCGCACCCGGTCGGCGTGGTCGCGGGAACATCTCCTTCGTAGGTACCGCTCCGATGCACGGGCCTTCCCGTCCGCTGCCCCCGCGACTACATTCACACTCATGGAAACGCGGGCGTACCGCCACCGCATCAGGTCGGAACGGACGCCGCTCGCCTCGGTCTCCTCCGCCCGACTCGCTCTCGCTCTCGCCGTGTGGTTCATGGTCTCGGGCCTGTGCGCGGGAGCGCTCCTCGCCACGCAATCGCTGACGGGCCCGGACCCCGAGGTCCTCTCGCTGGTGATGCTCGCTCCGGCCGTCGGCGCCGGTGCCGCCTGGCTCCTCCTGCGCTGCCACTCCCCCTGGACCCTCCCCCGAGCGCGCCCCGGGGCCATGGCCGCCTCGCTGGCACTCGCCGTCGCCGCCATCGCGATCTACTTCACGGCGCTCTCGATCCTCCGCGAAAGCGGCCCGGTGATGCCCCGGGAAGTCGCGGGCACTCCCCTGCTGATCTTCCTGCTTCTGCAGTCGGTCGGTGCCCTGACCGAGGAGATCGGCTACCGCGGACTCCTCCTCCACGGCCTGCAGCGGTGGCTGCCCCGCTGGGGCGCCGCGGTCATCACGGGCGTCCTGTTCGGGCTCTGGCACGTCCAGTACTACGCCCTGCCGCCGGCGCAGTTCGCGGCCTTCCTCGTCGGCACCGTCGCGCTGACTGCGACGATGGCCGCGGTGATGACCGGGACGTTCTGGCAGCGCATGGCCGTCTGCACCGTGATCCACCTCGGGGCGAACCTGGCCCTGGCATTCGTCGGCACGGCTCAGGTCCCGATGACGGTCTTCGCGGGGGCGATCGTCGTGGGGGCGATCGTCGTGGGGGCGCTGGTGGCCGTCGTCCCCTCGGCGCAGAGGCGGAGCGCCACAGGATGACGACGCACCCCAGCCTCCGCCATCTTTGAGGGCACTGGCCGAACCGAAGTGCGAGATGGGTCAGCTGTTGGGGCGAGATCCTGACGACGACATGCTCCGATGGCTCCGCGAACGCCGAGCGCGACACGGCAGACCCTTCGAGGCAGAGGCCCGGAAGGTGCCGCACGGACGATGACCCGTCAGTATCCCGTCAGATGTGCCGTTGAGGCCCCCTCTGAACGGCACGTACGACCGGATCGGCGGGGCGGTGCCCCTCGACGGGCGGGCCTGGCGGGGCGGCGCTCCTCGACGGGCGGGCCCGGCGCGGCGGTGCCCCTCGAAGGGCACATCTGGCGGGGCGGTGCCCCCGAAGGGCGCATCCGGCGCGGCCCACGGCGAGGGAACCTCAGCCCTGGAGCGCCCGCGCGTCAGCCCCGCCGCACCTCGTCGAGGTAGCCGTAGACCGTCACGCGGGAGACGCCGAGCCGGGCGGAGACCGTGTCGGCCGCGCGCTTGATGCGGAAGGCCCCGCGCTCCTCGAGCAGGTGCAGGATCCGGATCCGCTCGGGCTTGGTCAGCGAGGGCACCGGCTTGCCGACCGTCGCGATCGCCTCCTCGACCAGGTCGTCGAGCACCGTGGAGATGTCCGGACCCACCAGCTCCTTCGGCCGCTCCACCACGTCCTGGCGCACCTCGGGCACCAGCGCGCCGAGGGCGTTCATGGCGGTCTGGACCGGGGTGAGGTCGACGTTGATGCAGAAGGCCGCGATGATGTATCCCTCGAGGTCGCGGTAGTAGACCGAGGAGCTGGTCAGCTCGCGTCCGTCGGCCGTGCGACCCCGGTAGCCGTGGGCGTCGTGGTCGATGCTGGGGTCGCGCAGCACCTCGGCGCCGAGGTTGGTGGAGGGGCCGCCGACGGTCCGCCCGCTGAGGTGGCCGTTCACGATCGCGGCGACGGAGCTGTCGAGGTCCCCGCGGCTGAGGTCGTGCAGCACCACCTCGCAGTGCGGGCCCACCACGGCGGCGATCGCCTCCATGAGCGGGGTCAGCGCGCCGTAGGCGTCATCGAAGCTCGCGAACCGAGCACCTGGCTCAGGCGCCGACGACTCCGGCAGATTCGGGACTCTCTCCGCTGCGCTCATGGTGCCCATCATGGCACCACGGTAGACGTAACCTCTGTCAAGCATGTATAAATTCCGTCAAGCCCGGCTCGTCGAGGAGGACAGCATGCAGCCGACCACCCAGTCCGCACCACCGCCCGCGACGCTCACCCCCACACAGCGGCGCACCATCGCCGGCGGCACCATCGGCACGCTGATGGAGTACTTCGACTACTACCTGTACGGGCTCG
Organism: Brachybacterium fresconis; assembly: GCF_017876515.1. Classification (NCBI taxonomy): domain Bacteria; kingdom Bacillati; phylum Actinomycetota; class Actinomycetes; order Micrococcales; family Dermabacteraceae; genus Brachybacterium; species Brachybacterium fresconis. The sequence goes on along the minus strand of NZ_JAGIOC010000001.1, from coordinate 3,411,985 downwards.
CCTCCGCCGCGGTCTTCCCCGCCGTCTTCTTCTCCTCCGACTCGGCCTTCGTCGCCCAGCTCTCCAGCTTCGCGACCTTCGCCGTGGGCTTCCTGCTGCGACCCGTCGGCGGGCTCGTGTTCGGCTACATCGGCGACCGCTTCGGCCGCAAGCTCACCCTCATGATCACCGTGATCGGCATGGGCCTGACCACGGCCGCGATCGGCCTGATCCCCTCGGACGCCAGCATCGGGCTGGCCGCTCCGGTCCTGCTGGTGACCGCCCGCATGTTCCAGGGCCTGTTCGTCGGCGGCGAGATGGGCGGCGCTGCGACGATGGTCGTCGAGCACGCGCCCGTCGGCCGACGGGGACTGTTCGGCGCGCTCCTGATCAGCGGCGCCGGCATCGCCAACGTCGCCTCCGCCGGCATGATGGCCGGCCTCGGCGCGGGCCCGGAATCCTTCTTCATGACCTGGGGCTGGCGCATCCCCTTCCTGTTCGCGCTGGTCCTGGCGATCGTCGCGGTCATCCTGCGCCGCCACCTCGAGGAGTCCGAGGAGTTCACCCAGCACCGCAGCGACGTCGCCGCGCAGAAGGTCGCCGCTCCCTCGCCGCTGCGAGAAGTGCTGCGCCACCCCAAGAACGCGATCCTCGGCATCCTCATCGGCCTGCCGCAGTCGATCGCCGGCTACGTGGTGCTCACCTTCGGCCTCGCGTTCATGGTCTCCGACGGGGTGCCCGCCCAGGTCGGCTTCATCGGCACCATGATCGTCGGCGCCCTGCAGATCGTCCTGGCCCCGACCTACGGCGCCCTCTCGGACCGCCTCGGCCGGCAGAGGGTCTACATCGCCGGCTGCCTCGGCTTCGCCCTGCTGGTGTGGCCCGCCTTCGCCCTCTACGGCACACATGAACCGGTGCTGATCTGGCTGGGCATGATCGTGGGCTTCGCGATCCCGGGGATCGCCATGCAGGGCACGCTGCAGACCATGCTCACCGAGATGTTCGACGTCGAGCAGCGCACCACCGGCGTGAACATCGGCTACCAGCTGTCCAACACCCTCGGCGGCGGCCTCGCCCCGCTGATCGCCACCGCCCTGGTGGGCTGGGCCGGCGGGTCGATCTGGCCGGTGGTCGTCTACGTCGTGGTGATCAGCGCCGTCGGCGCGATCGCGACCGCCACCGCGTCCATGCGGCCCGACACCGCGGACGCCGGTCGCCTGAACGCTCTGCGAGGATCGTGAGCATGTCGCACACGAAATCGCTGCTGATCCGGGGCGGGCGCGTCGTCGACCGCGACGGCGTGCGGGAGGCCGACGTGCTGATCGTCGGCGAGCGCATCGCCGCCGTCGGGCCCGATGCTGCCGCCGACGCCGCCGACGCGCAGATCCTCGCGGCCGACGGGCGCCTGGTGCTGCCCGGCCTCGTGGACGCCCACTCGCACGCCGAAGGCGCCGTGTTCACCCCGGAGGTGCAGCGGGCCCTGCTGCGCCAGGGGGTCACGACCATCATCGGCGGGCAGGACGGCGTCTCCTACGCCCCGGGCGATGGCGCGTGGGCGAGCACGTACTTCGCAGCGATCAACGGCCCGCACCCCACCTACCAGGGGTCCGGGATCGCACAGCTGCTGGCGAGCTACGACGGGGCAGTGCCCCTGAACGTCGCCGCCCTGGTCCCGGCCGGCACCGTGCGCCACGAGGTGATCGGCGGCGAGGACCGACCCGCCACCGCCGACGAGCTCGCCGAGATGGCGGCGCTGGTCGCCCGCGAGGTGGCCGACGGGGCCGTCGGCCTCTCCACCGGGCTGGACTACACGCCGGGGATCTACGCCGACGCCGAGGAGATCGCGGCCCTGTGCCGTCCGCTCGCCGCGACCGGGCTCCCCTACGTCACGCACATGCGCGGCGGCTACGAGGACAACTCGCAGGTGGGCATCGAGGAGGTGGGCCGGATCGGGCTCGACGCCGGCGTGCCCGTGCACATCTCCCACTTCCACACCCGGGCCGACGAGGCGTGGCGGCTGATGACCCTGCTCGCCGAGCGCGGCGTCGACGCCAGCTTCGACGCCTACCCGTACACCCGCGGCTGCTCGATCCTGGGGATGACGCTGCTGCCCCCGGCGCTGAACGCCATGGACCCCGGCGAGGCCGCGGCCCTGCTGCGCGATCCGGACCGGCGTGATCAGCTGCGCCGGGACTGGTTCCCCGGGGTGGATCACAACCCCAGCCTCGGCCCCGAGTGGCCGGAGCTGATCACCATCGCGCACACGGTCGCCGAGGAGTTCGCCTGGGCCCACGGGCTCACCCTCGCGCAGGTCGCCGCGCGCCGCGGCACCGACGCGATCGACGCGGCGCTGGACCTGCTGGCCGCCTCCCGCCTCGAGGTGAACGTGGTCATGGCCGTGCGGGACCAGCGCCCGGTCTCCGACCTCGGCCGCCTGATCGCCCATCCTCGGCATCTGGGAGGGTCCGACGGGATCTTCATCGGCGCCCACCCGCATCCGCGCGCCCGCGGCACCTTCGCCGAATACCTCGCGACCTACGTGCGCGAGCACAGGTTCCTGACCTGGCCCGAGGCGGCCCGGCACCTGGCGACCGGGCCCGCCGACCGCTTCCACCTCGGCGATCGCGGGCGCGTGAGCCCCGGGTACCTCGCCGACCTGGCGCTGGTGGACCCCGAGGCGGTCCGCCCCGGCGCGACCTATGACCGGCCGCTCGCCCTCGCCGAGGGCATCGACGACGTGATCGTCGGCGGCCGCCCCGTTCTGGCCGGTGGGGACCTCACCGGCGAGCACCCGGGCGGGGGCCTCCGGGCCGCCGCGCCGGGATCCGAGAACCGCTCACCACGACGAGGAGACGCATGAGCACCCCCAAGGAAGCACTGCACACCACGAACGCGCCGCAGCCCGCCGGGCCCTACAGCCAGGCGATCGTCAGCGGGGACCTGCTGTTCACCGCCGGCTTCGGCCCGCAGGACCCCGCCACCGGAGAGGTCTCCGACTCGGTCGCCGAGCAGACCCGGCAGGTGCTGCGCACCCTCCAGGCCGTGCTCGCCGAGCGCGGGGCGAGCCTCGAGGACGTCCTGAAGACCACCGTGCACCTCGCCGACCTCGCCGACTTCCAGGAGTTCAACGAGGCCTACCGCGAGTTCTTCTCCGAGCCCTTCCCGGTGCGCACCACCGTCGGCTCCCAGCTGGCGAACATCAAGGTCGAGATCGACGCGGTGGCACGGATCAGCGCCTGAGCGCCTGCGCCCGGGCACGCATCGCCTGAGTGCCCGCACCCGGGCCCCCGATGCGACCTCGGAAAGCCTTCCCCTGCCAGAAGGCGTTCCCGAGGTCGCACTCGGGACAGGGCACTTCGGCACCGCGACCTTGCGTCACCACTCCACCGCTCCGGACACCGCGCCCCGGACCTCCGGGGCGCGGCGGGCTCATGGCCCGCCGTCTCCCGACCGGCGTCGCTCGTGACCTGATGCTCTATGGTCAGGAGCCAGGGTGCCACCGGGCGCCCAGGAACGGATGCACGTGCTGCCACGCCACAACGACCTCAGCGGATCGACGACCGATACCGCACTCACCCTCGGAGTCTTCGGATTCTCCCTCAAGACCGATGAGTGGCGGGTGCCGATCCACCCCGCCCACCTCGACCGGATCCCCGCAGACCTGCGGGGCCGTGTCCTCATCGAGGAGGGCTACGGCGAACACTTCGGTATCCCCGATTCCGAGCTCGCCCCGCACGTGGGCCGAATCTGCAGCCGTGCCGAACTGTTCGAGCGGGCCGACATCCTCGCCCTGCCGAAGCCGCAGCACGAGGACATCCGCGCCATGCGCGAGGGTCAGATCCTGTGGGGATGGCCGCACTGCGTGCAGGACCGCACGCTCACCCAGCTGGCCATCGACAAGCACCTCACGCTCATCGCGTTCGAGGCGATGCACTACTGGGGCGGGGACGGCTCGTTCAATCTCCACGTGTTCCACGCCAACAACGAGCTGGCGGGCTACAGCTCAGTGCTGCACTCCCTGCAGCTGCTGGGGTCGACGGGGAACTACGGCCGCCGCCTCACCGCCACGGTCATCGGTTTCGGCGCCACCGCACGGGGCGCGATCACCGCGCTGGGTGCCCATGGCATCACCCAGATCCGGGTTCTCACCAACCGTGCCGTCACCGCGGTCGCCGCCCCGATCCACTCCGTGGACATCGTCCAGTTCGCCCATGAGGACGAGCCCTATCAGAGCGAGGCCATCACCGACGAGGGACGGGTTCCGCTGGCGCCGTTCCTCGCCGAGAGCGACGTGGTGGTCAACTGCACCCTGCAGGACCCGAACGCTCCGCTGCTGTATCTGCACGACGACGACCTGCAGCAGTTCACGCCCGGAAGCCTGATCGTGGACGTCTCCTGCGACGAAGGCATGGGATTCTCCTGGGCGCGGCCGACCTCCTTCGCGGAACCGATGCTCACGCTGGCCAACGGCATCAGCTATTACGCGGTGGACCACAGTCCCTCATACCTCTGGAACTCTGCGAGCTGGGAGAACAGCGCGGCGCTGCTCCCCTTCCTCGAGACGGTCATGGCCGGGCCCGCCGCCTGGGCCGACGTCGAGACCATCGACCGCGCGATCGAGATCCAGGACGGCGAGATCAGGAATCCCGACATCCTCGAGTTCCAGGGCCGCGAGGCGGAGTACCCGCACCGCGGATGAGATCCTGCGGCACGCCGTGGCCCGATCCGGCCTGAGCCTCGGGTCGTGTCCCGACGTCGAGTTCCGGCGCCCTGATCCCGGCGCCGGGTCTCGTGGCCCTGATCCCGGGGCCGAGACGGGTCGCAGCAGGATGCGGATCCGCACTATGGTGCTCGAAGGGGACAGCGCGACGGGGGGCCGCCGGCAGTTCGGGGCTGCATCCCGCGCGTGGACCGCGCACCAGCCATCGACGTATGAAGGACGGGAACAGCTCTATGTCGCATCCATCCGACGGGGACCGTTTCGAGACACCGCAGCCGGAGCAGAACAGTTCTGCCGATCAGACCTGGGCCGAGCCCGGCCAGGCGCAGCCGCCCTCTGGAGATGACCAGGACCCCCACGCCGCCGGGCGGTCGGCGACCGCGTACGGACAGGAGTCACCCGCGTACGGCCAGGAGTCCCCCGCGTACGGGCAGGAGCCCCCCGCGTACTCCGAGGGATCCTCTGCGTACGGGCAGGGAACGCCCGGCTCCTCGCAGCCGTCTCCCGCGTACGGCCCGGCCTCGCCGGCCGGTCAGCAGATCCCGCAGGACCCGTCCCGGGCCCCCGCGCCGCAGTCGAGCGGCAACGGCGAGCCCGGCTTCTTCCGGGCGATGGTCGACTTCAGGTTCGACCACTTCATCACCGTGAAGTTCTCCTCGTTCCTCTACATCGTGGCGTTCCTGGTCGCCGCGCTGCTGTGGCTCGGCCAGATACTTCTCGCCATCCTGTTCGGCGTCGCGCTGGGCAGCGCCACCAGCTTCTACGAAGAGGCGAGCTTCAACGCGGTGCCCCTGATTCTCGCGATCGTGTTCGGATGGATCCCTTCGGTCATCGCACTGATCGCCATGCGTCTGGGCCTGGAGTTCAGCGTCGCGACCGTCCGCACCGCACAGAACACCACGAAGCTGGCCGACGCGGCGACGGCGGCCCGCTGACGGAATCAGCCCGTCAGGCCGGCGCCGATCTGCGCGAAGGTCTCGCGCATCGCCGCGTCGTTCCAGGACCACACGTCCTCGCCGCGCAGCACCACGTCGGTGCCGCCGTCGCAGTAGATGGTCTGACCCGCGCAGTGGGAGTTCTCCACCGAGGTGAGCCAGATCAGCAGGTGCGCGATGGTCTCCGGGCCCTGATGCGAGTTCAGCGGCATCGGCACGTAGGCGTCGGTCATCGCCCGACCCTCCTCGCTGGCCAGCAGCTCCTTCGTCATCGGGGTGACCACGGTCCCGGGTGCCACCGCGTTCAGCGGGATGCCGGCGCCGGCCCAGCGCCCGGTGGGGGCCTCACGGCGCACCCAGCGGGAGATGGCGCGCTTGGAGGACGGGTAGATGACGTTCGCGGTGCGGGAATCCTCGGCCATCCGGGTCGCGATCTCGAGGGCGGTGGGCTCGTCGCCCGCCAGCAGGGCATCGACCAGCGCGGGGACCACCGGCTGCAACGTGGCCATCGAGGAGACCAGCGCGACGCGCGGCGCCTCGGAGCGGGTCAGCGCAGGCTGGATGGCCTCGAGGAACTCCGTCATGCCGAAGTAGTTCACCGACGCGGTGAGCGGCTTCGGGATCGAGAGGCCGGCGCAGGCGATCACGGCGTCGACCGTGCCCCCGGCGAGCCGGGCGGCCTCCTCGGCAGCACCGGCGCGACCCTCGGGGGTGGAGAGGTCGCCGGAGACGTCGGTGCCCTTCAGATCGACGCCGATCACCCGCTCGCCGCGGTCGCTGAGGATCTGGGCGGTGGTGCGGCCGATGCCGGAGGCGGCGCCGGTGACGACATAGGTGCGGGACATGGGGTGGTGGCCTTTCGGTAGTGGGGTGACTGCTGAGGCGGTGCCGGCCCCAGCAGGGGTGGCTCTCCGACGGTGCAGACGGTGTTGATCTCAGGGGGTGGTCGGGGTGGAGCCGGTCGCGAGATCGGCGGTGAAGCGGGTCAGCAGCTCGGACAGGGCGCGCACGTCGGCCGCGTCCCAGTCGTCGGTGGCGTCGGCGAGCAGGGACAGGCCGGCCTCGAAGAGCTGCTCGTAGGTGCGCCGGCCCGCCGCGGTCAGGGCGACGTGCGCCGAGCGTCCGTCGGCGACGTCCGGGCGACGCTCGACGAGGTCCGCCGCGGTCAGCCGGGCGATCAGCTTCGAGGTCGACGGGCGCGTCAGATGCAGCTCATCCGCCAGGTCGCTAGGGCGGGCGGAGCCGCCCGAGATCCCCAGGCCGTACAGCGCACGGATCGCGACCGGGTCGAGGGTGAGGCCGCTCTGCGCGGTGATCCGCCGCTGGAAGTCCAGCGAGCTCCACTGCGACATGAGCCGGGTGAGGGCGCGCAGCGTGGCACGGTGCAGGTCGAGCATCTCGCGATCCATGATCCGCACCGTACGCCGATCTAGTTGTGCGAGGCAACCAGATGGCGGGGTGGGGTGCGCAGAGGCGGCGCGCGACCCGGTGAGGTGCGCGGAGGCGAGCGCGCGACCCGGATCACCCCTCCGCGTGACGGCCAGAACATCCCGGGGACGAAATTCCCCGCCGATCACACCGAACCGATATCGACCCGTGATCATTCCGGCATTTCTGTGCCTGAACTGGTCTTACCAGAAAGTAACACTCCGACGATCGGGGCTTTGAAACGCTCCACCCGTCCGCAGCCCGCTGCAACACGTGGCAATCGATTCCGGAGCCGCGGTGGCGACCACAAACTGTGGCAACCCCGACGCACCATCCGAGCGGGGAATGCACCGCCACCGATGACGCACAGCGCGGAAATACCACTTCGAAGCACTCGAACAATGCAGTTCAACGCTGCCCGCGGGCAGTTTTCGAGAGGAATCAGATGGAAAATACCCCGATGGGCGATGACTACACCCGCCCCGACCCGATCTCCGGCGCGGTCTCCACCGACACCGGCTCGCTCCTCGCCCGCTCCGAGGGCGGCGCCCCCGGCGTAGCCGTCATCGACAGCGACTCCCGCCGCCCTGACGCCACCGGCGAGGAATCGACCACGGGCAACGGCAAGGCCATGGCCGCCATGGGATTCTCCCAGGCCGTCGACAACTCCGAGGGCGGCCTGGTCCGCAGCTTCTTCCCGCTCATCGGCGCGGCCTTCGGCGTCGCCGAGGGAATGCTCGGCGTGATGAGCTCGATCAGCATGTTCGCCCGCATGATCTTCGGCCCGTTCTGGGCGATGATGGCCGACCGCTTCGGCCGCAAGAGAATCCTGGTCCTGGTCACCGGCGTCTGGGGCCTATGGACCGTCGCTTCCGGCTTCGCTCCCGACTTCACCTGGCTGCTGATCCTCTACGCCATCGGCGTCATCGGCACCGTGGCCTCCGAACCGATCATCAACGGCCTGCTGCCGGACCTTTTCAAGCAGTCCCAGCGCGGCAAGGCCTACGGCACGATCCGCGGCATCGGCACCTTCGTCGGCGTGATCCTGGGCCCGGCCGTCGGCCTCTTCGCCCTCGGTGACGATCCGAACCCGGACGCCTGGCGCTACGCCATGTGGACCATGGGCGGCATCTCGGTCCTCTCCGGCATCCTCATCGCGATGTGGGTCAAGGACCCCCGGAGCAACACCGCCCGCGACGACATGATGGCCGAGGCCGGCCGATTCAGGATCTCCGACGGCGTCAAGCTGTTCAAGATCCCCACCGTCGCCCTCATGGTCGGAATGCTGCCGCTGGTGACCAGCCTCGTCCTGCTCTCCTTCTATGCGAATTTCCTGGTCGCCGAGCGCGGCATCTCCGTCTTCCAGGGCACGCTCGCCATGGCCGCCTTCAGCCTCGGCGCCGTGTTCTCGAGCGTCATGGGCGGGCGCCTCGCGGACCTCTTCGTGCGGAAGCTCGGCGAGAAGGGCCGCATCACCCTGATGCAGCTCTACCTGGTGGCCTTCGCGGGCGCCGTCACTCTCGCGACACAGGTCCCGTACCAGGGGTTCCTCCCCGCGCTCCTGTTCACCCTGATGCTGGGCATGGTCTTCTCCATCGGCTTCTCGGGCTGCGTGCTGCCGATGGTCTCCAACGTGGTGCCCCGTCAGCTGAACGCCACCGGCTTCGCGATGCTGTTCTCCCTCGTGCAGGGCGGCATCACCGCGGTCATCACCCTGGGGGTCGGGTTCATCGCCGCGGCCACCTCCAGCCAGACCATGTTCCTCTGGTTCGTCGTCGTCCCCTACGCCCTCAATGCCCTCTACTGGTTCCTGTTCTACCGGGTCTACCCTCGCGACGTGGAGCGCCAGAAGGAGCGCACCGAGCAGGTGGAGGCCGGGACGTTCTGACCACCACCCCCGGGCCCCTCGCGCTGCGGCGCGAGGGGTTCGGCGCGTCATGCTGCAACGCGAGGAGCCCGGCGCGCCGAACTCCAGGACGCGCATCGTGCAGCATCACGGCACGGTCGACCGGGCGACCGGTCAGGAGGCGGGGCTGCCCCGCTCGATCTCCCGCGCCTCACGGTCCGAGGCGACGTCGTCGACGATGGTGGCGATGAGCTCCATGCTCGTGATCAGGGACCCGTAGACCGGCCAGCTGCTCCGGGGCAGACCCTTCTGGTCGGACAGCTGCGCGGCGAGGGCGGTGAGGCGATGCTGCACGGGCTCGACGTCGGCGTCGGGGTCGGCGATGGCTCGGCCCGCATCGCGCACGATCGCCGACCAGCGCTCGCGGCACAGGTCGTCCCACGCGCCCTCCGCATAGCTCGCATCACGCAGCGTGCGGGCGAGATGCCGCAGGTACAGCACGCCTTCGTCGACCCGGTTCAGCAGCTCCTCATATCCGACGTCGCGACCCGAGCGCGTCGGCCCGGCTCCGGCCCGGTCACGCCTGCCGGGCTGACCGAGCGGGCGCGGGATCCTGCGGCGCGGATTGACCCTCCCGCTCTCCCGCGCGAAGCGGACCGTCTGCCAGGCCGTCTCGAGCTCCGTCTGCATCGAGGCGGTCTCCCGGAACCATTCCTCGGCCCGGTCCGTGTCCCAGGACTCGGAGAACGACTCGGCCATGTCGCCCAGCACTCCGCCCATGCGTCGATTGATGCTGTCGACGTAGGCGGCCGCCTGCCGATCACGCAGCGGCGGCAGGATGAGCAGGTTCACGACCACTCCGACGGCGACTCCCAGCGCGACCTCGATCAGACGTTCGTCGAGCAGCGGCTGCTGCTGGCCGAAACCGCTGCCGAGCACGAAGATCGCAGTGGTCGCGATCGCGACGCCCTCCGCGCGGATGCCCGGCAGTCGGGAGCCGATCATGCCCACCAGCAGGGCGAGCGCGAAGGTCCACAGATGCACGCCGAGCAGGCTGCCGATCAGGAAGGAGACCAGGATCCCGAGTCCCGAGGCGACCAGGGTCTGCAGTCCTCGGGACAGCGAGCGGAACACCGTGGACTGCACTGTCAGCAGCGCCGTCCAGGGAGCGAGGAAGGGCATCTGCGAGTCGAGCACGTAGAGCACGAGCCACCAGGCCGCCGTCGCGGCGACCACGGCCTTGAGGATCTGGAGCAGATCCGTGGCGACGTGCGGGCGGCGCACGGCGTCCAGCGCTCGCGAGACGACGGTCATGCTTCCTCCTCGGGACCGGGCGACGCAGCAGCGCGCGGCGTCGTGCGATCCTACGGTCCCGTCGGCACGGCTCCGCACGAGGGACCAATCGGTCGTCGAGCGGGTGCAGACCTATCATGTGCGCAACCCACGACCGCGCTCGGCTCCGACCAGCGCGCTCGCCCGCCTGGGGGCGCCATGCGCCGAACGGCGTGACGCCGGATGCTCCTGCTCCTCGACCCGAAAGAGCGCCTATGCCTACGCCGCGAAAGCACTCCCGCCCGACGGTCGCCACGATCGCCCACGACCTCGGCATCTCCCCCGCCACCGTGAGCTACGCGCTCAACGACAAGCCCGGGGTGAGCGCGGCGATGCGCGAGCGCGTCCTCGAGCACGCCCGCGCGACGGGCTGGACCCCGCACTCGGGAGCCCAGGCGCTGCGTCGCGGTCGCAGCGGGAACATCGGGCTGGTGCTGGTCAGAGACCCCGAAGAGGTCTCCCGCGAGCCGTTCTACTCGGCGGTGACGGCCGGCATCGAGTCGGCGATCAGCGCCCACGGCTTCGAGCTGCTGCTGCGCTTCGTCCGGGGAGGACCCGACGAGGAGGTTGAGGTGTTCCGCACCTGGGCCCACCAGCGCCGGGTCGACGGCGTGGTGCTGCTGGACCTGGCGGAGCACGATCATCGCCCCGCGACCCTGGAGTCGCTGGCCATGGACTTCGCCGTGATCGGCCACTACGTCGGCCCCGAGGACTTCGTGAAGGTCATGACCGCGGAGGCCGACGACGCACGCACCGTCGTGGACCACATCGTCGAGCGCGGCTACGACGGCTGCATCCAGCTCACCGGCCCCTCCGAGTTCGCCCACGAGCGGCGGCGCCTGGAACTGCTGCAGGAGCTGTGCGCCGGCCACGGCATCCCCCACACCCACTCCTCCGGCACCTACACGATCGAGGCCGGCTCCCGCGCCTTCGACGCGGCCGACCGGACCCTCAGCGCCCGCCCGGCCGTGATCGCCTCGAGCGACCTGATCGCCCTGGGCGCCCTGCGCGCCGCGGTCGCCCGCGGGATCGAGGTCCCCTCCGAGCTGGGCGTGGTGAGCTGGGACGACTCCCTCATCGCGGAGGTCACGGTCCCTGCGATCACGGCCCTGTCCCGTCGACCCTTCGACATGGGCCGCACCGCCGGGGACCTGCTCGCTCGCCGGCTGGACGGGCAGGTCGCCGCCGGCACCGCCCTGCAGAATCCCCCGGCGACGCTGGTGCCGCGCCGCTCCACCACCGCCGACTGACGCGGCGCGGCGCGTCCGTTCGGCGCGCCGGGGCGCGTCGGCCGACCATCACCCGGCGCACCCATCAACCGGTGCCTCCGCCCGCCGTCGTGGACCGCGCGTCGGCCCGACCGCCACCCGGCGCATCCGCCCGACCCCGCACGCGAAGGCCCCGTCACGGACCGTGACCGTGCTGTGACACCCACCTGTTGACACCCGCTCCGTCGGCGGGCCATACTCGCCGAATCGATTAAGTTCGAATCGATTAAGCACTTTGGCCTCCGGCCTGCCGCGCACCGCTCCCCCGAGCCGAGCGCGCTCTTCGCTACCGCAACCGATCACCGATGACGGTGCACCAAGGAGAACCCCGATGCGACGCCGCACCCTTCTGACCGCTGCCCCTCTCGCCGCTGCCGGCGCCGCCGGCCTCGCCGCCTGCGGATCGAGCTCCGGCTCCGGCTCGAGCTCCGACAGCCTGACCTACTGGGCCTCCAACCAGGGCACCAGCCTCGAGAACGACAAGGAGGTGCTCACCCCGGTCCTGGAGAAGTTCACCGAGGAGACCGGCATCGACGTGTCGCTCGAGGTCATCGGCTGGGGCGATCTGCAGACCCGCATCCAGACCGCGATCACCTCCGGGCAGGGCCCGGACGTCGTCAACATCGGCAACACCTGGGGCGTGAGCCTCCAGGCCACCGGCGGCCTGCTGGAGCTGGGCGATGAGCAGTTCGAGGCGCTCGGCGGCCGCGACCGCTACGTCCCGGCGGCCCTGGCCACCGGCGGCGCCGAGGGCACCGATCCCACGTCCATCCCGCTGTACGGGCTGGCCTACGGCATGTACTACAACGTGAAGATGTTCGAGGATGCCGGCATCGAGCCGCCCACCACCTGGGAGGAGATGGTCGAGGCCGCCAAGGCCCTGACCGATCCCGAGGGCGACGTCTGGGGCATGTCGCTGGCAGCCGGCTCCTACACGGAGAACAACCACTTCGCCTTCATCAACGCCACCCAGAACGGTGCCGCGCTGAACACGAAGGACGGCAAGCCCTCCTTCACCGAGGACGGCGTCATCGACGGCATCCTGCGCTACCTCGACCTGATGCAGACGGACAAGGTCGTCGACCCCTCCAACGCCCAGTTCGACAACGGCACCAAGTCCGTCACCGCCTTCGCCAACGGCAAGGCCGCGATGATCATCAACCAGAACAACGCCAACGCCACCATCGAGTCGCAGGGCATGACCCCGGACCAGTTCAAGGCCATCCCCTTCCCGGCCCCCGCCGATGCCGTCAGCGACTGCGCCTCGCACCTGGCCGGGATCAACCTCGCCGCCATGAAGGACACCGGGAACGAAGAGGGCGCCCTGCAGTTCATGAAGTTCATGACCTCCCCGGAGACGCAGGAGGAGCTCGGCAAGCCCTTCGCCTCGCTGCCGGTGCTGGTCGACGGCACGCCGACCTTCACCGAGGACGAGGAGCAGGCCGACATGTTCATGGAGATCTACTCCGAGCGCGCCGAGCCGCTGCCGCTGGTGCCCTGGGAGGACCAGTACGAGACCACCGTCGGCCAGGCGATGAACGAGATGTTCGCGACCATCGCCACCGGCGGCACGGTCACCCGCGAGGACGTCACGACGGCCATGCAGACCGCGCAGGACTCGATCCGCGCCTGAGGTCCCACCGGCCGACGGGGCGATGCCCCGTCGGCCGCCGTGCGCCCGCCACCCCACCTCGAGAAGAGCCCCCATGTCCAGTCTGACCGCGCCGGAGGACACCACGACGCCTCCCAAGCGTCCCGACGCCAGGCCGCCGCGCCGGCCCCGGCGTCACCTGTTCCCCTACCTGATCATCGCCCCCGCGGTGCTGCTCGAGCTGCTGATCCACATCATCCCGATGGCCACCGGGTTCTGGATGAGCTTCGTGGAGCTGACCAAGTTCTTCATCCGCCGCTGGCTGGAGGCCCCCTTCGTGGGCCTGGAGAACTACTCCATCGCGATCGACCTGAACACCCCCGTCGGCCAGGAGCTGCTGAACTCCTTCCTGGTCACCGTGGGGTTCACCGCACTCGTGGTGGGCCTGAGCTGGGGCCTGGGGATGGCGGCCGCGGTCGCCCTGCAGCGGCCCTTCCGCGGCCGGGGGGTGTTCCGCACCCTGTTCCTGATCCCCTACGCCCTGCCGCTGTACGCCTCGGTGATCACCTGGAACTTCATGCTCCAGCGGGACACCGGCGTGATCAACCACGTGCTGGTGGACCAGCTGGGCATCCTCGAGGACGCCCCGTTCTGGCTGATCGGCGACAACGCCTTCGTCTCCGTCGTGGTGGTCGCGATCTGGCGGATGTGGCCCTTCGCCTTCCTCATGTTCATGGCCGGCCTGCAGTCGATCCCCGGCGAGCTCTACGAGGCCTCCGCGATCGACGGCGCCGGGCCGACGCGCCAGTGGCGCTCGATCACGCTGCCGATGCTCGCCCCGGTCAACCAGACCATGCTGCTGGTGATGTTCCTGTGGGTGTTCAACGACTTCAACACCCCCTATGTGCTGTTCGGCAGCGCCCAGCCGCCGGCCGGTGACCTCATCAGCTTCCACATCTACAACGCCTCGTTCCTGTCCTGGGACTTCGGGGTGGGCAGCGCGATGAGCGTCCTGCTGCTGCTGTTCCTGCTGGCGGTGTCGCTGGTGTACCTCTACTTCACCCAGTGGAAGAAGGAGAAGCGCAATGCGTGAGACCACCGGCGAGAAGATCTTCCGCACCATCGTGCTGATCGGACTGACCCTGTTCGTGGCGCTGCCGCTGTACGTCATGATCACCACCTCGATGAAGCCGCTGGGCGATGTGCAGGCCGGGTTCTCCTGGCTGCCCAGCACCATCACGTTCCAGCCGTTCATCGAGATGTGGTCGACGGTGCCGCTGGCGCGGTACTTCATGAACTCGCTGATCGTGACGCTGGCGGCGACGCTGCTGAGCGTGACGGTGGCGACGCTGGCCGCCTACGCCGTCTCGCGCTGGCGCTTCCACGGCCGCGGGCCGTTCATGACCACGGTGCTGTCCACCCAGATGTTCCCCGGGGTGCTGTTCCTGCTGCCGCTGTACCTGATCTTCGTCAACATCGACACGATGTTCGGGGTGCCGCTGGTGGGTACGCGCATCGGCCTGACCATCACCTATCTGACGTTCTCGCTGCCGTTCGCGATCTGGATGCTGGTGGGCTACTTCGACGGGATCCCGCGTGAGCTCGACCAGGCCGGCAAGGTCGACGGTGCCGGAAACCTCACCATCCTGCTGCGCATCATCCTGCCGGCCGCCCGTCCGGGCATCGTCGCCGTCGCCATCTACGCGTTCATGACGGCCTGGGGAGAGGTGCTGTTCGCCTCCGTGCTGACCACCGAGGACACCCGCACCCTGGCCGTGGGCCTGCAGCAGTACTCCACGCAGACCAACGTGTACTGGAACCAGGTGCTGGCCGCCTCGCTCGCGGTGAGCATCCCGGTGGTCGCCGGCTTCCTGATGATGCAGAAGAACTTCGTCGCGGGCCTGACCGCCGGCGCCGTGAAGTGACCTCGGCAGGGGGGGGCGCCGGCGACACGGCGCGACATATATCGACAGCACGTTCCGCCGGCGTCCCCCATCTGCTGCTGACCCCCACCCGACCAGTCCAGCCCCACCGCACCCAGTCCAGCCCCGCGGCCACCGCCCCCAACCTCGCACCGAAAGGACTCCCGTGCAATTCTCCGTCCAGATGTACAGCGTCCGCGACGCCCTCGCGGCCGATTTCCCGGGCACCGTGGCTCGCCTGGTCGAGCTCGGATTCACCCACGCCGAGCCGTACCGCCTCGTCGAGTTCCGCGACGAGCTGGTCGCCGCCCGGTCACGCTTCCCGATCGCCTTCCCCAGCGCCCACCAGTCCTTCCTCGGCGAGGACACGGACTTCGAGGAGGTGCTCGAGGCCGCCCGCGCCGTGGGCGTCCACTACCTCATCGACCCGTCCTGGAACGCGCAGGACTGGGCCGATGCCGGAAAGGTCCGCTCCCTGGCGGCGAGGCTGAACGAGCGTGCCGCGGCGGCCGCGGCCTCCGGGATCCGCGTCGGCTACCACAACCATCACATCGAGCTGGCCTCCCGGCTCGAGGGCCGCAGCGCCCTGGAGCTCTTCGCCGACGAGCTGGATCCGCAGGTCGTCCTCGAGATCGACACCTACTGGGCTGCGGTGGGAGGAGCCGACGTCCCCTCGCTGCTGGGCACGCTCGGCGACCGCGTGCAGCTGGTCCACCTCAAGGACGGCGACCTCTCCGAGGATCCCGCCGCGCAGCTGCCGCTGGGCACCGGGGCGATGCCGCTGGCGGCGACCCTGGACGCCGCAGCGGGCGCGGCCTACGGCGTGATCGAATTCGACGACTACGCCGGGGACATGTTCGAGGGCATCGGCGCCTCGCTCACCCACCTGCGCAGCGCTGTCGCCGCCTGACCCGGCGCGGGCGGCCCGACGGTCCGCCCGACCACCGTGCGTCCCGCTCCCGGGACCGCTCCCCCGCACCACGAAGGAGACTCCGTATGACCCCCCAGACCCAGGCCGGCCCCGTCGGCGTCGGCATCATCGGTGCCGGCACCATCTCCGGCCAGTACCTCGAGAACCTCACCTCCTTCCCGGACGTGACCGTGCACATCATCGGCGACCTGCTGCCCGAGGCCGCGGCGCAGCGCGCCGAGGAATTCGGCATCGCGGCCTCCGGCACCACCGAGGACGTGCTGGGCCACCCCGACGTCGAGATCGTCATCAACCTGACGATCCCCACCGCGCACGCCGAGGTCTCCCGCCAGATCGTCGCCGCCGGCAAGCACGTGTGGACCGAGAAGCCGATCACCACCGCCCCGGCCGACGCGACGGCCCTGCTCGAGGCGGCCGACGCCGCGGGCGTGCGCGTGGGCGGCGCCCCCGACACCGTGCTCGGCGCCGGGATCCAGACCGGTCTGCGCACCCTGCGCGACGGCTCGATCGGCACCCCCGCCAGCGCGCTGACCCTGTTCCAGTCCCCCGGCCCCGAGTCCTGGCACCCCAACCCCGCCTTCCTGTTCCAGGAGGGCGCGGGCCCGCTGTACGACATCGCCCCGTACTACACGACCACCCTGGTGCTCGCCCTCGGCCCGGTCGTCTCGGTCAGCGCCGTCGGCTCGCGCGCCCGGACCCAGCGCACCATCGGCTCGGGCCCCAAGGCCGGCGAGGTCTTCGACGTCACCGTGCCCACGCAGGTCTCGGCGCTGCTGAGCTTCGCCTCCGGCCAGAACGCGACGGTGCTGCTGAGCTTCGACTCCCCCCACACCCGCACCGGCTTCGTCGAGGTCTACGGCACCGAGGCCACCCTCGCGTTCCCGGACCCCAACGTCTTCGACGGCGACTCCGCGCTGACCGCCTACCGCGGCGATGCGGCGACCGACGTGCCCGCGACCGGTGCCACCACCGGACGGGGCCTGGGAGTGCTGGAGATGGCCCGCGCGATCCGCGCCGGCGTCCCGCACCGCGCCCAGGGCGAGATCGCCGCGCACGTCCTGGACATCATGGTGGGCATCGAGACCGCCATCGCCGAAGGATCGATCGTCGAGATCGACTCCACCTTCGCCGAGGTCGAGCCGATGCCGGCCGACTTCGACCCCTTCGCCGCGACGCTCGAGAGCGTGGCCGCAGCGCTCTGAGAGAGGGCCGGGCGGCGGGCGCTCCCGCCGCCCGGCCGCCCCCGGTCACGGCCGGACGCCCCCGTTCACGCTCGGTCACAACCGCAGACGCGCGCGAACGCCGCGATTACGCTCACCGACGTCCCTCCCCTGTCGACCGAGAGCAGACGACCATGACCCAGAACGTGCTGACCGACCGCCTCGATGCCGGCCCCGTGATCTGCGCCGAAGGCTTCCTCTTCGAGCTCGAGCGTCGTGGCTACCTCACCGCCGGGGAGTTCGTCCCCGAGGTCGCCCTCGAGTTCCCCGAGGCGCTGCGGAGCCTGC
Source organism: Brachybacterium fresconis (assembly GCF_017876515.1). Lineage (NCBI taxonomy): Bacteria > Bacillati > Actinomycetota > Actinomycetes > Micrococcales > Dermabacteraceae > Brachybacterium > Brachybacterium fresconis. Next base: position 3,394,525 of record NZ_JAGIOC010000001.1, on the reverse strand, counting down.
ATGTCGACTTCCAGCGCGCCGGCTCCGACATCGTCGAGGCGTTCACCTACAACGGCCACCGCGAGAAGATGCGCGTGATCGGCAAGGAGGAGCTGCTCGAACCGCTGAACCGCTCCGCGCTGCAGATCGCCCGCCAGGTCGCCGACCGGGTGCCGGGCAATCTCATGGCCGGCAACATCTCGAACTCGAACATCTGGGACCCGGAGGATCCGGCCCGTCAGGCCGAGGTGCGGTCCATGTTCGAGGAGATGGTCGGCTGGGCCGTCGAGGAGGGCGCCGACCTCATCATCGGCGAGACCTTCTACTTCGCCGGCGAGGCGCTGACGGCGCTCGAGGTCGCGAAGGCCTCCGGACTGCCGGTGGTGCTGACGCTCGCTCCGATGGCGTTCCAGGAGATGGCCGACGGGGTGGGGATCGTCGAGACCGCCCAGCGTCTCGAGCAGGGCGGGGCCGACGTGGTGGGGCTGAACTGCTTCCGCGGGCCGGGCACGATGCTGCCGTGGCTGCGCCGGATCCGCGAGGCGGTCTCCTGTCACGTCGGCGCACTGCCGATCCCGTACCGGACCACGGCCGAGGAACCCACCTTCTTCAACCTCTCCGACGTCCGTGCCTCCGTCCCCTCTCCGCACGGTCGGACGTTCCCCACCGCGCTGGATCCGCTGCTGACCAACCGCTACGAGATCGGGGCCTTCGCCCGGGAGGCGTTCGAGCTGGGCGTGAACTACCTGGGCGTGTGCTGCGGCGCCGCCCCCATCCACATCCGGGAGGTCGCCGAGGCCGTGGGCCGCACCACCGAGGCGAGCCGCTTCTCCGAGCGCATGGAGAACCACTTCATGTACGGCAGCAATGAGCGCCTGCCCGAGCACATCGTGGACCTGGGCGACCGCGCCTGAGCACACCCGGGAGCGCGCCGACGGACCGGGTGCCCGCCGACCGACAGACCGGGTGCCCACCGACAGAGCCTGACCCGCTCACGCTCAGGAGAGCATGATGCCGGCGATCGTGGCGCTCATGAGATTGGCGAGGGTGCCGCCCAGGATCGCCTTCAGCCCGAGCTGCGCGATCTCGGAACGGCGCTCCGGGGCCAGCCCGCCCAGCCCGCCCAGCAGGATGCCCAGCGAGCTGAGGTTCGCGAAGCCGGTCAGGGCGAAGCTGATGATGGCGGCGGTCTTGGGGCTGAAGGAGTCGATCTGCGGGCCGAAGTCGGCGAAGGCCACGAACTCGTTGACCACGATCTTCTGGCCGACGAAGCTGCCGGAGGCGACAGCCTCGTCCCAAGGGACACCGATCATCGCCATGACCGGGGCGAACACCCAGCCCAGGATCTGCTCGAAGGTCAGGTCCCCGGCGCCGAACCAGCCGCCGACGACACCGATCAGCAGGTTGATCAGCGCGATCAGGGAGATGAAGGCCAGCAGCATGGCGCCCACGTTCAGGGCCAGCTTCAGGCCGTCGGCCGCACCGCCCGCAGCGGCATCGATGACGTTGCTGTAGGAGAGCTCCTCGAGGTCATCCTCCTCGTCGCGGTCGTCGTCCCGGCGGTCCTGCCCTCCCCCGGCTGCCCCGGCACCGCGCTCTGCGGCGTCGGTCCCGCCGGCACCGGGCGAGCCGTCGGCGAGGCCCACGGTGCCGGTGGCCGCGGTGTCGGCCCCGTCGGCGAGGCCCACGGTGCCGGTGGCCGCGGTATCGGCCCCGTCGGCGGCCTGCGTGGACGATCTCTCGGGACTGCCCGTCGCGGCTCCGACCGCGCCGTCGTCGGCCGCCCCCTTCGTCTTCGTACGGCTGCTGCGCGCGACCAGCGCGGCCTCGCGGGCGACGGCCTCGGGATCGTCCTCCGGCAGCAGGATCTTGGCCATCAGCAGCGCGCCGGGGGCGGCCATGAAGCTGGCGGCGATCAGGTACTCCAGCGGGGCGCCGAGCAGCGAGTAGCCCACCAGCACGGAGCCGGCGACGGTCGAGAGACCGCCGACCATGACCGCGAACAGCCCCGACCGCGAGAGCCGCTTGATGTAGGGGCGGATGACCAGCGGCGCCTCCGTCTGGCCCACGAAGATGTTCGCCGCGGTGTTGACCGACTCGGCGTAGCTGGTGCCCAGGAGCTTGCCGAGCCCGCCACCGAGCCACTCGACGATCTTCGGCAGGATCTTCCAGTGGTAGAGCACGGCGGTCAGCGACGCGAAGAAGATGATCACCGGGAGCACCTGGAAGGCGAAGATGCTGCCCTCGTCCGGCAGCAGTGGCCCGAACAGGAAGGCGATGCCTTCGCCGGAGGTGTCGATGACGGCCTGGAACCCGGCCGATACCTTCCCCAGCGCCCACTGGCCGGGCCCCCAGTACAGAACCAGCACCCCCAGCCCGAGCTGGAGCGCGAAGGCACCGATCACGGTGCGCAGCCGGATCGCCCGGCGATTGCTGGACAGGGCGACGGCGATGAGCAGGAGCCCTGCCATCCCTCCGATCCCCCAGAGCAGGTCGACCATCGCACTCACCTCGCAAGACAGATAGGGGACACGGGCGCGGTCGTCGGCGACAGTGTAGGGGCCACAGTCCCGGAACGAGCGCTATCTCCGACCGGGCCCACCCCGACGCCGGGTAGGTTGGCCCCATGGACGCCGCCCATCACGTGCGGGCCGACGACGACGGCCTTCCCGACGAGCAGCTCGTCGGCGAGCTCAGGTCCCTGCTGGCAGCGGCCGACGGCTTCGAGCAGCTGGCCGAGCGGATGATGCTGCTGTCGGACCCGCGACGCCTGCGGATCCTGTTCTGCATCCATGCCCATCCCGGCGTGCGCAGCTCGGACATCGCCCGCGCGATCGGAGCGAGCGACTCGACCACCTCCCACGCGCTGGCGCTGCTGCGCGATGCCGGATGGGTGCGGGCCGAGCGCTCAGGGCGCGAGGTGCGCTACGACCTGACCGACCGCTTCGCCCATGACCTGCTGCACGAGCTCGGCTCGGACCACCTCCCCGGCGTCCATCACCCCGGCCCTCACACCAGCGCCTGACCGATCGTCATCACGGCGCCGCCGGTCGCCAGGATGATCACCAGACGCATCAGGGTGCGTTCCGCGAACCGCCCGGCGAGCCTCTCCCCGACCCCGATCCCGACCAGGATCGCCAGGATCGTCACCACCCAGCCGGCGACGGGCATCGAGGGCAGGGACCCCTTGGCGGCCAGCGAGAGGATGCTGATCAGGGCGAAGTGCGCCTGCGCCGAGGCCGCGAAATGCCGGTGGCTCCACCCGGTGGCCACGGCGTAGACGGCCAGCGCCGGTCCGCCCACCCCGGCGGTGACGTTCATGAACCCGGAGGCGGCGCCGAAGCCGGAGCTGACCGGCAGCGAGTCCCGGACCTCCCCGGACCGGAAGAGCACGGTCACCCCGATCGCGAGCAGGATCAGCACTCCCACCAGGATCGCCAGGGGGTCCGTGGGCAGCACCAGCAGCACGAGGGTGCCGGCGACGATCCCCAGCAGCGAGAACGGGGTGAATCTGGCCAGGCGCCGCCACTGGACGTCCCGGTGGACGAGGGTGAGGTTCAGCAGGGCGGAGACGATGCCGCACAGGTTCGTCACCAGCACCCCCTCGAACGGCCCCAGGGTGAGCACCAGGAAAGGCGTGGCGACCAGGGCGAACCCCATGCCGGTCAGGCGCTGGAATCCCGCTCCCACGCCGATGATCACGGCGAGCAGGACGAGGTCGAGGACAGGCACCGCTGAAGCCTACGGGACCGGCACGCGGTTGCCTGCGGACGCGACGACCTCGAGGCCCCGGGCGCCACGACCTCGAGCCGGCGGGCCCGACGACGTGGAGCAACCACGGCAGCCGGCCTCCCCGCATCCTTGTAGGATCCTTCAAGTATCACCGTCGGAAGGACCCCCGTGTCGACACCGGCCACCAGCGCGCGGACGTCGGGCCCGCAGCCTCCGCCCCCTGCCGGGTCGGCAGGCCGCGGCCCTCTGGACTCCCGTGACCCGCGCAGAGATCGCGACCCCCTCGGCGTCCGGGCCCGCGCCCGACGCTCGACGGTCCTGCTCGTGCTGCTCGCCGTCGCGACAGTGATCAGCCTGGTGGTGTGCGTGGGCATCGGCCCCGTGTCCATTCCGCCGGGTACGACCGCCCAGGTCATCGCCGGCCACCTCGGACTGACCGGCGCCCCGGCAGCCGACCCCACGACCGATGCGATCATCCAGGCCGTGCGCCTGCCGCGGGTGCTGATGGGTGCGGCGGTCGGGGCGTGCCTGGCGATCTGCGGGGCGGCGCTGCAGGCCATGGTGCGCAACATGCTCGCCGACCCGTACATCCTCGGGGTCTCCGGCGGCGCCTCGACCGGCGCGGCCGCGGCGATCCTGTTCGGCGCCGGCGCGGCCCTGGGACAGTACGCCCAGTCCGTTCTGGCCTTCGTCGGCGCTCTGGGGGCTGCCCTGCTGGTGTTCGCCATCGCGCGGGCCGGCGGCCGCGTGAGCTCGCTGCGGCTGCTGCTGTCCGGGGTCGCCGTCGGCTACGCGCTGACGGCCGTGACCAACCTGCTGATCTTCTCCTCGGACTCCGCCGAGGGCTCGCGCTCGGTGATGTTCTGGATGCTGGGGTCGTTGGCCCTGGCCCAGTGGAACGCCTTCCTGCTGATCGCCGGTCTCGCCGCCGGCCTCGGGATCGCCGTGATGACTCTCGGCGCACGCGTCCTGGACGCGCTCAGCGCGGGCGACGAGATCGCCCATGGCCTGGGCATCTCCCCGGACCGTGCCCGCATCGGCTTCCTGGTGGTGGTCTCGCTGTGCACCGCCGCGGCGGTCGCCGGCGCCGGGGCGATCGGCTTCGTGGGCCTGGTGATCCCCCACCTCGCACGCCGCCTGGTCGGCGCCCGCCACCGGGTGCTCATCCCCGCCAGCGCCCTGCTCGGCTCGCTGTTCCTGCTGTGGGCCGACGCCCTCGCCCGCGTGGTGATGGCACCGCGCGAGCTGCCCATCGGGGTGATCACCGCCGCGGTGGGCGCCCCGTTCCTGCTGATCCTCGTGCGCCGGCTGTATGCCCGGCAGTCCTGAGCCGGCTCCGTCCGCCGACCCCACCCGCTCCTCCCCCGCCTCCGTCGGAAGGATCCCGATGCTCCGCCCCTCCCCCCGCCGACCCGGTGACCCCACCGATCGCCCGACCCTCGGGCGCGAGGGGCTCGACCGCCCGAACCCCCTGCGCGAGGAAGCCGCCCACCGCGGCCTCGAGCGCGGGACCGTCAGCCGCCGAGGAGCCCTCGCCGGGCTCGCCGGTCTCGCCGGCCTCACCGCCGCAGGATGCACCGCAGGCTCCGGCGCGGGCCCCGACGCCGGCGACGGGACGGACGGCGACGCGACGAGCGGCTTCCCGCTCGAGCTGGCCAACTGCGAGGCGACGCTGCGTTTCGAGGCCCCGCCGGAGCGGATCGTGCTGCTGGAGTCCGCGCCGGTGACGACGCTGGACGGCATCGGGGTGCTCGACCGGGTCGTCTCCCGCGCCGGAGCCTTCCCGCCCGGCTACTACGACGAGGACCTCACCGCCCGGATCGAGGCGATCCCGGCCCTGAGCGAGGACATCGACGCGGCCGGGCATCTGCAGATCAACCAGGAGGTGGTGATCGCGCAACGGCCCGACATCGTCTTCGGCCTGCCCGACGGGGTCACCCGCGAGGCGATGCGCGGGGCCGACGCGGAGGTCGTCGTCCAGGATGTCTTCTGCGGGTCCAACGGCGAGCGGGCGAGCTTCGAGACCCTGTACGAGGAGATCGGCACCTACGGCCAGATCTTCGACCGCGCCCCGCAGGCCGAGGAGCTCACCACCTCCCTGCAGGAGCGGATCGCGACCGTCTCCGAATCCGCGAAGACCCTGCGCACCACGACCGCAGCGGCGCTGTACCCCTCGCTCGGCGGCGGGCCGCTGTACACCTACGGCACCGGCAGCATGGTGACCGCTCAGCTGGATGCCCTGGGGCTCCAGAACGCCTTCGCCGACTCCGCCGAGCGGGTGTTCGAGATCAGCGCCGAGCCGCTGCTGGCCGCGGACCCGGACGTGCTCATCGTGCTCTACCAGGGCGAGGGAGACGGCAGCGACGTCACCGAGGAGATGATCGCCCAGGACCAGCTCTCCGCCCTGCGCGCCGTCCAGGACCAGCAGGTGCTGCCGCTGCTGTTCAACTTCTCCGAACCTGCCTCCCCGCTGGTCGTGGACGGGCTGGAAAGGATCCACGAGTGGCTGCTCGAGATCGAGACGTGAGCTCCGCCGACCCGGCCGCCCCGGGCCGCCGCACCTCGGGCAGCCCCGCCTCTGGCGGTCGCGCCCCGGGCAGCCCCGCCTCGGGCCGTCCCGCCTCGAGCCGCCCCGCCTCCGGGCGCCCCGCCTCTGGCGGTCCCGCCGCATCCGCCGACCACCCCGCCCCTGCAGCCGCGCCCGTTCTCGCCGCCCACGGACTCCATCATTCCTTCGGGACCACGAGGGTGCTGCGCGGGGTCGACGTCACGGTGGCAGCCGGCGAGGTCGTCGGTCTCGTCGGCCCCAACGGCAGCGGCAAGACCACCGCCCTGCGGATCCTGCACCGCGCCCTCACGCCCGACGCCGGGCAGGTGCGGCTCGAGGGCAGGGATCTGCGCGGGTTCACGAGCCGACAGCGGGCCCGACGGATCGCGGTGATGGCGCAGGAGCTCACCGGCGAGGTTCCGCTGAGCGTCGCCGACGTGGTGCTGCTGGGCCGGGTCCCCCACGCCGGCCCCTTCGGGTCCACGACCGACGCGGACCTGAGCATCGCGACCGACGCTCTGGACAGCGCCGGCGCCCGCCACCTGGCCCGCCGCGAGTTCGGCCGACTCTCCGGGGGCGAGCGGCAGCGGGTGCTGATCGCCCGCGCGCTCGCCCAGCAGCCCCGGGTGCTGCTCATGGACGAGCCGACGAACCACCTCGACATCGGCTCCCAGCACCACGTGCTGCAGATCGTGCGCGAGCGGGGTCTGGCCACCGTGGTCGTGCTGCACGACCTGAACCTCGCCGCCCGCTACTGCGACCGCGTGCTCCTGCTCGACGGCGGGATCGTGCAGGCCGACGGGCCGCCCCGCGAGGCCCTCGCCCCCGAGCTGGTCAGCGCCACCTACGGCGTGGCGACGGAGCGCGCGACGGCCGAGGACGGCACCACCCAGTTCCTGTTCCGCGGACGGCCCGTCAGCCGGCGCGTGAGCTGAGCCGGCCGGCGCGTGAGCTGAGCCGGCCGGCCCGCAGCGCGATCGGCCGGCCCGCAGCGCAGATCGCCCGGCCCTCAGCACAGATCGCCCGGCCCGCAGCGCAGATCGCCCGGCCCGCAGCGCGATCGAGGGTGTCGTTCTGGGCGCCTCCCCGGACGCCGAGGCGCCCGGAACGACACTCTCGATCCACAGCACAGCGCCTGCCCGCGCGCCGGTCGTCGTGCCCCATCGTTCACGTCGTGGGGCGCATCGGGCGGACCCGTAGACAATAGTGTGCCTCACACAGTATAGTGTCGGGCATGAGCGAGCACGTCGACACCCACCTGCAAGAGCTGCGGCGCGGCACCGTCGTGCTCGCCTGCCTGCAGCTGCTGCGCACGCCCGGGTACGGCTATGCCCTGCTCGAACAGCTCGAACAGCGCGGCTTCGCGACGGATGCGAACACGCTCTATCCCCTGCTGCGACGCCTGGAGAAGCAGGGCTTCCTCACCAGCGAGTGGAACACCGAGGACACCCGTCCCCGCAAGTTCTACGCCACCTCGGCCGACGGTCTTCGCCTGGCCGACACCCTCTGCCGGGAGTGGACCTCTCTGTCCGCCGCGATCGCCTCCCTCCCCACCGAACCCCGCCCGTCCGCCGACCACCCCGGCCCCTCCGAGGAGCACTGACATGGCCACCACCCTGACCGAGCGCTACATCAGCGCCACCATCGCCTCGCTGCCTCCCGAGACCCAGGACGACGTGCGCGCCGAGCTCGAGACCTCGATCGCCGACGCCGTCGAGGCCCGCGAGGACCAGGGCGAGGACCCCGTCGCGGCCGAGCGTGCCGCGCTGACAGAACTGGGCGACCCCGCCGCGCTGGCCGCCGGATACGCCGACCGCCCGCTGCACCTGCTCGGACCCCGCTACTACCTCGCGTGGTGGCGGCTGCTGAAGCTGCTGCTGGCGATCGTCCCGGCCTGCGTCGCCGTCGCGGTGGCCCTGGCCCAGGTCCTCGCCGGCGCCGACGTCGGCGAGATCATCGGGCAGACCATCGCCGTGACCATCACCGCCACGGTCCACCTGTTCTTCTGGACGACTCTCGTGTTCGTGGTCCTGGAGCGCACCGGGGCCGACACCGGCCATCGATGGGACGTCGATCAGCTGGCCGAGGCGCGCCCGACGGGCACCGGTCGCGCCGACCTGATCGCCTCGGTGATCTTCGGCGGGCTCGGGATCGGCGCACTGCTGTGGGACCGCTTCCGCAGCTTCGTGTGGATCGACGGGGAATCGATCTCGATCCTGCACCCCGAGCTGTGGCCCTGGGCCCTGCTGGGACTGTTCGTGCTGATCGCCGCCGAGGTGGGGCTCGCCGCGATGCTCTATGTGCGCGGCCGCTGGACCGTGCCGTTCGCGGTCCTCAACACCGCCCTGGCCGTGCTGTTCCTGAGCTGGGCACTCACCCTGCTGGGCAACGGAATGCTCCTGAATCCGGAGTTCCTGGACGTCGTGCTCCGGGACAACGGGGTCACGCCGGAGACGATGCGGATCGTGGGGACCCTCCTGGTGTTCTCGATCGTGGGGAGCTCGCTCTGGGACATCATCGACGGGTGGGTCAAGGCCCGGCGCGACGCGAAGCGCTGATGCTCCAGAGCGCGCCACCCGCGCCTGCACCTGCACCCGCACCCGCACCCGCATCGGCACCCGCGCCCGCATCGGCACCCGCGCCCGCACCCGCACCCGCACCCGCACCCGCACCGAGCGTTGCGTTTGCGGCGGTTCGGACCCTCCATTCCGCCGACTTCGCAACGGTGGCGAGGCCGGACGGGCCGGCGCCACCGCGACTCAGGAGCGCTCCGCCTCCCGCTCTGCTGCCGCATCCTGATCCTGCTCCACCAGCTCGGCCCGTCGAGTCGCAGCCCAGCTGGCGAGCAGCCGCATCCGCTGCTGGGACTGCGAGCCCGGCTCCGCGGTGTACACGATCAGGGCGCGCCCCGGCTCCGCCGTCAGCGCCAGCTCCTCGTAGGCGACGTCGAGCTCGCCGACCACGGGATGGCGGAACCGCTTGGTACCGGAGCCGTGGGTGTGCACGTCATGGGCGCCCCAGAGCCGGCGGAAGGTGTCGCTGCAGGTGGACAGCTCCCCGACCAGGTCCTGGAGGGTGGCGTCGTGCGGGTCCTTGCCCGCCTCGACCCGCATGCTTCCCACACACATCTGCGCGAACCGCTCCCAGTCCGGGTAGAAGTCCGTCGAGGCCGGGTCGAGGAACTGGAAGCGGGCGAGGTTCGGCGTCCGTCCGCCGGTGCCATCCCCGATCAGCGGGGAGTAGAACGCCCGGCCCAGCTCATTGGTCGCGAGCAGGTTCTGGTACTGGTCCCGCACGAAGGCGACGCCGTCCGTCAGCGAATCCAGCGTCCACTGCAGGGCGGGCCGCACCGGGGCGGGCGCGGCCGCACTGCGACGACGGGGCCGACCCGAGGTGGGGATCCCGTCGGCCGCCCGCGCGAGGTCCAGCAGGTGGATGCGCTCGGTCTCGTCCAGCTGCAGGGCCGCCGCGAGCGCATCCAGCACCGAGGCCGAGGCACCGGCGATCGCGCCCCGTTCGAGCTTCGCGTAGTACTCGACGCTGACCCCGGCGAGCATCGCGACCTCGCCGCGGCGCAGACCGGGCACGCGGCGGCCGCCGCCGTCCGGCAGCCCTGCGTCCAGCGGGGTCACCTTCGCCCGGCGCGACATGAGGAACTGACGCACCTCTGCTCTGTTGTCCATGGGCTCACGATAGGGCCGCTCGCGACCGGCCGCGGAAGCCGAGACGTTCCCTGCTGGTACACGTCTCGCCAGAGACTTCCGAGCACTCGCGTCGAGACGTGCAATAGTTCCATCACCCGATCGAAGGAGCATCATCATGCGCGCTGTCATCATGCACGGCCCGGGCGACGTCCGCGTCGAGGAGCGCGAGGACCCGCAGATCATCGACCCGACCGATGCGGTCATCACGATCGCGGCCACCTGCGTCTGCGGCTCCGACCTGTGGCCCTACCGCGGCTATGACCAGCCCGACCACCAGCACATGGGCCATGAGTACGTGGGCGTGGTCGAGGAGATCGGTGCCGCGGTCGAGACCCTGAAGGTCGGCGACTTCGTGGTCGGCTCCTTCGTCATCTCCTGCGGTGTCTGCGAGATCTGCCGCGAGGGCCACCCCTCCCGCTGCGTCCACGCGATCATGGTCGACGGCGAGATCGGCACCCAGGCCGAGAAGGCCCGCATCCCCTACGCCGACGGCACCCTCGTCGCCACCCCCGGCCGGCCCTCCGAGGACCTCATCCCCTCGCTGCTGGCCGCCTCCGATGTGCTCGGCACCGGCTGGTTCGCGGCCGACGCCGCCCAGGCGGGACCGGGCAGGATCGTCGCCGTGGTCGGCGACGGCGCCGTAGGACTGATGGGCGTGCTGGCCGCCAAGCAGATGGGGGCCGAGCGCATCATCGCCATGAGCCGCCATGCGGATCGGCAGGCGCTGGCCCGCGAGTACGGCGCCACCGACATCGTCACCGAGCGCGGTGACGAGGGCGTGGCCCGCATCAAGGAGCTGACGAACGGGCTCGGCGCGCACAGCGTGATCGAGGCCGTCGGCACGCAGGAGTCGATGATGCAGGCCATCCGCTCCACCCGGCCCGGCGGGTCCGTCGGCTTCGTGGGCGTCTCCCACGACGTCCAGCTGCCCGGCGGCGAGCTGTTCTTCTCCGCCGTCCACCTCCACGGCGGCCCGGCCCCGGTGCGCCGCTACCTGCCCGAGCTGATCCAGCTGATCTGGGACCGGAAGATTGACCCCGGGAAGGTCTTCGACCTCACCCTGCCGCTGGCCGAGGCCGCCGAGGCCTACCGGGCAATGGACGAGCGCCGCGCCACCAAGGTGCTGCTGACGCTCTGAGCAGCCCGGCCCGGGTCTCTGAGCAGCCTGGCCCGGGTCTCTGAGCAGCCTGGCCCGGACAGAGCGCCCCTGAGGAGATCGGCCCCACCCCGACAGAACGCGATTGTGCGCTGTGCTTCCAGACACGGAAGCACAGCGCACAATCGCGTCACGCCACCGCACCAAGCACCGCTACACCCCATCAGGCCACCGCACCAGGCACCACCCCACCCCGTCAGGCACCGCACCAGGCACCACCCCACCCCGTCAGGCACCGCACCAGGCACCACCCCACCCCGTCAGGCACCGCACCCGGCACCACCACGCTGAGGACGAGTCCGTCGAGGTCGGGAATAAACCCGTGACCCGGGCCGTTGATCTCTGGTAGCGTCTGACGCTGTCATCGGTGGCGGGAATCCGCACCGCGGACGGACCGAGCACCCGCCTCCCGGCGGGCCGCGAGTCCTCCGTGCGGATCATCCACTCATCCGCCCCATGACAGCTCGGCCCGGCGTGCCGCCACGGTGGCAGCGCGATACGGACCTGAGACGCACGGCCTGCGCCCCGCGCCGCGTGACCGCCGACAGGCGGAACACCGCGGCCCTCCCACTCGGGACGCACCGGCCGCCTCCCGCTGGGAACCCCCAGCACCCGAACATCCGCCCCGACCTCGCGTCGGGCACAGACACCGTCGGCCCCGGCCGACGAAGGAGAACGATGAAGACCATGACGCACGCCAAGAAGACCACACATCCTGAGACCCGCACGGTCGTCTTCCGCGACCAGAGCGCGGACCTGCGGTACCTGACCCGCTCCACCCGCACCTCGGAGCACACCACGACCTGGAAGGACGGGAACATCTACCCCGTCATCGACGTGGACCTCTCCTCCGCCGCCCACCTGTCGCGAGCACGAGGCGGCGAGGGCTCCGCGCGGCGCCGCAAGGCGGCCCCCGCCGGCCGTCGCTGAGCGAAACCACCCCACCCACGGGCTCCGCGATCTCGCGGGCCCGGAGTGATGCACGACGAGGCCGACCCCTCCGGATCACCGGGCGGGTCGGCCTTCTGCTGTCCGAGCCCACCCCTCCCAAAGCGCCCGGACGGGCGGTCCGATGCGGTGCGCGGGTCGACCGCGACCACGTCGTTGTGCTCCCGGGTCGCGCTCACCGAGCCGTCGTCGAGACGGATGAGCGCAGCCTGTTCGCCGACGAAGGAGCGACCACGTGCTCGATGGCACCCAGGGTCGGGTCCGGCAGATCAGACCACGGCACCCTGCTTCTGCGCAGCGACCGCGGCGTCCGCGTCGGCCATCACCAGCATCCCGTTGATGTGGCCCCCGGCGAGCGCACCGCCAGCGGCCGACGGCCCCACCTGGGCGCTGGGCTCCGCAGCGTTGCCTGCGACCCACACCCCGGGCACCTCGCTGACCCCGGCGAACCCGGCGGCGATCTTCTGGCCCATGCCGCCGCCGGCTTCCTCGAGCCGCAGCCCGAGGTCCTCCAGACCCTCCATCCGCGGAGACAGCTCGGTCGCGACCGCGAGGGCGCTGCGGGCCACGACCTCGCCGCCGGCCAGGCGCACCCCGGCAAGTGCGCCGTCGGGCCGGTCGACGATCTCCTCGATCGGGTCCTCGAGGAGACGGACGCCGCGGGCGACAAAGCGCTCGCGGGTCGCCTCGTCGATCTCGAGACCGGCGGCGAAGACGGTGATGTCGTCGCTGAGCTGGCGGAACATCAGCGCCTGGTGCAGGGAGGCGGGGCGGGTCGCGATGATGCCGATCGGCTGATCGCGCACCTCCCAGCCATGGCAGTAGGGGCAGTGGACGACGCTGCGGCCCCAGTGCGCGGCCAGTCCCGGGATGTCCGGCAGCTCATCGCGGACGCCGGTGGCGAGCAGGAGTCGGCGCGCGGTGAGGCGGCGTCCGTCGACGAGATCGACGGTGAAGCGCAGGTCCCCGTCGGCCGCAGGATCCGCGGCACGCGCCGCGGCGACCTCGCCGGCCAGGACCAGGCCGCCGTACTGGCGCACCTCGGCGCGGCCGCGCTCGAGGTAGGCGGCGGGGGCGGTCCCCTCGTTGCCGAGCAGCCCGTGGATCCCCTCGGCCGGGGCGTTGCGGGGCGTGCCGGAGTCGATCACGACGACGCTGCGGCGGGAGCGGGCGAGCATCAGAGCGCCGCTGAGGCCGGCGGCGCCCCCGCCGAGCACGGCGACGTCGACCGTGCCGGCGGGCAGCTCGTCCTCGGCCGCGGCGCTGGTCAGGGAGTCGACCGGGCGCGTCGGCGAGGTGCCGAGCCGCGTCTCGTCGGCGACCGGACGGTTCTCGGACGTGGATGCGAGTGAGGTGGTGGGCGTGAGCGGGGTGGTCATCGGGGTCCTCTCGTGGTCGGGCACCTCCGTCGGGAGGCATGCTCCGACCGTAGACAGCCATACCGCAGACGCATAGAGTTTTGCCTATGACGCAAGAAAGCTCCGGTGCCCACGGCGTGGACGGCCTCGTGCGCCGTCGGATCCGTGCCCTGCGTCTCGCGCAGGGTCTGTCGCTGGGCGATCTCGCCGCCCGCGCCCATATCAGCCAGTCCACGCTCTCGCGGATCGAGAACGGTCAGCGCCGTCTCGCGCTGGATCAGCTGGTGACGCTGGCCCGCGCCCTGGACACCAGCCTCGATGAGCTGGTCGAGATCGCCACCGAGGAGGTCGTCTCCCACCCGATCCGCGACCACGGTCTGGACTCGCTGCGCTGGCGGATCCGCCACTCCCCCGACACCTCGATCCTGCGCCGCCGCGTGACCGAACCGACCCCGGATCCCTCGCGGATGCGCGCCCACCCCGGCCACGAATGGCTGGTGGTCCTCTCCGGCACGCTCATGCTGCTGCTGGGCGAGCAGCGCCACCGGGTCCGGACGAATCAGAGCGCCGAATTCGACACCATGCTCCCCCACGCCTTCGGCGCCGAGGGCGGCCCGGCAGACGTCCTGATGATCGTGGACCCCGCGGCCCGGCGGGGGCACCGGGAGGATGCCGGAAACTGACGGCGGATGTCACGGACTGCGAGCGGGGACGCGGGCCGAGCGCGGAGCCCGGCTGCAGGCGCATACTGGGATCGACGCCGCCGTCCGACGACGCCTCGCCTCGGGTGGACGGGCACGATCCCGCCGCAGGAAGGATCGTCCGATGTCCTCGATACCTCCGGGACCCGAGACCCCTGCGGCGCCTGCGCCCCACGCACCACCTCCCCGCCCGACCGCTCCGGCGGCGACCACCCGGCCGACGGCTCCGGGGCCGGCCGCCCGGCCGACGGCACGAGCGCAGACGCCACCCCCCGCCCCTTCAGTGCCGACCTACCCCTGGTACCTGCGCTTCTCATGGACCCTCGTCCTCGCGACAGGAGTCCTCGCCTACATCGTCACCTTCGTGATCATGCTGCTGACCAGGAACCCCACCATGCTGCCGACGGTGCTGCTGGTCGGTGCGGTCACGATCCCGCTGACGGTCCTGCTGTTCGCCCAGACCAGCCGGGCCGGGGCGATCGTCCCCACGTCGACCATCCTGGTCACCGCCACCCTCGGCGGGCTCTTCGCGATCTGCGCGGCCGGACTCGTGGAGTCCCTCGCGGGGCTGTTCCTGGGCCGGGCTTCCATCCTGCTGGTCGGGGTGATCGAGGAGACCGCCAAACTGGTGATCCCGCTGATCGTGCTGGCCCTGGCGCACCGGTCCACACGCGGTGGCGGCATCGTCATCGGGATCGCGGCCGGCACCGGCTTCGCTGTCCTGGAGACGATGGGCTACGGCTTCAACGCACTGCTGGCCAGGAACGGCGGGCTCGGTGCCCTCGACGTGACGCTGATCCTGCGCGGCATCCTCGTGCCCGCCGGCCACGTCGCCTGGACCGGCGCGATCTGTGCCGCGCTGTGGTACCTCGTCGAATCGCCCCACAAAGGTCGCGGTGTGCTGGCGCTGGCCTGCGCGTACGTCGGGGCCATCGTGCTGCACACCGCCTGGGATGCGACCACCAGCGGGGCCGGGCACCTGCTGATCGGGCTGATCAGCGTCGCGACACTGCTGACGCTGACGATCCTCGCGCACCGCAGCTTCGTCCGCCGGGCGCGGTGATCGGACCTGCACGTCGTGCCGACTCGACCTCGGGCCTCGGGCGTCGTGCCGACTCGACCGTGAGCCTCGGGCCTCGAGCCGGCCCGGTCTGGAGCCTCGGGTCGACTCCGTCCAGAGCCTCGCGCATCGGGTCGACTCAATCCGGAGACTCGAGCCTCGGGTGGGCTCAGTCCGGACCCTCCCGCCGACGCGGCTCGAGCAGACCGCGCAGCGCCTCGGACTCCGCCGTGGCCAGCTGCCGCACGGCCTGCGGGCCGAGCTCCGCGAGATGCGCGACGCTCCACTCGTCCATCGCCCGCACCACCGCGAAGACCAGGTGCCGCTGCAGGTCCCGAGGCAGCGTCTCCGTGATGTGCCCGCCGCGCCGACCCACGGCGAGGACCGCGTCCACCCAGTCCCGCACGTCGGCCAGCAGCGCGGGGCGGGCTCCCGCGGCGCCGGAGGACGGGTCACCCGCATCCGGCGCGTCCGAGAGGTAGAACATCCGCCCGAGGGCCGCGAGATCGGCATCGGTGGCGGCCAGCTCGGCGAAGCGCGCGACGAATTCGTCGATCCCGTCCCAGAACGCGGGGCCCGCGAAGCTCTCCGGGTCCGGTGGACGCAGGCGCTCCGCGACCCTCGCGGCCAGGCTCGCGACGATCTGCTCGAACAGATCCGCCTTCGAGTCGATGACGTGATAGAAGGAGCTCTTGCTCATCCCGACGGACTGGATGATCGCGTTCAGCGAGGCCCCGCGGAACCCCGCGGCGGAGAACTCCGCCACCGCCGCGGCCTCCAGCGCAGCACGTCGCGCCGTCGGCACCCTCGAGAGCCCGCTCTTCGCCATGACCCCACCTTAAAGGCACTGGACCGGGTGGTCCACTCCGGCGTACCGTGAGTGGACCACCCGGTCCACAACCCTTGGAGGTCCCGATGACCATCCGCACCATCCCCCTCGACGACCAGGACGACGCCGCCCGCCACGACGACCTGAGGATCCTCGTCGTCGGCGCCGGGGTCGCGGGCCTCGCCGCGGCCCAGCTGCTCCGCGCCGACGGCCACCACCCGATCCTCGTCGAGCGCCGGGCACCCGAGGCGGACGACGGCTACATGGTGGCCCTCATGCCGCTGGCCGACGGACCGATCGCTGATCTCGGCGTCCGGGAGGAGTACCTCGCCCGCAGCGTCGCCCTGGACCGCTTCCGGTTCCGTGCGCACTCCGGCCGCTCCCTGCGCACCGACGGACTCGAGGACGTCATCGGCCGCTACGGGGACTACCGGGGACTGACCCGCGGCACCCTGCTCGAGGTCCTCGCCGGCGGGGACGCGGCGGTCACCCATCGCACCACGGTCACCGGCCTCGACGAGGACCCCGACGGACTCACCGCCATCCTCGAGAGCGACGGCGCGACCCGGACGCTCCGCGTCGACGCCGCCGTGATCGCCGACGGGATCGGCTCCCGGACCCGCGACCTCCTCTCCGGTGCCGCGCCCCTGGATCGGGTCGAGACCGGCTGGGGCGGCTGGGTCGTGTGGACCCCTGCCGACGCGGACTCCGGCCTCGGCGAGGAGCTGTGGGGCGACGA
Source organism: Brachybacterium fresconis (assembly GCF_017876515.1). NCBI lineage: Bacteria > Bacillati > Actinomycetota > Actinomycetes > Micrococcales > Dermabacteraceae > Brachybacterium > Brachybacterium fresconis. Next base: position 3,377,771 of record NZ_JAGIOC010000001.1, on the reverse strand, counting down.
TTTCTTCGTCGGCACGTACCCGGTGCCGGGCGCGCTGGGCGCCTTCGTCGGCGGCCCCGAGGAGGAGACCGGACGTCGGCCCGCCGCCTTCACCGACGTCGTCCGTCGCAGGCTCGGGACCGTGCCGCCGCGGATCGAGGACGCGCTGCAGGCCGTCGCCACAGCAGAGGATCCGTTCTTCTGGCCGCTCGCCGACGTCCGTGCCGCCTGGTGGACCACGCGGCGCACGGTCCTGCTGGGAGATGCGGCGGCCGGCTTCCTGCCGACCGCCGGCATCGGCGCCGGCATGGCGCTGGAATCGGCCTGGGTGCTGGCCTCCCACCTGCGCGATGCCACGCCCGAGACGATCGGCGAGGCGCTGGCCGCCTACGAGAGCGCCCAGCGGCCCCGGGTCGAGACCGCACAGGACACCTCGCGCAGCCTGGCGCGGTTGATGTTCCGGCGCGGTCGCGCACTGGCGACCGGGCGCGACCTCCTGCTGCGCGTGCTCAGCATCGCAACGGCGCTGCGCCCCATCGTGCGACTCCTCGCCGATCGACCCGCCCTGCCGGTCCGGCCGCGGTGACGCGCAGCGCCGCACGGCCCGACCGGCCGGGACCCGCAGATCACCCGACCGCCCGCCATCCGCGGAGCATCAGACCCGGACGTCGCGCTCCCCGAGCCACGGCGCGAGGTGATCCTCGGTCCCGAGCCAGAGCTCGAGGCCCGCGGACCACTCCCGCTCGGTGAGCAGACTGCGGGCGAACGCCGTCCGGACGCGCTCCGCGTCGGCCGCGTCGACGCCCGTGACCACGAGGTGGGTGGTGGGCAGCTCGCGGCCGGTCCGCCACACGGCGCCGATCGAGACCTGCCCTCCGGCCCCGTCCCACTGGCAGATGCTGTCGGGACGATCGGGGACCCAGAAGCGGCCGCGCTCGCGCAGCCGTCCGGCCCCGAGGGCTTCGATGTTCTCGAGCAGACGCCGGGGATGGAATGGCCGCTCGGAGTGCAGGTCGAGGGTCCAGGTGCCGTGCTCCGTCGGCCCGCCGTACGGCTCGACGTACCGGGCGTCCCGCCGTCGCAGAGCGATCAGATGATCCAGGCGGCCTTCCAGCGCCTCGTCCGCCCCGAGAGCATAGGGCCCCTGAAGCAGTCGCTGCTCGGGAGCCCGAAGATGCTCGACCAGCTCCGCCCCGGGGCCGGCGGGATCCCCGTCGATCACGAGCTGCTCGGCGTACTCGATCTGCGCGGCGAGCGCCTCGCCGACGCTGCGGGCGTCCCCGACGGCCCACTGCAGGCCGCGCTCGGCCAGGGTGTCCTCGCCGAGCAGGTCCTCGACGGCCGCCTCGACATCGATCACGCTCACCGCGCTCGCCAGATGCCAGTCCCCCTGATGCGGGCGGAGCGTGCCGACGACGACCGAGGGGTCGGCACTCAGCGGCGGGGCGAGCACGATGGCGCGGACATCCGGGATCTGCGCGAGGCGGCCGAGCGTCGGCACCGCGTCCTCGCGCATGGCGCAGGAGACGCAGGGGTGATCCAGATCGACCTGCTCGTGCTCGAGAACACCTTCGGCCGACAGGACGAGCCGGCGCAGCGAGGAGGTGCTCGCCTGGACCTCGTAGCGCAGGCAGATGACGCCGGCGGCGTCGAGCATCAGGCTCGCGACCTGCGCGTCCCGCAGCACAGCATCGACGGCGGTGACCACCGCGACAGGCACGGAATACACACCTCCCTCGTGTCGTTGAAAGTGACCGGAACCCGGGACGCCCTGCATGGCGCCACCACCTCTCCTGCTTGACGATAACGATTCTCAACAAGTAGTATCGTCGTCCTCCACGCGGTGCTGTCAAGCCGACGGGACCCTCCCGAGCTCCCACCGCCTCACCTCTCCCGGAAGGAGCAGCCATGGCCAGGAAGACCGATGTGCGCAGCGCGGTCACGCTGCGCTCGAGTGCCGGCACCGGCACCGCCTACAGGACCACGAAGAACCGCCGGAACACCCCGGACCGCCTGGTCATGCGTAAGTACGATCCGAAGGTCCGCGGCGTGGTCGAGTTCCACGAGACGCGCTGATGGCCAAGACCTCGAAGATCGCGGCCGAAGCCCGGCGCCGCCGGGTCGTCGCCCAGCACGCCGCGGAGCGTTCGGCGCTGAAGCGGTCCGTCAAGGACCCCGCCAGCTCGACCGCCGAGCGGCTCCAGGCGCAGCGCGCTCTGCAGCGCCTCCCGCGCGATGCGAGCCCGACCCGTCTGCGCAACCGCGACGCGATCGACGGCCGGCCGCGCGGACATCTGCGGAGGTTCGGGCTCTCGCGGGTCCGCTTCCGCGAGGCGGCTCACCGCGGCGAGCTGCCCGGCGTCACGAAGTCCAGCTGGTGAGGGCGCTCGTTCGCCCGACTCACCCCGACAGGAGAGAACCATGAAACAGTCCATCCATCCCGAGTACCGTCCCGTCGTCTTCCGTGACACGGGTGCCGACTACTCGTTCCTGACCCGCTCCACCCGCACCGCGGAGAAGTCCGTGACCTGGGAGGACGGGAAGGAGTATCCCGTCATCGACGTCGAGGTCTCCTCGGCCTCGCACCCGTTCTACACGGGGAAGGCGACGGTGCTGGACACCGCCGGCCGCGTCGAGAAGTTCCGTCGGCGGTACGGCACGGCGGGGACCACCTCCGCCTGAACCGCGACCACCGGGGCGACCGCACTCCCTCGACGACCACCCCGCGAGCCGCTCCTCCCTCGGGAGGGGCGGCTCGCGCCATGTCAGCCCGCCGGGACGTGCGGCCGGTCAGGCCGTGCGGGCGGTCAGGCCGTGCGGGCGGTCAGGCCGTGCGGGCGGTCAGGTCGTGCGGCCGGCCCGGGCCGGCAGACGCTCGGTCCGCGGGGGCCGGCCCCGAGCCGCCTCGGCCAGCTGCGGCGCGAGGCGCTTCGCCATCACCCGGTAGCCCTCGGCGGTGGGATGGAGCAGATCGCCGAGCAGATCCAGCTCGTCGGTGGAGACGATCTCGGTGCCGTCGATCAGGGTGAGCATCCGGTCGTGCTGCTGCAGACTGCGCACGCAGCGGTGGATGATCTCGCGGACGTCCCGCTGGTCGAGCCCCGCGGCGTTGGGCTGCTCCTCGCGGTGGGCCCCGGCGGCGGTCGGGCTCATCACCACGATCGGGGCGTCGACGAGCCGCCGCACGTGGGTGAGGAAGCCGATCACCGTCGGCGGCAGGCTGCGGGCGGTGAAGGTCCCCGCGCCGTACACGTTCGCGCCCAGGCACACCGTGACCAGGTCCGGACGGGCCTCCCCGATCGTCTCGGCAAGCGGCGGGTCGAGGTGGCACTGCCCGGACATGCCCAGTGCCGTCAGCTCCCAGGAGTTCTCGGCGGCGACCAGCGCCGGCCAGGTCCCCGTCGGACTCGCGGCCTGGTTGCACTGGGTGATCGAGCTGCCGTAGACCGCCCACCGCAGGCCGCGCGGGGCGGCCGGGGTGAGCTGGGCGGCACCGTCGAAGACCACCTCCGCCACACTGGTCGGCACCGAGTGCGGCAGCCACAGCTCCACGCGCACGGGCGTCCCGGGCAGCTCGATGCGGGCCGAGGTGCGTCCGTCGATCCCGACCGTCCGCGCGAGCGCACCGTCGACCACGATGTCGGCACAGGGGACGGGATCCTCCGGTGCGGGTGCGCTGGTCAGTGTGATCTCGAGGGCGCTCGCATCGGTGTCCACCTCCAGGCGCACGCCGTTGGGCACGCGGGACCGCTCCTCCATGTCCGCCGACATGATCTGCGCGAGGTGCTCGGGCCGCACCCTCCACGACTGCTGGCCCTCACCGGTGGTGGTCCAGGTGGCGGCGCCGTGCCACGCCTCCGGAAGGTCCGAGGGGAGGGCGGGGAGTCGGTGGGCGGCGGTGCGGGGCATCGGTTCTCCTGTCGCGGCAGCGATGCCACGGGCGCAAGGGTGAGGACGACGCAGATCGTACAGCTGCTGCCCCGAGACGCGGCGGAGTCGACAGGACTACCGTGGAGCCAGGACTCGGCGCGACGCCGCGTCGATGGGAGGCACCACCATGGTCAGTACCACGAATCCCTCGCTGCTGGAGACAGAGGTGCTGATCGTCGGCGCCGGCCCGACGGGCCTGATGGCCGGTCTGGTCCTGGCCCGCCGCGGGGTGGATGCCCTGGTGATCGACGGGAAGTCCGGGCCGACGCGGGAATCTCGGGCCCTGGTCCTCCAGGCCCGGAGCATGGAGATCTACGACCAGCTGGGCCTGGCCGAGCAGGTGCTCGCCGACGCGAATCCCGCGCGGCGCCTCCAGATCGGGACCGATGCCGCCCCCGCGGGTGCGGATATCTTCGCGGCGCAGACCGGCTGGACGCGGCACCCCGGGGTGCAGGTCTTCGAGCAGTCCCAGAACGAGGAGCTGCTGGCGACGACGCTCGAGGCCGAGGGGCACCCGGTCCGCTGGGGCCACCGCCTGGCGAACCTCGAATCCGGAGCATCCGTCGGCGACGAGCGTGTCGAGGTGCTGGCCGAGGGGCCCGACGGTCCGGTGCGGATCCGTTGCCGCTGGGTGATCGGGGCCGACGGCGCGAGCTCCCCGGTGCGCCATGAGCTCGGCCTGCCCTTCGAGGGCGTCACGGACGACGCGACCTTCTGCGTCGCGGACCTGCGGGGCGTGGCAGGGGTGCCCGACGACGCGCTGATGGCACGATTCGGCGAACGCCGGTTCGCGATCTCGTTCCCGCTGGGCGCCGGCGGGCACGCGCGGCTGGTGTGGCTGCACGGCGACGACGACCCCGGGCAGGAGGAGGCGCTGGCCGCGGCGCGCGAGGACCTCGGGATCACCTACGACACCGTCGACTGGTTCTCCGCGTACCGGGTCCACCACCGGGTGGCCGCGCACTTCCGCCGGGGGGCGGTGTTCCTCGCCGGGGACGCCGCGCACGTCCACTCCCCCATCGGCGGGCAGGGGATGAACACCGGTCTGCAGGACGCCCACCACCTCGCGAACCTGCTGGCGGACGTCGCCGCCGGGCATCTCGACGCCGCCGCGCTGGATCGGTACGAGGCCGAGCGGCGACCGGTGGCGATGACGCTGATCAACGCCACCGACCGGGTCTTCGGGGCCATCGCCCGGACGGGCCGCGGGACGGCCTTCGCCCGACGACGCGCCCGTCCCGTGCTCGCCGCCGTCGTGCCGCGGATGCTCGCCTCCCCGCTCGGCCCGTATCTCGCCGGACTGGTCGGGCAGTACCGGATCCGGTACCGCGCCTCGGCCGACGGAGAGCCCGTGCCGCGGTGGGCCCGCGACCGCGCCGTCGGCGTGCGCCTGCCGCCGACAGCGGCGAACCGGGACGTGCTGCGATCGATGAGCTGGCAGCTGCACACCTACGGCATCGAGGCGGACCGGCCCGTCGTCCCCGATTGGATCGAGGGGCCGTACACCTTCACCCCGGACGGGAACGGCAGGCTCCGCGAGGATCGGCTGTACCTGGTCCGTCCCGACGGCTTCGTCGCCGCGTCCTTCCCCGTGCACGCCGGGGCGATCGCCACCGCCGACGTGCGCGAGGCGCTCGAGGCCTACGGGGCGGTGGGCGGCGCCAGCTGATCCGCGCCGAGCTCACGGCTGACCTCGCCTCCTCCCCCTCCCCCCCCCTCCCCGGCGAGCTCTACGTTCTCGGTGCCAAACGGCGCTATGGGACCAAGAGTGCAGATCTCGCCGGGCAGAAGCGCAGCTCGCCGGGCAGAAGCGCAGCTCGCCGGGCAGAAGCGCAGCTCGCCGGGCAGAAGCGGAGGTCTCCGGTGGGTCGGGCCGGGCCGGCTGGGGAGGAGCCGGTAGGTTGCTCGGATGGAGCTGAATCACCTCGCCGACCGCATCGAGAAACTCTCCGCGCAGTATGCGGAGGTCTACGACATCGAGAGGTCCGGGCAGTGGGCGCTGCTGAAGCTCACCGAGGAGGTCGGGGAACTCGCGCAGGCGCATCTGACCGCGTCCGGGCAGAGCCGTGACCGCGGCCGTACGCCCGAGGAGCAGGAACGTGTGGTGGCCGACGAGCTGGGCGACGTGCTCGGGATGTGCCTGGTCTACGCGCGACAGATGGGCATCGACCCCGAACAGGCGGTCGCCGACAAGTGGTTCCGGTACGAGCGCGCCGGGTCCGCCGCCGTCGGCCAGCCGCATGGTGCGAACGGTTCACCCCTCGGCGCCTCCGCTGCGAGCGACAGCTGACCGCGGCTGTGCCGGGATGAGCTCTACGTTCTCGGTGCCACATGAGCTTTTGGGAACGAGAGCGCAGAGCTCGCTGGGCGGGATGCGAGCTGGGCGACGTGCTCGGGATGTGCCTGGTCTACGCGCGGCAGGTGGGCATCGACCCCGAACTTGCCGTCGCCGACACGCGACCGCGTCAGTCCGTCAGCGCGAAATGGTCGGCGACCGTGCGGGACAGCTCCCTGGCCTCCTCGGCGGTGCCCGCCTCGGCGAACACCCGGATGACCGGCTCCGTGCCGGAGAAGCGGATGGTCAGCCAGGAGTCGTCGGCGAAGTACACCTTGCAGCCGTCCTCCCAGGAGATCCGGTCGATCTCCCGGTCGAAGGCGGGCAGGTCGTGCTCCTCGAAGATCCGTCGCTGCAGCTCCTCGCGGCGCGCGGGCGTGTATCCGTAGGAGGACTCCTCCATCACCAGCTCGCCGTAGCGCTCGACGAGGTCGGCGTAGATCTCGGAGAGCTTCTTCCCGGACCGAGCCACCATCTCCACCAGCAGGCTGCCGGCCTGGATGCCGTCCTTGCCGGGGATGTGGCCGCGCACGGTGAGCCCGCCGGAGGACTCCCCGCCGATCACGGCGTCGGTCTCCGCCATCTTCGCGCTGATCCACTTGAAGCCCACGGGGACCTCGTAGCAGGTCTCGCCGTGCGCGGCGGCGACCCGGTCCAGCAGGTGGGTGGTCGAGAGGTTGCGCACCACCGGCCCGCGCCACCCTTTTCCGCTGAGCAGGTACTCGTACAGCAGCACGAGCACCTGGTTGGGGCTGAGGTAGTTCCCGCGGTCGTCGACGATGCCGAGCCGGTCCGCGTCGCCGTCGGTCGCGATGCCGAGGTCCGCGCCCTGGTCCAGGACTGACTGCCGCAGCGGCGCGAGAGAGCCTTCTGCAGGGGACGGCATGCGACCGCCGAACAGCGGGTCATGACGGGCGTTGATGACGGAGACCTCGCAGCGGGCGCTCACCAGGATCGTCTGCAGGCTGGTCTGGGCCACGCCGAACATGGGGTCCAGCACCACGGAGAGGTGGGCGTGACGGATCGCGTCGAGGTCCAGCTGCTCGATGATCGCGTCCAGATACCAGTTGATCGAGTTCTGCTGGGTGACCAGGGGGCTCTCGCGCACCTCGTGCGGGGCGAGGGAGCGCACCCCGGCAGGGTCCAGGGTGGCGACGTGCGCGGAGAGCTCATCGGTGACCTCCACCTCGGCATCACGGCCGCCTTCGGTGAACACCTTGATGCCGTTGTACAGAGCCGGGTTGTGGGAGGCGGTGACCGTGATCCCGTAGGCGCTGCCCTGCTGCTTCACGGTCCACATGCACATCGGGGTCGGGACGGGGCGGGTGATGACGGTGACCGGCACATCATTGGCCGCGAGCACCTCGATCGCCCACCAGGCGGCGACATCGGAGAGGAAGCGACGGTCATAGCTGATCACGACTCCGCGTGCGACCACGCCCTCGTCGTGCATCCTGTCCGCGAGACCCTGCGCGAGCAGGCGCACGTTCTCGCGGGTGAACTCGTCGCCGATGATGGCGCGCCAGCCGCCGGTGCCGAATCTGATCATGGGAATTCCTCCTGGGGGGTGGGGGTGGTTTTCCGGACTCGTCGCGGGGCCCTCAGGCCCCGACGGCCTGCGAAGCCTGCTGCCCGCCGTCGAAGTACCGGACGATCTCGTCGGGGACCGGCGGCACGTCGTACGGCACGCCGCCGTGACGGATGGACTCCGCGCCGTAGACGCCGGTGGCGACCGCCTCGCGGGCTGCGACCGCGGAGACGTCGGTGACCCCGCCGTGGCGCACGAACTCCAGGAACTCTGCGACCAGGTTCGGGTCGGCGCCGCCGTGACCGCCGGTCGCGCGGGCGACGACCTCGACTGCATCGGGGCGCCCCGGGCCGGAGCGGCGGGATTCCCAGATGTGGATCTGGTCCCCGCTGCCGTCGCCCATGTTCTCGATCCGGCCGGCATCGCCGATCACCGTGTAGTTGCGCCAGTAGTCCGGCGTGAAGTGGCACTGCTGGTAGGAGGCGAGCACTCCGTTGTCCAGCGTCATGGTCAGCATCGAGATGTCCTCGACGTCGATGACGGGGTTGAGCTCCTTCTGTTCCGTCGGCGGCCAGGTGTCCTCGTCGTACCAGTCGCCCATCAGCCGGTCGGAGTTGTCGCGCCGGTCGGTGACGTCTCCGTAGACGGCCAGGTCACCGATCCCCGAGACGCGCCGGGTGTAGCCGCCGGCCAGCCAGTGGATCACGTCGATGTCGTGAGCGCCCTTCTGCAGCAGCAGGCTGGTGGCCTTGGACCGCTCGGCGTGCCAGTCCTTGAAGTAGAAGTCGCCGCCGGTGCCCACGAAGTGCCGACACCAGATGGCGCGCACCCGGCCGATGCGGCCGGAATCGACGATCTCCTTCATCTGTCGGATCACCGGCATGTGGCGCATGTTGTGGCCGATGTACAGCCGGGTCCGCTTCTCGTGCGCCAGCGCCAGCATCGCGTCGGTGTCCTCGACGCGGATCGCCATCGGCTTCTCGCAGAAGGTGGGGATGCCGGCATCGAGAGTCTGCAGCGCCACCTCGGCGTGGGCGAAGTCCGGCGCGAGGATCATCACCGCATCGACCTCGTGCTCGGCGAGGAGCCGCTCGACCGAGTCGACGGTCGCGATCTCCGGCCCGAAGCGTTCGCGGGCGAGGTCCCTTCCCCGCCGGGACGGGTCCGCGACGACAGTGACGCGCGATCCCTCCCCGGGATGATGGGCGTGCGACGCCAGGGTCGAGCGCGCACCGAAGCCGATCACGCCGATACGGAGGTCTGTCATGGGGTGGCATCACTTTCGACGATGGACACGGAGGACTCGCCTTCATCCTGACCTCACCGACCGCGCGGCGCCAGGGGATTCGTGTCGCAAGAACGATGGTCAACGTAGGTGAAAGCATTTACCCCGCGGTCTCACCATGTCAAGGCACCGACGCCTTGATCGATGAGCTCACCGTCACAGGGACGTCGCCGGGAGAACGAACCCGCGACCCTCGCCCCGATCCCGTCCTCCCCGTCCTCGCGGTACGAATCGGCGACCGTGGACGGAGCCGGTCGTCCCCACCGCATCCAGCACATCACGCTTCTCGCAATGCGTCCGGTGATCGTGCTGTTTCCCGCCGACATCCCCGGCGCTCCCGCGAATCGGGTCCGACCGGGCGCGGTCGCCCGACCGCCCTCCTCAGCGATCCGTGCGCCCGAAGATGTGCCGCTCGGCGAGCGCGAGGCGCGTCGGACGCTTCTCGAGGTCCAGCAGGAGGACCTCGTTGCGTCCCTCCCGGATCAGCGGCGCCGGGACGTAGAGGGTCTGCTGCGGACCGATGTTCCAGTACCGGCCCACGCAGAAGCCGTTCACGTAGGCGACGCCGTGGCCCGCGCCGGAGACGTCGAGGAAGGTGTCCGCCTGCTCGGGCGCCGTGAAGGACGCGCTGACCAGGACGGGCAGCGCGTCATCGAGAACGGCCTCTCCTCGGCCGCCGACGCTCAGGCCGGCCTCAGCACTCGACCCGACCTCAGCGCTCGGCCCGGCCTCCGCACGCGCTCCGATGTCCTCGCGCCCCTCGAGCTCCGACCCGGCCTCGACCAGGGCGGCGAGCTCGTCGGCCATCTCCTCCAGCGGCCAGGGATCAGCCTCCCAGTCGTTGAGGAAGCGGACGGACTGCCACACCCCGCCCAGGATCCCCTTGCGCTCGCCCAGGTACGGCCCGAAGTTCACGCGGCCCAGGTTCTCGACCAGGATCTCCACCCGCACGGTGCGGTGCCCGCCGCGCGGCAGCAGACGGTCTGCGAACGGGGTGAGCTCGACGAGGGCGGGATCGATGTCCCGCTGCTCGTCGCCCACCACGCCGGTCGCGCCGACGTAGATCCCGTCGACGTACACCCAGGCCCGATCATGCAGGTCATACAGCTGCAGCGGGGCGATCTCGGGGCAGCCGTCCCGATCGGCCACGGCGATCTCGATGTCGCGGCTCAGGCGCAGCAGGCCGCGTTCGAGGCCGAGGTCCTCGAAGGATGGCGGGGTCGGGTGCACGGGGGCGGGGCGCGTGAAGCGCTCGGTGCCGCGCAGGGCGATCATCCTCTCCACCGTCACCTCGGCCGCCGGCAGACGCGCGGGCACGGCCGCGAGGCCGAGCTGTTCCAGATGCTCCTGCAGCGGGGGCAGATCGCGGTGACGGGCGACCACCTCGCGGAAGGCGCGGAACTTCCCCGTGAGCTCGCCGTTCTCCGCGATCGGGGCGTCGTAGTCGTAGCTGGTGGTGGTGGGCTGCAGGGCGCCGTCGTGGTTGGCGCCGGCGCGCAGGCCGAAGTTCGTGCCGCCGTGGGCCATGTAGAAGTTCACGCTCATGCCGGCCCCGAGCATGTCGGCCAGCTCCCCGGCAGCGTCTCCTCCGGTGCGTTCGTGGTGCTCCTCGCCCCAGTGGTCGAACCAGCCGTTCCAGAACTCCATGCACATCTGCGGCTGGGCGGGCAGCTCGCGCTCGGCCATCTCGAGCACCTGCAGGGCGCGGGAGCCGAAGTTCACCGTGGCCAGCGCCCCGTCGACGGTGCCGCCGCTCAGCCACATGCGCGCCGGACCGTCGGAGGTCACAAGCAGCTCGTCGATGCCGCGCGCGATCAGACCGTCGCGCAGGTGTTCGAGGTAGGCGGTGTCGTCGCCGAAGCTGCCGTACTCGTTCTCGACCTGGACCATCACGACGGTGCCGCCGCGGCTCGCCTGCCGGGAGGCGATCACCGGGATCAGGTGGTCGAACCAGGCGTCTACCTGCGCCAGATAGGGCGCGCTGCGGTTGCGCAGACGCAGGTTGCGGTCGGCGAGGAGCCAGCCGGGGAAGGCGCCGTTCTCCCATTCGGCGCAGATGTAGGGCCCCGGGCGCACGATCGCGTCGAGGCCCTCCTCCGCTGCGATGTCGAGGAAGCGGCCCAGGTCCGCCATGCCGTCGAAGTCGACGACGTCCGCTGAGGGCTGGTGGACGTTCCAGGCCACGTAGGTCTCCACGGTGTTGCACCCCATGGCGACCAGGCGGCGCAGGCGGTCGCGCCACTGCTCGGGGTGGACGCGGAAGTAGTGGATCGCCCCGGAGATCACGAGGTGGGAATCCCCGGCGCGAAGGAATCCGTCCGGGGTGGGCTGCAGCAGGGCGGACATCGTCGGTCGTCCTCTCGGTGAAACGTCTTACATCAGTCTGTCAGGAATCCGGCCGACGGGACACCCGGTGGCCGCGGGCCCGGCCGCCGCTTCCGAGGACCGGGCGCGGAGCCCGATCGCCGCCGGGGCTCGTGCGCGGAGCCCCGCCGCCGTCGAGTCGACGCTCCGCGCGACCGGTCCGGCCGACGGCAACCCCGGGCCTCAGCTCTCCTGGATCACGGCGGCCGATCCGGCAAGCACCGTCAGCGCTCCGTCCGCCTCGGCGCCGGTGAGCATCTCGTGCCCGCTGACCTGCACCACCTGATCGCGGTCGGAGTGGTTGAGGACGAACAGGTAGGTGGTGCCGTCCTCGGCGAAGCGGCGCACGGCCTCGACGTCGCGGTGCAGCCCCGGCACGGTCGGCTCCACGCCGGCGGCCGCGATGATCTCGCCCGCCAGCGTCTCGAGCCCCTCGGCCGACGGGCGAGCGGCGACGTACCAGGCGGCGCCCTCCCCCACCACCTGGCGGGTCACCGCGGGCCAGCCGTGCAGAGGGCCGTCGGCCCAGGTGCGCACCGCGTCGGCCCCCTCGAGGTGCGTCCTCTCGCTCCACAGGTCCGCGGCGGTGCCGTCGTCGAGATGAAGGATCTCGCCCTTCAGAAGCGGATGGAACTCCTCGCTGCGCACGCCGAGCAGGTCGCGGAAGGCGCCCGGGTAGCCGCCCAGGCGCACATGGTCGTTCTCGTCGACGATCCCCGAGAAGAAGGTGATCACGACCTGGCTGCCGGCGCGCGCGGCCTCGGCCAGGCGTTCGGCGTCCTCGTCGGCCACCGTGTACAGCGTGGGGGCGAGCACGAGGTCGTAGCCGGTCACGTCGGTGCCCGTCGGCACCAGATCGACCCCGACGCCGAGGTCCCACAGCGCCGTGTACCAGCGCAGCAGCTCCTCGTTGTAGCGCAGCGCCTGGGTGGGGTGGGAGTCCAGCTCGCTGCCCCACCAGGAGGGGTAGTCCATGACGATCGCGACCCGGTTCAGCACGCGGCTGCCGTGGACGGGAGCGAGGGCCTCCAGCGCCCGGCCGAGCGCGACCGTGCTGCGCCACACCTCGGACTCCTGCCCGGCATGGGGCAGCATCGCCGAGTGGAACTTCTCGGCGCCGGCCCGGGACTGGCGCCACTGGAAGAACATGATCCCGTCGGCCCCGCGGGCCACGTGCGAGAGCGAGTTGCGCAGCATCTCCCCGGGCCCCTTGGCGCGGTTGCGGGCCTGCCAGTTCACGGCGGAGGTGGAGTGCTCCATGAGGATCCAGGGGTCGCCGCCCGCGACGCCGCGGGAGAGGTCCGCCGCCAGGGCCAGCTCGATCTGGCCGCGGGGGTCGGCGGCGATCAGATAGTGGTCGTTGGCGACCACGTCGACGTCGGCCGCCCAGGAGAAGTAGTCCATCCACTTGGTCGCCGAGGAGAGCATGAAGTTCGTCGTCGCGGGGATCTGCGGGGTGACCTCTTCCAGCACCTCGCGCAGGGCGCGGTAGTGGGTCAGCAGCTCGTCGCTGGAGTAGCGGGCGAAGTCCAACTGCTGGGTGGGGTTGGGGTCGGTGGGGGCGGCGCGCGGCGGCAGGATCTCGTGGAAGGAGTCGTAGCGCTGGGACCAGAAGGCGGTGCCCCAGGCGTCGTTGACCTCCTCGATGGTGCCGTAGCGGCGCTCGAGCCAGCCGCGGAAGGCGACGGCGGCATGCTCGGAGTAGTCGTGCGGGACGTGACAGCCGAGCTCGTTGTCGACGTGCCACAGCGCGAGCGCGGGATGGTCGCCGTAGCGCTCGGCCATCATGCGGGTCATCCGCAGCGCGTACTCGCGGAAGAGCGGCGAGGAGACGGCGTAGGCCTGCCGCCCGCCCTGGCCGAGCACGGTGCCGTCCTCGGTGACGGGCAGGATCTCCGGATGGTGGCGGGTCAGCCACGGCGGCGGGGAGGCGGTCGCGGTGGCCAGCGCCACCTTGATGCCGGCCTCACGGAGGTCGTCCATGACCTCGTCGAGCCAGGCGAAGTCGTACTCCCCCTCGCGGGGCTCGAGCATGGCCCAGGCGAAGATCGCGACGCTGACCAGGGTGACCCCGGCCTCGCGCATCAGCTCGATGTCCTCCAGCCTCACCTCACGGGGCCACTGCTCCGGGTTGTAATCACCGCCGTAGGCGATGCCGTCGACTCCGAGGGGCCAGGGGCGTGCAGCGGGCATGTCTCCTCCATCGCGAGAACCGTCGAGCGCTCTGCTCCCAGGGTAGTCGGGGACGTCGCAGCGGGGCCGGGCGACGCGAGACCTCTGGACCCCTCGACGCGCCTCGAGCGGGCCGCCGCTCCCCGATGTTCCACATCTGTGGAGAATTTCGGAGTAACCGGTTCCGGGAGAACGCGTGTCGTCGGCCGCGGTTGACCACCGGGCTCTCTCGACCGCCGCAGTGCACCGTTCAGGCGGCCTGCTCCGCGAAGATCTCCGTGAAGCGCCCGCCCCGGCCCAGCAGCTCGTCGTAGCGACCGCGCTCGATGACGCGGCCCTGGTCGACCACCAGGATCTCGTCCATCCCGCGCAGGGTCCACGCACGGTGGGAGACGACGATGGTGATGCGGCCGGCCTTGGAGCGCTGCAGCTCGCGGAAGATGTCCTGCTCGGCCTCGGCATCGATCGCGCTGGTGGGCTCGTCGAGGATCCAGATCGGTGCGGCCCGCAGGTGGATGCGGGCCAGGGAGATCCGCTGCCACTGGCCGCCGGAGAGGCCCACTCCCCCGTCCCACTGCGAGCCCAGCTGCTGGTCCAGTCCGTTCTCGAAGCCGCGCACCATGTGCGCGGCGTTCGCCGCCTCCAGCGCCGTCCACATCTCCTCGTCGCTCACATCGCGGCGCGGGGTGCCGAGCTGCAGCGACTCGCGCACGGTCAGCTCGTAGCGGCCGAACTCCTGGGTGAGGGTGCCGAAATGGCCCACCCACTCCTGGAAAGGCATGTCCGCGCGGGTGCGGCCGTCGATCGAGATCTCGCCGAACTGCGGGTCCAGGGTGCCGACGATCGAGTTGACCGCGGTGGTCTTCCCGGCGCCGTTGACGCCCACCAGCGCGACGATGCGGCCTTTGTCGATGCGCAGGTCGAGGCCGACGAGCGAGGCCGCGTCCTGGCCCTCGTAGGTATGGGAGATGCCCGAGACCACGAGGGAGTGCGCGTCGCGGGCGAGCGAGGGGTCGCGCGCCTCGCGTCGCATGCCCAGCAGCGTCTCGTAGCGCTCGTACGGGGCACTGCCCTCGACGATGTTCCCGAGGTTCGCGCCGAGGGAGCCGACCGCCCCCATCGCGGCCATCACTCCGTAGACGCCGCCGGCGGCGGCCGGCCCGTAGTGCACCCCCACCACGAGTGCGGCGAGCGCGCCGGCCAGCAGGAGCGAGGTCGCCGCCCCCGCGAGCAGTCGCCAGGAGAGCATGGGGAGGTAGGTCTGCGACTTGCGGGCGGTGATCTGTCCGACCGTCCCGGTGACCTTCGAGGAGATCTGACCGTTGGCGCCCAGAGAGGTCAGCTCGATCGACGACGCCGTCGTGACCAGGTGCTGGTGGAGGTAGCGCGATCGCCAGTAGAGCTTGCCGACGTCGTCCCACATCCGCGAGCTGATGCGGGAGATCCGCTGCGAGGCGAACAGCATCGGGAGCAGGGAGATCAGGACGAACACCGCGGCGAGCGGGCTCATCGTGGCCAGGGTGAGGAACACGCCCACCACCGACAGGATGTCGCGCAGCAGGCTCAGGACGAAGGGATAGAGGAAGGAGAGCTCCTCCTCCGCGGCCTTGTTGCCCGCCTCGATATCGGCTGCGGCCACCGGATCCGCAAGCACCGTCGGAGGCAGCGTCGCCAGGGTGTCGGCGACCTCGCGCTTGGAGTGCAGACCGATGAGATCCACGACGCGCCACTGCATGGTGCCGGCGATCGCTTCGACGGGCCCGGTGAAGGCGATCAGCAGCACGAGGCCCGCGAAGGGCGCGGCGACGTCGTCGAAGCTGTCCGCGCCGGTGAGGGCGCCGACGAACTGCGCCATGAGCACGACCTGCAGCGAGGGGACGGCTGCGACGAGGAGCCCCAGGACCGCGGCCGCCGCGACCATGCACGGGGCGGCCGCCCACGCCTGCCTGATACACCATGCGCCGACGGCGAAGATCCCCATCGGAGAA
Organism: Brachybacterium fresconis; assembly: GCF_017876515.1. Classification (NCBI taxonomy): domain Bacteria; kingdom Bacillati; phylum Actinomycetota; class Actinomycetes; order Micrococcales; family Dermabacteraceae; genus Brachybacterium; species Brachybacterium fresconis. The sequence goes on along the minus strand of NZ_JAGIOC010000001.1, from coordinate 3,362,190 downwards.
ACCTTTCACAGGGATCCGACACCCGCACCTGGTTTTCCGGACCCCGCGAGGTCCGTGGGTGGTGGCGGGGCCGACGGACGAGCCGTCTCACCGCGTCCGCGTCGGGTCCCCGATCCAGCCGAGGACCAGCGGCGCGCGGGTGCTCGTCTCGAAGGCGACATAGAGGAAGGGCACGTCCAGGACCAGTTCGTGCACGTCCGCCTGCGCCGACGACGCGCCGGCACCCACGGCGGTCGCGGCGGCGGCCTCCATGCCCTCCTCGTCGACCGTGATCACCGCCTTCTGGACCACGTGGGTGAGCATCAGCTCCTCCTCCGAGGTGATCCCGGAGAAGTCGGCGGCATCGGTGAAGGCATCGGCCATCCCGAGCTCCGAGAGCGGACCCTTGAGCTGGTCCTGCCACTCAATGTCGAACCCGGGCAGCGTCACCTCGGTGCTCGCCCGAGAGTCCTGGAGGCCGGCCAGCACGGCGGCGAGACCGGAACCGGACCCGCCGGCGGCCTCGGCACCGCCCCCGGCGACGGCGTCGGCCGTCTCGGACCAGGCGTCGAGCACGGTGGCGACGTCCTCCGTGGGCCGGATCAGGGCAAGGGAGAGCTGCGATCCGTGGGTCTCCAGCGCCGTGGCTCGGCACAGCTCGTCCTCGTACCAGCTGTCGGTGGTGCCGGAGAGCATCTCGACGCTGAGCTCCTCCCCGCCGGCCGCGGTGAAGGTGCCGCCCGCCGCGGTGAGCGGCTGCGGCCAGGCGGCCTTCAGGTGCAGGGCGTTGACGAGCACCAGGCGAGTGGCGGCGTCGAGCATGCCGTCGGGGACGAGGTCTTCGATGAGGTCGTTCGTCGCGTCGGCGACCCAGCCGTTGATCCGCTCGCGGGCCTTCTCCCGTGCGCCGTCGTCGGCGAAGTCGGCCTGATAGACGCCGCTGCCGAACCAGCGGCCCAGACCCTGGACGAAGTCGTCCTCGAGGGCGAGGTCCTCCTGCACCCAGGTGCCGTTCACGAGTGTCGCGACGGCGGGCTCGGGGTCGCCCTCCTTGTCCTCCTCCCGCTCCTCGTCGCCGACGGACGCCAGCACCTGGGTCAGCGTGTTCGCGGCCGCGGCCACGTCGTCGACGGCGCCGCCGAGCACCTGCTCCATCTGCTCCCGCGTAGCCCCGGCGGCGCCGAGCGCGGCCATGGACAGCGCCACCTGGGCCGACAGCGGGGAGCACACGAGGTTCACCGCCTCACGGTCGAGGGCGCCGAGCAGTCGGGCGGTGAACGGGGAGGTCAGCGCGGCGACGTCCTCGACGGGGCCCGGTGCCTCGCGGTCCACCTCGGCGACCACGTCGGGCGCGCCGACCTCGCCGGGCTCGCCCCCGCCGTCGCAGGCGGCCAGTCCCGTGAGGGCGGGCAGGGTCACCCCGGCGGCGAGGAGGGAACGTCGGCGGACTCCGGGGCGGCGAGCGGCGGCGGTCATGCCCTCATCGAAGAGCAGGGAGCCCGCGGATGCAAGCGACCCGGACCTCGGATCGACGTTGTTCGTCCTCGTCCGACGCCGCCGGAACACGATCGTGCCCCCTGACCCGCGGCGTCCGGAACGCGATCGTGCCCCCTGACCCGCGGCGTCCGGAACGCGATCGTGCCCCGCGACCGGAGTCCCCCAGACCGTGATTGTGCGCTGTGCTTCCAACTACGGAAGCACAGCGCACAATCGCGTCGCGCCGGGCGGGGCCGCCCCGCCGGGCAAGGCTGTCGCGCCGGGCGGGGCCGCCCCGCCGGGCAAGGCTGTCGGGCCGGGCGAAGCCGCCCCGCAGGAATGCCGCCTCGGCGGCGGGAGGTCAGCCCTTGACGGAGCCCTCGGTGAGGCCGCCGCGCCAGAAGCGCTGCAGCACCAGGATGAGGATCGCCAGCGGGATCACCGACAGCAGCGCGCCGGTCGTGGTGAGCTGGTAGAACTCCGGCAGCCGGTCGGTCTGGGCCCGCCAGTTGTCCAGGCCCAGGGTGATCGGGTAGAGCTTCTCGTCGGCCAGCATCACCAGCGGGAGCATGTAGTTGTTCCAGATCGCCACGAACTGGAACAGCACGATGGTCACGATCGCCGGAGTCAGCTGCGGCAGCGCGAGGCGATGGAACAGCCCGATCTCCCCCACGCCGTCGATCCGGCCGGCCTCGAGCAGCTCGTCGGGCACCGCGGCGCTCGCATAGATCGAGGCCAGGAACAGACCGAACGGGCTGACCAGCGACGGGATCAACACCGCCCAGTAGGTGTTGGTGAGCCCGATCGAGCTGAACAGGAAGAACAGCGGCAGTGCGACGGCGGTTCCGGGCACCAGCACACCGCCCAGGACGAGCACGTACACGAACCGGCGTCCCGGGAAGCGGTACTTGGCCAGGGCATATCCCGCGGCGGTCGCGAAGTAGGTGGCCAGCACGGAGCCGACGCCCGCGTACAGCACCGAGTTCAGCCCCCAGCGCGGGAAGATCCCGCTGTTGGCCGCGAACACGGCCTTGACGTTCTCCCACAGCTGGAAGCTGTCCCCGAACCAGAAGCCGGAGGTGCCGAACAGGTCCTCGGTCGATTTGGTGGCGTTGATGATGACCCAGTAGACGGGGATCAGGAAGTAGATCGCCACGATCACGAGGATCGCGGTGACCAGGATGGTCGTCGTGGGCTTCCGCCCCGCGTCACGGGCCCCGGCGCGGGTCTCGCGCCCGGCCCGCTTGGCGGCCGACGCCTGACGGCGCTCGTCCGTTGTCGTGGTGTCTTGCGTGGTGTTCGAGGTGGTCATCGACGCTTCTCCGTCCAGGAGGAGACTCCCAGCGCAACCGCCGAGAGGAGGAACGCGGAGACCGCGATGATCACGGCCTGCGCGGCCGCCATGCCGATGTCGTTGTACTGGAACGCGAAGGCGTAGGCGGACATGTTCGGGGTGTACTCCGAGGTGATCCCGGCGCTCATGGTCTGCATCAGTCGCGGCTCGGCGAACAGCTGCAGGGTGCCGATGATCGAGAAGATGACCGTCAGCAGCAGAGCCGGCCGGATCAGCGGCAGCTGGATCGCCGTCGCCACGCGGAAGCCGTTGGCGCCGTCGATCTTCGCGGCCTCATAGAGCTCACCGGGGATCGCCTTGAGCTGGGCGATGATGATGAGCATGTTGTAGCCCGTGTACGTCCAGGTCACGATGTTCGCGATCGACCACAGCACCATGTTGGGGCCCAGGAAGTCGATCTCGAGACCCACCCAGCTCAGCACGTCCACGATCGGGCTCAGCCCCGGGATGTACAGGAACGACCACAGGATCGTGGCGATCACGCCCGGGATCCCGTAGGGCAGGAAGTAGGTGGCCCGGAAGAAGCCCGGCCACTTGGCGCTGGCGCTCTCCAGCAGCAGCGCGAGGATCGTGGCGGCCACGATCATCACGGTCACCTGCACGGCGCCGAACAGGACCATGCGTCCGATCGACTCCACGAAGTTCGCGTTCGACAGGGCCTTGATGTAGTTCTCGAAGCCGGCGAAGCTGTTGGTGATTCCTCCCTCGCCGAGCAGGCCGGAGCGCTCCACCGAGCTGAACGAGTACCCGATCGCCATGATGATCGGAATGATCATGGTCCCGATGAACACCACCAGGAACGGGGCCAGCAGGAGCCAGGGTGCTGTCTTGGACCTCATCGTGCCTCCTCCGCATTCAAGCCCATTTCCCGCATGATCTTGACGATCTCCGTCTGGACCTGCGGGAGCATGTCCACCAGCGGGACCTCCCCGCTGACGGCCGTCGTCATGCCGTCGCCGACGATGGCAGAAGCGCGCTGCATCATCGGAGCCCAGGTCCATTCGAGGTTCTGGCCCTCCGCCATGGGCAGGATGACCTCCTCGTTGTAGTTCTGTCCGGAGAAGAACTCCGACGGCTCCTGACGGGACTCGCCGATGTAGTCCTTGGCCGGCGACCAGCCGATCCCGGAGTACTTGATCATCGCGTCGATGCCGTCGGGGTCGGTGCACATCCAGGTGAGGAACTCCAGCGCCTCGACAGGATGCTTGCTGGTCGACAGCACGGCGGCGGAGGAGCCGCCATGGGCGCCGGAGGCGTACCCGTCGGGCCAGGTGGGCATGGGGGACACGGCCCACTTGCCCTTGCCGTTCGGCACCGACTCGACGAGTGCGTCGGACCACGAGCCGCCGATGGTGGCCAGCACGTTGCCTTCGCCGGCGGCCGCCATCCACGGCGTGGAGAAGGCGCCGTATCCGGTGCCGATGATCTTCGCGGCGAGGATCTCGTCCCAGAACTCGGCGACCCGCATCGAGGCGTCGCCGGTCATGTCGACGATCCAGGCGTCACCCTCGGGCCGGAACCACACGGCGCCGGACTGCATCATCCAGGAGATGAGGTGGGAACCGTCCGACGGGTCGAGGGTGATCAGGTTCTTACCGGCCTCGGAGACGACTCCGGCGGTCTCGCGGAACTCCTCCCAGGTGGCTGGGGGCTGCAGCCCGAGCTCCCCCTCGAGGACCTCGCGGTTGTAGAAGGTGGCCACCGGGCCGGTGTCCTGCGGGACGGCCCAGTACGACTCGCCGACCTTGATCTGGCTGAGAGCGCCGGGGTCGAAGGCGTCGGCCTGGTCGGCGAAACCGTAGCGGGTCAGCTCCGTCAGCGCGCCCGCGAGGGCGAACTCGGGAACCTGGCGCAGCTCGATCTGCGCGATGTCCGGTCCGCCGCCCGCAGAGACCGCGGAGAGGATCTTGGCGTAGCCGCCGGAGTTGCCGCCCGGGATCCAGGTGGTCTCCACCTTGATCCGGTCCTGCTTCTCATTGAAGATGTCAGCGACCTTCTGCAGGTCCTTCAACCAGGCCCAGTAACTCAGGGTCACCGGACCGTCGCTGGGCGGGATGATCGCTTCGTTGTTGACGTTGCCGGGGCTCGGCGGTGCGCAGGCGGCCAGGCCGGCCAGCATCGCTGCCCCGGACCCCGCCAGCGCTGTGCGCCGGGTCAGACGTGGCTTCATCGCTCTCCTTGTCCTTCCTCGTCTTCGAGTTCTCTGTGAGCGTGGCCACCCGGGTGCGTCATGGCACCACCGAGGCGTGAACGTTCACGGATCGATCGTGATCGTACGCGAAGTTCCCGAGGAGTCCCACCCCTGCTCGATTCGAGCCCCGCACTGACGGTGCAGCCGGCTCCGCCACGCACCCCAGAACCGACGTCCCCGTTCCCGGCGGAGCCGACTTCTGCGTTCCCGGCAGAGCCGACCTCAACGTTCCCGGCAGAGCCGACCTCAACGTTCCCGGCAGAGCCGACCTCAACGTTTTTGGTCCCACCAGGCACCTTGGCAACAACTGCGCAGATCTCGGCAGGGAATGGAGCCCGCCAGCCAGCACCCCCACCCCACCCCAGAACCGACCTCTGCGTTCCCGGTCCCACCAGGCACCTTGGCAACACCTGCGCAGATCTCGGCATGGGGGGGGTCGGCCGTCCCGGGGGTAGAGGGCCGGGGGTAGAGGGCCGGGGAGAGGCCCGGGGAGAGAGGGCCGGGGACCGGATGGGACTGCCGGGCCGGGCGAGCTCCCGCATACCATAGTCACGCCAGAATTGTCCTGCGATTGCCGTAGGTCGCCGTCGCGGGAGACCCCTTCCGGTGGTAGCGTATCCGCCCGGCGGTCAGGATCCGCCGCCCCGAGGCGCGCGCAACAGGGCGCCGCCCCTCGAGGCGCCCCCTTCCCCTTCCTCCTCCGGAAAGCTGGTCCCCATGGTCGACATCCGCCTGGATGCTCAGTGGATCGACTACGCGATCATCGCGTTGTACTTCGTGTTCGTGCTCGGCGTCGGCTGGTACGCCAAACGCGGGGTCTCCAACTCCATCGAGTTCTTCCTCTCCGGCCGCTCGCTGCCCGCCTGGGTCACCGGCCTCGCCTTCATCTCCGCCAACCTCGGCGCCGTCGAGATCATGGGCATGTCCGCCACCGGCGCCGAGCTCGGCATGCCGACGATGCACTACTTCTGGGTCGGCGCGATCCCCGCGATGCTGTTCCTCGGCGTCGTGATGATGCCGTTCTACTACGGCTCCAAGGTGCGGTCCGTCCCGGAGTTCATGCGCATGCGCTTCGGCACCGGGGCGCACCTGGTCAACGCGATCAGCTTCGCGATCGCCCAGCTGCTGATCGCCGGCGTGAACCTGTACCTGCTGGCCATGATCGTCCACCGCCTGCTGGGCTGGCCCCAGTGGGTCGGCCTCATCGTCGCCGCGGCGTTCGTGCTGTTCTACATCACCGTCGGCGGCCTCTCCGCCGCGATCTACAACGAGGTGCTGCAGTTCTTCGTGATCGTCGCGGCCCTGCTGCCGCTGACCCTCGTCGGCCTGCACCGCGTGGGCGGCTGGAGCGGCATGAAGGAGCGGGTCGCCGGTGACGGGATGCTCGGGTCCGAGCAGTTGCACTCCTGGCCCGGTACGGCACTGTCCGGCTTCGACAGCCCCGTGCTGTCCGTCGTCGGCATCGTGTTCGGTCTCGGCTTCGTGCTCTCCTTCGGGTACTGGACCACGAACTTCGTCGAGGTCCAGCGCGCGATGGCCAGCAAGTCGATCACCGCCGCCCGGATGACGCCGATCATCGGCGCCTTCCCGAAGATGTTCATCCCCTTCATCGTGATCATCCCCGGCATGATCGCCGCGGTGCTGGTGGGCCAGCTGACGGAGTTCAAGCAGCTCGACCACGCCGGCGACTCCGCCGGGGCCGCCGCCACCGGAGTCACCTACAACGACGCCCTGCTGCTGCTGATGCGCGAGGTGCTGCCCAACGGCCTGCTGGGCGTCGCGATCGCCGGCCTGCTGGCCGCGTTCATGGCCGGTATGGCCGCGAACATCTCCGCCTTCAACACCGTGATCAGCTACGACCTGTACCAGCAGTACGTGAAGAAGGACGCCCCCGATCACCACTACACGATGGTGGGGCGCATCGCGACGGCTGCGGCCTGCGTGATCGCGATCTTCACCGCGCTGATCGCCGGGCAGTTCTCCAACCTGATGGACTACCTCCAGACGCTGTTCGGCTTCTTCAACGCCCCGCTGTTCGCCACGTTCATCCTGGGCATGTTCTGGAAGCGGATGACCGCGGCCGCCGGCTGGTCCGGTCTGGTGGCGGGCACGCTCTCGGCCGTCGCGCTGTGGTCCTCCTCGACGTTCTTCGACGTGTTCACGCTGCCGGGCCAGGGGCTCGCCTTCATGAGCGCCGCGACCGCGTTCGTCGTCGATATCGTCGTCTCCGTGGTGGTCACGCAGTTCACCGCACCGAAGCCCGTCCTCGAGCTGAAGGGCCTGGTCTACTCCGAGACCCCGAAGGCCGACCTGGTCGATCCCGAGGAAGCGGACATGCCGTTCTGGCGTCGTCCCGTCCCGATGGCAGGCATCGCCCTGGTCCTCGTCGTCGCCCTGAACTTCCTCTTCGCCTAAGGAGCTCGTCATGACCCCCACCCCTCAGGAAGCCCCCGACGGCGCGAGCGCTGTGCCCGAGTCCGAGCACGTCGAGACCGCGGGCGCCTTCGACATCCGCAATTTCATCGGCACGCTGCTGGGCCTGTTCGGCCTGATCCTGGTCGCGATGGGCATCTTCGCCTTCGACGAGGGTGCCGCCGCCAAGACCGACGGCCTCAACGCCAACCTCTGGGCGGGCCTGGCCATGGTCATCGTGGCCATCGCCTTCATCGTCTGGACCAGGGTGGACCCGATCCGCATGGTCGTCCGCGACAACGAGGACGGCGCGGAGGAGCCCCACGACATCGCCCCGCTGGACGACTGAGCAGCAGGGTCTCCGGACCGGACGGACTTCCGGCCGTACTGACACGCCGACGACCGACCCCCGCTCTCTCACGGGAGGGACACGCCGGCGATCGGCCACCGAGTCCCCTGATGCGCACCATGCACGGTGCGGATCGGGGGAATCGGCGTTCCCGGACCGCGTGTCGTCGGGCCGAGCGCGTGATGTCAGGCCGGCACCTGGCCGTCGGAGCGCACACGTGTCGGCGGACGGCGCGCACACGTGTCGGCGGACGGCGCGCCCCCGGGCCGGGTGCGCCCCGCTCCACAGGCCCCGGCACCCCGTCACCCCACTCGCATAGCATCGACGTCGACGCCGGATCCGACGAAGGAGCACGAGTGAACGCTGAGCCCACCACCCCCTCCCCCGACACCTCGAGGAACGTCCCCGGCACCGACGCCGGCCCTGACGCCGGCAAGCGCGAGGACCACCTGGTCACCACACTGCACTCCCTGGCACTGCCGGACGGCGCAATGGACTACACGGCGACCACCGGAACCGTGGTGCTGAGGGAGGAGCCCGAGGGCGAGGAGTACGGGCGCGGAACCGCCTACGCCGAGCTGTTCTCCGTCTCCTACGTCGCCCAGGGCACCGGTGACCAGGAGCGCCCGGTCGTCTTCGCCTTCAACGGCGGGCCGGGCGCGTCGACGGTGTGGCTGCATCTGGGGCTGCTGGGCCCGCGCCGGGTGGACTCGGGCGACGCCGGTGCTCCCGCAGCCCCGCCGCACCACCTGCTCGACAACCACGAGACGATCCTGCGCCAGGCGGACCTGGTGGTCGTCGACGCGATGACCACGGGCTATTCGCGTCCCGTGCCCGGAGCGAAGAGCGACCGCCACCACGGGCTGGCCGCGGACCGCGACCTGATGGCCTCCTTCGTCATCGACTGGCTGACCCGCAACCAGCGCTGGACCTCGCCGCTGTTCCTGGCGGGCGAGTCCTACGGCACCACCCGCGCCTCCGCGGTCGCCGCGCGGCTGATGGACCGCTACTACGTGGCGGTCGCCGGCATCGCGCTGATCTCCCCGGTGCTGGACTTCGGCACCATCCGCTTCGCCGAGGGCAACGACCGCCCCTACATTCACTACCTGCCCACCTATGCGGCGATCGCGCATGCGCACGGCAAGCACGAGGGTCGGCTGCTGCAGGACGTGGTCGACGAGGCAGAGGCGTTCGCCGAGCAGGAGTACCCGGCACTGCTGGCCGCCGGGGCGCGCCTGGCACCGGAGCAGAAGCAGGAGGCCGCCGCGCGGATCGGCGCGCTGATCGGGGTGGACCCCGACTGGGTCCAGCGCGCGAACCTGCGCGTGGAGCACCTGGCGTTCCTCGCCGAACTGCTGCGCGACCAGGGCCTGCTGACCGGTCGCATCGACGGGCGTTTCACCGCCCCGGCGGGGGACGGCAACACCGCGCAGATGGAGACCGACGCGTCGATCGACCAGCTCGCCCCCTCCTACACCGCGACCATCAACCAATACCTGCGCCGCGAGCTCGACTTCACCAGCGACGTGGTCTACGAGATCATGTCCGGGCGCGTGCACCCGTGGAGCTACCAGGACTTCGAGAACCGCTCCGTCGAGGTCGCCTCAGACCTCGCGCGGCTGCTGCGCAAGTCCCCGCACACGAAGGTGCTGGTCTCCCACGGCTACCACGACGCAGCGACCCCGTTCCATGCCAGCGAGCACGTGCTGGCCCAGCTCGCGATCCCGCGTGAGGACTACACCGAGCGGATCCGCACCGAGTACTACGAGGCCGGGCACATGATGTACTGCCATGAGCCGAGCCGCCTGGCCCTGTCGCAGCACCTGGCCGAGTTCGTCACCGGCGAGGAGCCGTCCGCGGTGGAGGCACCGGCCGACGAGGCCTGATCCCGGCCGGCACTCGGCGACCCCGACCGGCAGCGCCTGGCGCGAAATGGCTCCGACCCGACCCCGCACCGCGTCGGCGCTGCGCCGCGCCGCGCCGACGCGCCGCTCCCCCGCCGGGATCTCACGCATGTGTGCGCTGAGGACCGATGCGAACGGATTCATCGGTCCTCAGCGCACACATGTCGACGGGCTCCGGCATCCGGGCAGCCCCGGCGTCCGGGGCCGGTGCCGCCGGGGTCGGCCGTGGTCCCGGCTCGTCAGGCCGTGACGGGCGCCAGCTTCCCGAGGGTCTCGTTGAGGGACTCCGCCGAGGAGGGGTGGATCCAGATTCCGTTCTTCAGCTGCGTGGCTGTCGTGCCGGTGCGCATCGCCAGCGCCACCAGGTTGATGACCTCCTGGGCGTCGACGTGCAGCAGCCGCGCCCCGAGGATCTGATCGGACCGCGCATCGACCACGAACATCACCAGGCCGCGGGGATCGCCGACGGTCTTCGGTCGCGGCATCGCCTTGATGGACGCGACCTTCTGGATCGCGACCAGCACCTCGTGCCCGGCGGCGAGCGCCTCGTCCCGGGTGAGGCCGACGGCCGCCAGCGGCGGGGACAGGAAGGTCGTGGTGGGCACGGCGACGCGGTCGGTGGTGGTGCGCTGCCCGTCCCCCTGCAGCTGGGAGAGCACGATGCGGAAGTCGTCCAAGGACAGATAGGTCTCCTGCTGCCCGCCGTGGACGTCCCCGATCGCGTACACGCCCGGGGCGCTGGTGCGCAGGTGCTCGTCGACCACGATCGCCCCGCGGGCATCGACGTCGATCCCCGCGGTCTCGAGCCCGAGGTCCTCGGTGGCGGGCCGGCGACCGGTCGCCAGCAGCACCGCCTCGGCCTCGAGGCGCAGCTCGTCGCCGTCGCGGCGCACCACGACGGTGGCGGCGTCGGGCCCGTCCTCGATCCGCTCGGCCGAGGCCGAGTGCAGGATCCGCACGTCGGCGTCCTCCAGCACGTCGGTCACCCCGGCGGCGACCTCCTCGTCCTCACCGGGCAGGAGGCGTTCGCGCCGGTTCACCACGGTCACGTCGGCCCCGTAGCCGGCGAACATCGAGGCGAACTCCAGGCCGACGGGCCCCGCGCCGATCACCACCAGGCGGCCCGGCAACGGGTCGACATGCTGCAGCGAGGTGGAATCGTGCACCCGCGGCGCGTCGATCCCGGCCAGATCGGGACGGACCGGGGTGGCGCCGGTGTTCACGATCACCACGGGCGCGGTCACCATGAGCACGTCCTCGCCGCCGGTGACCTCCACGGTGCGCTCGGCGGTGAAGCGCGCACGGCCATCGATCAGGGTGACGGCGTCGAGGTCGGCGAGCATGTGGTGGTTGACCTCGCGCATCGTGGACACCACGGTGTCGCGGCGAGAGACGGCACGGGCCCAGAACTGCTGGGCGTCGTCGTCCTCGCGGCGCTGCTCGGCGTCGTGGACGAGGGTCTTGGTCGGCACGCAGCCGATGTTGATGCAGGTGCCGCCGTGCATCTGGTCGAACTGCTCGACCATGGCCACCCGGGTGCCGGCGGCGCCGAGGGTGGCGGCGAGCGTCTTGCCGCCCTTGCCCCACCCGACCACCAGGACGTCGACGGACAGCTCGGAGGTCGCGGAAGTGGTCTGTGCAGTCATGCCTGCCACCGTAGTCCCGGGGCAGGGCCGGCCGATCTGACGCAGTGGCCGTCCGTGCGCGGCAGGAACCGTCGACCTGCCGCACGAGGAGGGCGGATCCCGTCGTTGCCTCCCGCGGACCGGCCGTGCGTGATGAACTGGGGCCATGACCAGTCCGCTCATCGAAGACCATGCCCTGCTGTCCGACCAGCGCGCCACAGCGCTCGTGACCAGACAGGGGGACATCGATTGGCTGTGCCTGCCGCGCTTCGACTCCGATGCCCTGTTCTGCTCCCTGCTCGGGGACGACGAGAACGGGCACTGGTCGCTGCGGATCGCGGACGGGAAGGTGGTCTCGCGCCGCTACCTGCCCACCACGATGGTGCTGGAGACCGAGTGGCGCTCCCCCACCGGCACCGCGGTCGTCACCGAGCTGATGCCGATCGCCGACGGGGACGCCGCCGCCGCGACCGGCTCCGGAGACGCGGCCACCGGGGCGGCCCCGGGGACCCTGGTGGGCAGCGCCTCCTCCCTGGCCGGGGACGTCGAGGACCATTCGGATCTGATGCGTTCGGTGACCTGCACCGAGGGCGAGGTCGAGGTGGTCCAGGAGCTGAAGATCCGCTTCGAGTACGGGATGGCCGTGCCGTGGGTGCGGCGCGGGGAGGATGCCGCGGGCGACCCCGTGCTGATCGCCGTCGCCGGCGGCGACGGGCTGGCCCTGCACGGTCCCGAGCTCGCCCCGAACGGCCGCTCCCACGAGGGGCGCCACCATCTCGCGGCCGACGAGACCGCCAGCTGGGTGCTGACCTGGTTCCCCTCCTGGCAGGACGTGCCCGCGGCTCCCGACGTCGACTCGGCGCTGGAGCGCACCGTCACCGAATGGGCCTCCTGGCTGGGACAGGTGCGGGTCGACCAGGAGTACGCCGAACCGGTCGCCCGCTCCCTGCTGGTGCTGCGCGCGCTGACCCATCGCCGCACCGGCGGCATCATCGCCGCCGCGACCACCAGCCTCCCGGAGGACTTCGGCGGGGTGCGCAACTGGGACTACCGCTTCTGCTGGCTGCGCGATGCCGCCCTGTCCCTGGAGGCGCTCCTCGCCCACGGGCACATCGACGCGGCCGACTCCTGGCGCCGCTGGCTGCTGCGCGCCATCGCCGGGGACCCCGAGCGACTGCAGATCATGTACTCGATCACCGGCGACCGGAACCTGCTGGAGCGGGAGCTGGATCACCTCTCGGGCTACGAGGGCTCGCTGCCGGTGCGGATCGGCAACGGGGCCGCCGACCAGTACCAGGCCGACGTCGTGGGCGAGGTGATGATCGCGCTCGCGTCCATGCGCGAGGCCGGGCTCGAGGAGACCATCTGGTCCTGGCCGCTGCAGAAGGCGCTGGTGCGCTACACCATGGATCGGATCGACGAGCCGGACCAGGGCATCTGGGAGATGCGCGGCGATCCCGCCTACTTCACGCACGGACGGGTGATGGTCTGGGCGACCTTCGACCGGGCGATCAGCGGCGTCGAGGACCACGACCTGCCCGCCTCCGCCGAGGACCTCTCCCTCTGGAAGCGCCTGCGGGACCAGGTGCGCGAGGAGGTCATGACCCGCGGCGTCGGCGAGGACGGTGCGTTCTCCCAGACCTACGGCAGCACCGAGGTCGATGCCTTCCTGCTGCAGATCCCCCACACCGGCTTCCTCCCGGCCGACGACCCGCACATGCTCACCACCGTCGCGCGGATCGAGCAGGAGCTGAGCACCCAGGACGGCCTGATCCTGCGCTACCGCACCCAGGGCCAGGACGGGCTGCCGGGCGATGAGCACCCGTTCCTGGTGTGCTGCTTCTGGCTGGTCGAGCAGTACGCGGCCTCCGGGCGGATCGAGGACGCCGAACGGCTCATGGACCAGCTGCTGGACTGCGCGAGCGACCTGGGCCTGCTGGCCGAGGAGTTCGACAGCGGCGCCGGGCGGATGGCCGGGAACTTCCCGCAGGCCTTCAGCCACCTGGGCCTGATCCGCGCCGTCGACTCCCTGGCCGCCGCGAAGAGCTGAGGCGGGGCCGCCGCGACGGCCCGGTGCCGAGCAGCCGACGCCCGGCGACCGGCTGGGGCGGCGCCCGCCCCGTCGGACCTGGGGCGGCGCCCGCCCCGCCGGACCTGGGGCGGGACCCGTCACGTTGGTCCCGCGGCAGGACCCGGCCCGGCGGACCGAGCGGTCGCGGTCCCCTCGTCGGATCCGGCCCCCAGGTGCAGACTGGGAGGGAACCCCGTCACCGCAGGAGGATCCCATGGCCGGCCCGTCCACTCTCCCCGAGATCACCGATCAGCACATCTCCGACCTGCTGGAGCGCGTGCCGCGCAGCTCCTTCGTCGACGGCGCCTTCCTGGGTGGGAACCCGTCGCTCCCGGTGTTCGATCCCGCCACCGGCGCCGCGCTGACCACGGTGGTCGACGCCGACGCCACCACCGTCGGCCCCCGGGCGCTGGACGCCGCCGTCGCCGCGCAGGATGACTGGGCGGCGACCCTCCCCCGGGAGCGCTCTGACGTCCTGCGCCGCGCCTACGAGCTGTGCCACGAGCGGGCGGACGACCTGGCCCTGGCCATGACCCTCGAGATGGGAAAGCCGCTGAAGGAGGCCTATGGCGAGGTCACCTACGGCGCGGAGTTCCTGCGCTGGTTCAGCGAGGAGGCGGTCCGCCTGCCCGGACGCTTCCGCCACGCCCCGTCGGCCGACGCCGCGGTCCTCACCGTGCCCCACCCCGTCGGCCCGACCCTGCTGATCACGCCGTGGAACTTCCCGCTGTCGATGGGGACCCGCAAGATCGGCCCGGCCCTGGCGGCCGGCTGCACCGTGGTGCTCAAGCCCGCACAGAAGACCCCGCTGACCTCGCTGATCCTGATGGAGATCCTGGCCGAGGCAGGTGTGCCCGCCGGCGTGGTCAACGCCGTGGTCACCTCCGATTCGAAGGGCCTGAGCTCCACGCTGATGGCCGATGCGCGGCTGCGGAAGGTGTCCTTCACCGGCTCCACCCCGGTGGGCAGGACCCTGCTGTCCCAGGCCTCCGAGCACGTGCTGAAATCCTCGATGGAGCTGGGCGGCAACGCCCCCTTCCTGGTGCTGCCCTCGGCGGACGTCGAGGTCGCCGTGACCGCGGCGATGCTCGGGAAGTACCGCAACAACGGCGAGGCCTGCACCGCCGCGAACCGCTTCTACGTCCACTCCTCCGTCGCCGAGGACTTCACCCGGCGCCTGGTGGAGGAGACCGAGAAGCTGGTGGTCGGCCCCGGCATCGAAGCGGGCACCACCCTCGGACCGCTGATCGACGAGGCCGGGCTCGCCAAGGTCGAGGATCTCGTCGCCGACGCGGTCGAGCGCGGCGCGAAGGTCCTCACCGGCGGGAAGCGCCTGGACCGGGCGGGCTTCTTCTATGCCCCCACCGTGCTGGCCGACGTGCCGCGCGAGGCCCGCGTGAACCGCGAGGAGATCTTCGGACCGGTCGCGCCGATCATTGTGCTCGATGACGTCGACGAGATGGTCGCCGCCGCCAACGACACCGAGTTCGGGCTGATGGCCTACGCGATGGGCGAGAACCTCACCGAGACCGCGGACGTCGCCGGCCGGATCGAGTCCGGGATGGTCGCGGTGAACGTGGGCGTCGCCTCGGACCCGTCGGCCCCCTTCGGCGGCGTCAAGGAATCGGGACTGGGGCGTGAGGGCTCCCACGAGGGGCTCGCCGAGTTCCTCGAGACCACCTACGTGCGCCTGCCGCTGTGAACCGGAGGCGGGCGGCCGACGCATCTCGAGCCGTCTGCCTCGGTGAGCCCCGCGGCAGGAGGCCGACGGGCCTCGGGCCGACTGCCGCTGTGAGCGCGACGGCAAGCCGCTGACCGGGGGCGACGGAGCACCGCACGGCCCACGGATCCCCGAAGGTCACGGATTCACAGCGATGTCACCGGATCGCCGTCGGGAGCCGGTTCGGCGGGGCTACTGTGACCGATGTGACCTCTCCCACGATCCCCGGTCTTGAGAAGTCGGTCTCCGACGAGGAGCCGATCCAGCGCTCCCGCTCGCTCAACTGGCGCCAGATCGGACTCGCGGCGGCCCTGATCCTGCCGAACATGGCGCTGCTGGCCGTGTTCACCTACCGCCCGCTGATCGACAACTTCCGCATCTCCTTCTACAACTGGAACATCTCCTCGCCGGACATGCGGTTCATCGGCTTCGGGAACTACATCGAGTGGTTCACCGACGACACCAGCTGGCAGATCGCCCGCAACACCCTGATCTTCACGGTCGTCGCGGTCATCGGATCGATGGCGATCGGCCTCGCGCTG